>JAKSQJ010000009.1 GCA_024404195.1 Clostridia bacterium | reverse complement strand
CGTCAAGCCGAACAACACGAATATCGGTAAAGCTTTCCTTATCTTTATCAACGCAGTGGTTAATAAGGAAGGTCAAAATTTCTTCAAGCGCCATGCCGACCTTATAGCTTCTGCGCATATCAGTTCCGATATCTTCAAGGAACTCCGATATCTTTTGGGTTGCGAGAACGATATCGTTAACATCGTTTTTAACCGAAAAAGAAAAGTCATCAGCCAACTTTTTAGAATTATCTATTAAAAGTTTATCATATTGCGGCTTCCTTTTTCTTATTCGCCAAATAATTATTAAGTATATAACAAATGTGAAAATTTCACAAAGAGAAAATGCCGCCCAAACACCCTTTGAGCCGATAAGGAAAGATAACGGAAACGCAAAAGCAACAAGTAGTGCAAACAACCTTAAAATGACCATAACCGTTGCAATTCCCTCTCGCTTTATGGCGGTTAAATAACCTATGTAGAGGGTATTCGCATAAGAGGCAATAATACCGACGACCGAAAGAACTATGGCATATCTTCCCTCTTTTATAACTGCGGCATCGCTAACACCGAAAGCCATAAATAAAAGGTCGGGAATAAGGGAAGTTATGACAACAAGCGGTATCATAACACGAAGACCCTTTTTCATAGCGATTTTCATAACCGTATGAGTTCCTTCATAATCTCTTTCGTTATAAAGAACGCCGACAAGAGGCATAACGGCATAGGCAATACCCGTTACCACCGAGATAAGAATATCCGAAACATTGCGGACTACGGTATAGCACGAAAGAAGCGAAGAAGATATTGATATAAGAAGAAAATTAACAAAAATTATTCTCGCACTTTCAAGAAGGTTATTCATACCGTTTGGAATACCGGCGATAACCGTTTTCTTGAACAAATCAAAAGAAAAACTGTTCTTTACAAATTTAAGTTCGGTCTTTCCTCTTGTTAATGCGATAAAGCCCAAAACCGAAACAGCGCCCATGGAAATTGAGGTTGCAAGAGAAGCACCGGAAGTTCCCATATTAAATGCCGGACTCATAAACAGCCATGAGAACACAATATTTATTATAGCCGAAGCCGAGAACAATGCCGAAGAGATTTTCGGCTTACCGTCGGTTTTTAAGAAGTAAAGAGGAATATAGGAAACAAGCGTAAAAGCACCGCCGGGGAAGTAATACATAAGATAATCTTTAACATATTTTTTGGTGTCCCCCGAAACACTGCCGCAAAGAGCATCGGTAATGGGATTGGCAAACACATAGGCAATTATTGTCATTAAAACCGCCATAACGCCAACGCAAATAGTTGCCATAGTAAAGATTTTTCGGTATTCATTGATATTATCCTTACCGAGTGACCTTGCCGCCAAAACGCTGCCGCCGATTCCGATTACCGCACCTATCGTATAGTAAATCAGATATACGGGACTTATAATGGACATGGCACTTAAACCCTTTTCGCCCAAATAAGCGCCTACAAGAACAGTATCAATAAAAGACCCCGCAAACACAAAAAGAATTGATATTACGGAGCTTACGACAAATTTTGTTGAAACGCTGTTGATGAAAAAATTGTTCTTTTTAAGTTCATAAGACTCTACGGTCTTGGTTTCAGTTACTGTATCTGACATTTTTCATCCCTAAATCATCTATCATTTAACTAATATATAATATCACTAAAACCCTGTAATTACAAGTAAAAAGTTTTGTCTTTATTTTGTGCAAAAAGCAATAAAAAGTTGCGGTTTAAGAATCGTAAAATTCTTCGCCGTTTTCGGTAATTATCCGTTTTGTTACGGGGTATGTAAATGAAGGGCTGTTTTGGAGCAAATCAGCAAAAAGCTTTGCTTCTTTTTTAGCCAAATCAAGATTATGAAGCTTATAATTTCCGCAGTTTTCTGCGGTTGCTCCGGGGACTATACCCTCATAATTTTCGCAAAATCTGAAAGCACGAATTAAAAGCGGGGATAATTCTTCGGGGGTCGGTCTTCCCTTTACAATAAGGTAACAACCGGTAAGACAACCCATAGGCCCCCAATAAACAATGCGGTCCTTCCATTCTTTATCGTTTCGCAAATATGTTGCGATTATATGCTCTATTGTATGCATGGCGTCGGGCGAAATTGCTTTTTGCGTGTTCGGGCGCTTCATCCTCACATCAAAGGTCGTTACAAAATCTTCGCCGACATTATCAACCCTTGATTCATAAATTCCTGGGACGATTTTTGTATGGTCAACCTGAAAGCTCGGTATTAAATCCATAAATTTCTCCTTTTTCAAAGTAAAGTCGGCAAATTTTGAAAACCAAAAATGCCGACAGTAGTTTTTATTGTTTTTCTTTTTCGTAAGCGTCAAATGCCGCTTCTATAACCCTATCCATATCGTAGTATTTATATTCGCCGAGGCGTCCGCCGAAAACAACATTTTTCTCCTTTTCGGCTAACTTTTTATAGTCATTATAAAGTTTTTCGTTTGCCTCGTCGTTAACGGGATAATATGGCTCGTCACCCGGTTTCCATTCGGAGCTATACTCCTTTGAAATAACGGTTTTTTTAATATCGTTGCCCATTTCGTCCTTACCGAATTCAAACCATTTATGCTCAATAATTCTCGTATAGGGAGTTTCTCTGTCGGTATAATTTACGGCGGCATTACCCTGAAAATTCGGAATATCCAAAATTTCGTTTTCAAAACGGACAGAACGATACTGCAAGGTGCCGAGCTTATAATCAAAATAGGCGTCAATAGGTCCCGTATATATAACCCGTTTTGCCATTTTATCAAAATTTTCTTTATCAGAAAAATAATCGGTATTAAGCTTAACCTCAATGCCTTTTAACATATTTTCAACCATTTTCGTATAACCGCCTACGGGTATTCCCTGGAAAAGCGCATTAAAATAGTTGTTATCATAGGTAAGGCGAACGGGCAGCCGCTTAATAATAAAGGGCGGCAAATCTTTACAGTCCCTACCCCATTGCTTTTCGGTATAACCTTTAATAAGTTTTTCGTAAATTTCTCTGCCGACAAGCGAAATTGCCTGCTGCTCTAAATTTTTCGGAGTTCCTTTAATCTCCGCGCGTTGCTCATCTATGATTTTTTTGGCTTCGTCTGCCGTCTTTACCCCCCACATCTTATTAAATGTAAACATATTAAAAGGCAAGGAATATATCTCGCCCTTATAGTTTGCAATCGGAGTATTTGTAAAGCGGTTGAAGGTTGCAAAGCGATTTACATAGTCCCATACTTCTTTATTGTTCGTATGGAAAATATGAGCGCCGAATTTATGAACATTTATACCCTCAATTTTTTCGGTATAAACATTTCCGGCAATATTCGGGCGCTTATCAATAACCAAAACCGATTTGCCGTCGGCTTTGGCTCTTTGGGCAAAGGTCGCACCGTATAAACCGCTACCGACAATCAAATAATCATACATCTTTGTTCCTCCAAAGCACTTAACGATACTTTATAAGCCCTCTAACAGCCCAACGGGTTAAGTTATAGACACTTTTTATCGGATTTAATTTAAGATAATCACGGTAAAAACTATACTGTTTCTTAATTAGTTTTTTCTTGTTTCCCGTTGTGGAGTTTGCCAAAACTCTGTATTTTGCAAGGATTTTCGGATTACCGTATGCCACACCCTCAAGCTTTACTATATCAAGCCAATAGGCATAATCGTCCCTTATACTGTTAAGCTCTTCACGAAGATATACTTTGCCGTGCTTTTCGCTATCGTAAAGTCCCGTAAGACAACCGATTTCATTTGTAACATACATCATTTTTGTTGTAACAACCGGCTTTGCCGAAACGGGGTGCAATATTTCTTCGGATTTTTCATCAATTAAGCTATACGAGCAATAAACGCAAACGGCGTTTTTTTCTTTCATAAAGGCAATCTGGCTTTTAAGAAAATCCGGTTGCCATAAATCGTCCGCATCAAGAAGAGCGATATACTGCCCCTCGCAGTTGCGAATACCGTTATTTCTTGCGGCGGCGGAGCCTGCATTTTCTTGACTTAAAAGTTTAATTCTTGTGTCCTTTTTTGAATATTCCGACACAATATCCGCCGAATTATCCTTTGAGCCATCGTCAACAACAATCATTTCCCAATCGGTATATGTTTGCGCCAAAACCGACTCTATTGTTTCTTTTATATACTTTTCGCCGTTATAACATGGAGTAATAATTGATACTAAACCTTGCTTCATATTTCCTCCGAGAAATTACTGCTTATTATCAGGAGTGTCGGACATAGCCGTAGTTTGTCCCTCGTCAATACCCTCTGTGCTATCCGACATAAACAGAATTTTAATAGTTGCAAAGCAAATTCTTAAATCTTCAAGAAGACTCGGCTTTGAAATATACATTAAATCCATTTGGAGTTTATCATAAGGGCTTGTATTATACTGTCCGTAAACCTGAGCATAGCCGGTAAGACCTGCTTTTGCCTGTAATCTTAAAGAAAATTCCGGCATTTCTTTACAGTATTGTTCGGCAATTTCGGGTCTTTCAGGTCGGGGACCTACTATTGAAAGCTGACCTAAGAAAATATTGAAAAGTTGCGGAAGCTCATCTATACGGACTTTTCTTATAATCTTGCCGACGGGGGTTATCCTGCTGTCCTTATCACCGGAAGAAAGACGGGCAACACCGTCCTTTTCCGCATCAACGCACATACTGCGGAATTTTATGATTCTAAATTTCTTTCCGTCTTTTGTAAGGCGGTTTTGAAGATAAAAAACGGGTCCTCTGTCATAAATCTTAATGGCAAAAGCGGTTATAATAAATATCGGTGAGGTAATAAGAATGGCAACGGCAGATACAACAATATCTATAATCCTTTTGGCAAACAAATAAAAAGGACTCGGACTGTATCTTGAGGCACGCCAAACCGGAAGATGGAACATGGGAACGGTTTTAGAGCCCCTTAAAATCACATCGCCGACTCTCGGTATAATATAAACATCAATACCGTTATAAAGACAATGCTTTAAGACGATATTTCTGTCGTGACTGTGAACACCGCTTAAAAATACGACCTCTATTCCTTTTAAGGCGCTTAAATCCTTTAAACATTCGGTTGCGTGAATAGTTTTTACAATGTTGAATTTTTTATCCAAGCCATATTCTTTAAACGATTTTTCAAGACCTCGGCGCATATCAAAAATTACGGCGGTTTTCTTCGGGGGGGATATCTTAAAGTAACAAAGTTTTATTACGACAGACCATAACGCAACGAGCGCCAGTTGAATTAAAAAAACAATAAACAACGGCCAAACATTCGGAAATCGCTTGATAAGCAAAACCATAACGCCATACATAAGACCGTCGGTCATAATAAAGGTCAACGCCTGACTGTAAATCGTTTCGGTAAGGGGAGGAAGCGATACCAAAAAGGCGTTAAATACCTTTCCGAAGGTCGCATAAAGGATAATAAAAAGTATGGATATTGCAACATTACCCTTTGTATAATACGGCAATTCCATTTTTTCAACATAAATTAAACTCCAAACCGCTCCGAAAGGAAGGACGGCAAAAACTATATAAAAGAACTTGAAGAAGCGAAGTATTAAATCATGACGCGTGCTTTTCATATTATAAATCCACCACCTGAAAGTGCAGCTTTTTATTTATTCCGATACCTATTATAGTATATTACTTTCCAACAATTGTCAACCAAATGTTAATATTTTTGACAAAGAAGAACATTCTTATCAGTATAACCGTATAATTGACATTTCGGTAAATTTTTGGTAAACTATATAAGTATTATTATGCAAAAAAAAGAGGTAAAGTATGGAAAAGGACAGATCATCATATATTTCCCCCCTTTCAACTCGCTATGCAAGTAAGGAAATGCAGTATATTTTTTCCAATGACTTTAAGTTCAAAACCTGGAGAAAGCTTTGGATTGCCCTTGCAAAAGCCGAAAAGGAATTGGGACTTTCTATTACCGATGAACAAATAAAAGAACTCGTTGAAAATGCCGATAACATAAACTACGATGTTGCCGAGGCAAGAGAAAAAGAAGTTCGGCACGATGTTATGAGCCATGTTTACGCCTATGGCGTTCAGTGCCCTAACGCAAAGCCGATTATCCATTTGGGAGCAACAAGCTGTTATGTCGGCGACAATGCGGACATTATAGCACTTAAAGAGGGCTCAAAGTTAGTGCTTAAAAAGGCGGCGGCTGTTATTAAAAATCTTGCCGATTTTGCCGAGAAGTATAAAGCGCTTCCCTGCCTTGCATACACCCATTTGCAACCGGCTCAGCTTACAACCGTAGGAAAAAGGGCAACCCTTTGGATAAACGAGCTTTTGGGCGATGTTCAAAACCTTGAATTTCAGCTTAAAAACCTTAAACTTTTGGGGTCAAAGGGAACAACCGGCACTCAGGCAAGCTTTATGGAGCTTTTTGACGGCGACGAAGAAAAAGCCAAAAGGGTTGACGAGCTTATTGCCGAATATATGGACTTTGACGGTTGCGTTCCCGTTTCGGGACAAACCTATTCAAGAAAAACCGATTATTATGTTTTATCTGCCCTTTCGGGCTTTGCTCAAAGTGCCTATAAATTCTCAAACGATATGAGGATTTTACAGTCGTTTGAAGAAATGGAAGAGCCGTTCGGAAAATCGCAAATCGGCTCCTCTGCTATGCCTTATAAACGAAATCCCATGCGTTGCGAAAGAATTTCGGCGCTTTCAAGATATGTTATTTGCGACCTGCAAAATACCGCTATGACCTCCTCAACACAATGGTTTGAGCGAACTCTTGACGACAGCGCAAACAAGCGTATTGCCGTATCGGAGGCGTTTTTGGCGGTTGATGCAATACTAAATATCTATCTTAATGTTACAAGTGATATTGTTGTTTACGAAAAGGTAATAAACCGCAGAGTTCTTGATAAGCTTCCCTTTATGGCAACCGAAAATATTATGATGGAATCGGTAAAGCGAGGCGGTGACCGTCAACAGCTTCACGAAATAATAAGGGTTTATTCCCACGAAGCTGCAAAACGGGTGAAACTTAAGGGCCTTGACAATAATCTTATTGATTTATTGGCAAACGACAACAATATTCCGCTTTCAAAAGAAGAAATCATGGCAACCTTAAAGCCCGAAAACTTTATCGGAAGAAGCATAAGTCAGGTTGACGAATTTTTAGAGGATTATGTTAAACCGATACTTAATAAATATTATCAGTCGGATGTTAAATCCGAGCTTAATGTTTGAGGTGATTGAATGATTTGGCATAATAAGGAAACAAACGAAGTATTGGAAGAACTTAAAGTTTCAGCCGAAGAAGGACTTTCAAACAGTGAGGTTGACGAGCGGCTTCAAAAATACGGACCTAACACCATTAAAAATGTTGAAAAACCGTCTTTTAAGAAATGCTTTGCCGAACAAATTAAGAATAAATATTGCCTTATTCTTATCGCCATAGCGATTATTACATCCGTTGTTTGTATGTTTAACGAAAGCGATTACCTTTCGCCGCTTCTTATTATTGTTATTGTGCTTATAAACAGTTTGGTAGGCGCATATCAGATATTCAAAAGTCAGGTAGCACTTAACCGACTTCGCAGTGTTGCAAGTCCCGTAGCAACGGTAGTAAGAGAGGGCTCAACAAGGCAAATTTCATCGGAAGAGCTTGTCCCCGGCGATATTATCATAATAAAATCGGGTGAATTTATCCCCGCAGATGCACGACTTATTGAAACATCAAACTTTTCCTGCAACGAATATGCTTTAACGGGAAGCGATGTTTCCATTAACAAGAAAGCCGACCTCGTTTTTGATGAGATTTCCGAAATATCCGAGCGAAACAATATGGTATTTTCGGGTTGCGTTGTAACTCTCGGAACCGCAAAAGCCGTTGTTGTTGAAACGGGACTTAATACCGTTTTGGGAAGGTCGTCCTCCATTGACCAGCAAACAGGAGAATATACTCTTCCCATTCAGTCTCGGCTTAACTCAACCGGTAAAATCATAAATATTGTTATTTTTGTATTTTGCGCTCTTATTTTCGCCATAAACATCATAATAAATTTCAGAAACCGCCATTTTGAAACAACCATTCTTAATTCTTTGCTTAATTCGCTTGCCCTTGCGGTTGCGGCTATTCCCGAGGGTCTTCCGACCATTTCGGTTATTGCCGTTGCGCTCGGTATTGAGCAGATAATAAAAGACGGTATAGTTATAAAAAAGGTCAGCGCCCTTGAAACGCTCGGCAAAACCACCGTTATTTGCTCCGACAAGACAGGCATTATAACAAAGAACAGTATGACTGTTGCCCGTATTTTTGACGGCAGGGAAACCTATAAAACCTATGATGATACGCCGCTTACGGATAACTGCAAAACTATTCTTCGGGTTGCGGCAAGCTGTTCAACTCTCCAAAACGATGCCACCGAAAAATCTATTGAAAACGCCTGTATTGAGCTTACGGGCATCAGCGGGGAAGAACTGGATAATTTATATCCCCGTGTTGCTCAAATCCCATTTGATTATGAGCGCAAAACGATGACAAGTATTAACTTAAACGACGGTAAACCCGTCGCCATTGTAAAGGGTGCTCCCGAAATATTGGCGGAAAAATTAAATAATATTGACTCAAAAACTCTTCTTGAAGCAAACGAAAGTATGGCTCTTGACGGTTTAAGAGTTGTATGCATAGCGTATAAGCCGTTAGCCGAAATACCGGTCAATCCCATAGCGGAAGAAATTGAAACCGACCTTATTTTTATCGGCTTAATAGGTCTTGACGACCCTCCGAGAGAAACGACCATTGAAGCATTGGGACTTTGCGATACCGCCGGTATCAGAACGATTATGATAACCGGTGACAATATAACCACCGCAAAGTCGGTTGCAAGACGGGTCGGAATATTAAAGGACGGAACTTATGCGATAACCGGCAGTTCTCTTTCGGAGCTTACCGACGAGGAGCTTGCCGCAGATATAGGTAAATATTCGGTATTTGCCCGAATAACCCCCGAGGACAAGCTTCGCATAATTGATGCCCTCCAAAAAAGCGGAGAAACAGTTACCGTAACCGGCGACGATTTCAGCGATGTTCAGGCACTTGCCAATGCGGATATCGGTTGCGCCATGGGTAAAATCGGAACGGATGTTGCAAGAGGCAACGCCGATATTATTATCAAAAACAGTTATTTCAGTTCTATCGTTAATTCAATAAAGGAAAGTCGGGGACTTTTTGCCAATATCCAAAAATCGGTTGCATTTTTGCTCAGTTGTAATATTGCCGAGGTTGCGGTTTACCTTATCTCGCTTTTAATCTTTAAGAAACCTATCGTTTCGGCAGTTCAGTTATTATGGATAAACCTTTTAACCGACTGCGCCCCTGTTGTTGCTCTTGCAACCGCAAAAGCCGAAAAAAGCGTTATGAAGCAACTCCCCTCCTCCTTCAAAGGACATCTGTTTGATATGAGAAGTGCCATTGATATCGCCGTTCAGTCGCTTTATATTACCGTCATTACCGTTCTTGCCTTCGTAATCGGCAAGAGCTCTGTTTCGGGATTTGACGGCAAACTGAAATACAGTATGGGTATTACCATGGCATTTACCGTTTTAAGTTTAATTGAAATCTTCCATGCCTTTAATATCAGGTTTACGGGAAGTATTTTCACAAAGGAATTTAAGTTTAAGGACTTTATGTTTGTATCAACGGTTTTGCTTTTGTTTGTTGTATTATTCCTTTGCTTAACCTCGGCAGGTGCGGTTTTCGGATTAACCGCACTCGGATTTAAGCAGTTAATATTTGCCCTTCTTCTTTCGGTTTCAATAATTCCTTTCTGCGAAATAATGAAAATAGTAAAAAGAAAAGTGCAAAAATAATCTTGCGAACATTAAAAGAGCCACCCTCAAGGGCGGCTCTATTTTATCTTTATCTTATGAAATTTGTTTTAACGGACGGCTGTTTTTCGGGCAGTCCGTTTTTCTCTTTATAACTGTTTATCGCTTTTATGAGAAATGCCATATTGTTGCCGAGCTCCCGCATTGTCAAAAGACCTTCCTCGTCTTTTGCGGCTTCTCCTACGGCGGCGCCATGAGCATTATTCCAATAAATTGAGGACACAACCGGCATACTTCTTATGGTAAAATACTTGTTTAGTTGGTCAAAGGTTGCGGTCGTTCCGCTTCTTCTTGCAACGGCGACACTTGCGCCGACCTTCATAGCCGTATCAAATTTTGAACTCGTAAACAAGCGGTCTAAAAAGGATATAATCGTTCCGTTTGCGCTCGCATAATATACGGGGCTTCCGATAACAAGTCCGTCTGCGCTTTCAAATTTCTCGCTTACCGCTCTGACTTCATCGTCAAACACGCACTTGCCGGTTTTACCGCAGCTTCCGCAGGCGATACAACCCCTTATTGCCTTATCGCCTATACTTATTATTTCGGTTTCAATGCCCGAATTTTCAAGGGCTTTTGCAACCTCGCTTAATGCAATAAATGTATTGCCGTTTTTACGGGGGCTTCCGTTAAGTAATATTACCTTCATCAGTTTTCTCCTTACTATATTTTTGATACTTCATTTTTGTTGCCATACCGCCTCTGATATGGCGCTCATCTTTATTCTTTTTAAGAACGGCGCTAACCGCCTTATAAAGCACAGGGTCATCATAATAAAGCCGCTTGGTTACATCCTTATGAACCGTGGATTTGCTAACCTTAAACACCTTTGAGGTTGCTCTGACGGTGGCTCCCGTCAAGGAAATATACTCGCCTAATATAACCGCACGGTTTTTATTATTATATGTCATACAATCATCTCCATATAGGACTTATCTAATTGTATGACTGAAAAAAGTTTATTATTACAGGTGTAATCAGAACTTTTTTGTGTTTATCTACTTCATTTTTCCGAAATCTTACTGCAATGATTATAAAATAAAAATCAAGGAATAACAATATGATTATCGCTTAACAAAAACCGGAGAATTGCACGAATACTATGACCCCGAAAGCGGAGCGCCGATTATGAATCCCGGATTTCAAAACTGGAATTTATTATCACTTAATATGGGCGCTTGGCTCAAAGGAGAAAAAACCGTATTTACAAACTTATAAACTAAAAAATATTTATTTCAAAAATTTTTTAATATCTTTTTCAAGCGGTGGACGGGTTCCCGTGCTTAAACAAGCGGCTGTGCCGTAGGCAACGGCTGTTTTTAAGCATTCTGACGCGGTCTTGCCGCTTTTTTTTGCGGCAATAAAACCGGCGATTGAGCTATCTCCCGCTCCGATTGTTGAAACGGCATCAATTTTCGGAGCATCTGCCATAAATTCGCCGTCGTCACATAATAAATATGCCCCTTTACCGCCCAACGAAATCATTACATTTTCTATGCCTTTTTTATGTAGTTCTTCCGCCGCCGATTTAATATCCTCAAAGGAATTAACCGTGCGGCCTAAATACTCGGAAATTTCCTCTTGATTCGGCTTAATAAGCCACGGCTTAACTTCTAATATATCGTCAAGCGCAAACGAACGGGAATCAATTACAATTCTTATTCCCCTATTTTGAAGGTTTTTCACAAATTCTTTAACATCGGCAATATCCATACCGTCGGGATTTCTTCCCGTAAGGGTTACAATATCACCGCAGGTTAAATCGGAAAGCTTATCTTCTATAAGCTTTAATATTTTTTTATCGGCAGAAAAACCGCGGAAGGAAATTCGGGTTTCATCGGCATTATCCGTATGTATCGTTATGTTTTCCCTGATTCTGCCCTCTACCGTTATCCCGATATAATCAATACCGTCTTTTTTAAGCGCATTTTCAAAAGAAGCGCCGTTTTCATCGCCTAACAAAACTACCGAGGTCTGCTTAATTCCGTTGACTGTTAAGGCACGGGCGATGTTAATTCCTTTTCCGCCTGCCTCAAAATCGGTAATATCGGCTAAATTTTCATAAAACGGCTTAAAATTCCTTGAAAAGCAATGTAAATCAAAAGCCGGATTTAATGTAAGAGTAACTATTTTCATTTTTTTGTCACTTAATTCTCAACAAGTTTCGGTGCGTTTTCAAGAAGATATTTTTCAGCATCGGCACACCATAAACCGCCGTTTTCCTTTACTATCTCGTCTAACCTTTTGAACATCGGGTCGGTTTCACCGAGCTTGGCAATTTCACCGCACATTTTCAACCGGCGGTGAAAAGCTTATTCATTCTTACTCCTATGTCGGAGAATCGGCAGAACAGTTCGTTAAAAAATTCTTTTACAATTTAGGACATATAAGCGAAACCGACGGTATTATTACCGATGAAGATTTGCCTAAAACTCTTGCGGAATATAATGTAAAAAAATACTGATGTTTTTATTAACCCGACTGAAAAAATTGATATGATACAATTTTTTTGTTTTATATACGAAGTCATTTTTTGTCATTTTTTTATTGCGTTTATTATTTCAAGAACGGTTTTTTCAATATCCGAAAAATCGCAGTCAATAATAATGTCGGCAAATTTTTCGTATAAATTTTCCCTTTTATTAAACATCTCTCGGAGCGTTTCGCCGTTTTGAAGAACAATTCCTCGGGTTTTAATATTGCTTATTCGCTCAACCATGGTATCATACGAAATTTTAAGATAAACAACGGTTGAATTTTCGCCTAAATGCTCCATCGCCTTTTTTGAATAAACAACACTGCCGCCCGTTGCGATAACGGTGTTTATAAATTCCGTATTGCAAACGGTTTTTTCTTCTAAAGAAGTAAAATATCCGCCGCCTTTTTTGTTGATTATCTCTTGCAGCGGCTCGCCCTCAACCTTTTGAATAATCAAATCAGTATCGGTAAAATCCATCAAAAGTGCCTTTGCAAGAAGCACACCGCAGGTGCTTTTACCGCACCCCGGCATACCTATTAAAACTATATTATTATTCATAAATATCCTTAAAACATTGAAATCTGGTTGGTGTCGGGCAAATCCTTAAAGGCACCCAAATCCGAAAGGTTTTGGATAATGGTTTTTGATACTCCTGCCTCTATCGCAAAATCTTCCTTTGAAATAAAGTTGCCCTTTTTTGCGGCCTCATAAACCGAGAATGCCGCTTTTCTTCCGCAACCCGACATAGCGCAGAAAGGAAGTCGCATTTTGCCGTCCTCGGGAAGATATTTAACGGCGTGGGACTTATTTATATCAAGGGGCAATACCTCAATTCCTCTTGACATCATTTCGTTAAAGATAAGCAGGTTTTTATAGTTGTCAAGTTCCTTCTTTTCGGCTTCCTTGCCCTTTGCCTTTATGTTATGCATAACCGTTCTGACGGTTTGGAGTCCTGCCGTAATTGTCGGAACATCAACATCTTCGGGACGGGCGGTAAAGTAAGCGCAGTAATATTCAAGCGGCTTATAAACCTTATACCAGGCAATACGAAGCGCCGAAATAACATAGGCGGCGGCGTGAGCTTTCGGGAACATATACTCAATTTTCCGGCAACTGTCAATATACCACTCGGGAACATTAACAGCCCTCATCTCGTCGGCAAATTTGTTCCAGTCCTCCTCTGACACCTTGCCCTTTGCAACAAGACCTTTACGGACGGTTTCGGTAATCTTGAAGGCAAGTCCCTCCTCCATGCCTTGATGGATAAGGTAAACCATAATATTATCACGGGTTCCGATAACCTCGGAAATGGTGCAGGTGCCGTTATCAATAAGGTCCTTTGCGTTGCCGTGGTAAACATTGGTGCCGTGAGAAAGTCCCGAAATCTGTAAAAGGTCTGCAAAATTCTTCGGTTTACAGTCAACAAGCATATCAATAGTAAGCTTTGTTCCGAACTCGGGAAGTCCCAATGTTCCTGCCATGGCGTCAATTTCATCGGGGGTAACTCCCAACGCCTCGGTTGAGGTAAATAAACTGTAAATCTTCGGGTCGGACATGGTAATATCGTTTACGGGTATGCCCGAATATTCCTCTAAATACTTATAAATGGTCGGAACAACATGACCTAATTCGTCAAGTTTAAGTATTGTATCATGTATGGAATGGAAGTCAAAATGAGTAGTGATTATATCGCTTTCGGTATCGTCGGCAGGGTGCTGAACAGGGCAAAAATCGCAAATTGACATACCGTCGGGCACGATAATCATACCTGCCGGATGCTGACCCGTTGTTGTCTTAACCTTGGCTTTTTCAACCTTGGTTGCAAGTCGGTTAAGCTCGGGACCGCTTAAAGTAACATTCATCTTTTCGGCATACGCCTTTGCAAAACCGAAGGCGGTTTTTTCGGCTATTGTTGATATTGTTCCTGCCTTATAAACATTTCCCTCACCGAAAAGTGTTTTTGTATATTCCTGAACTCTCGTCTGAACTTCATCCGAGAAGTTAAGGTCAATATCGGGCACCTTATCGCCCTTAAATCCCAAAAAGGTCTCAAAGGGTATATCATGGCCGTTTCGGTCAAGCGGTGTTCCGCAGTCGGGACAGTTTTTAGGGGGTAAATCAAAGCCCGAGCCGTAACTGCCGTCGGTAAAAAATTCGCTGTGCTGACACTTAGGACAAACATAATGCGGCGCTAACGGGTTTACTTCGGAAATACCTGCCATAGTAGCAACAAAAGACGAGCCGACAGAGCCACGGGAGCCGACAAGATAGCCCTCCTGCTCACTGTAAGCAACAAGCTTTTGCGCCGAAATATACATTATTGAAAATCCGTTAGAAATTATGGAATTAAGTTCCTTTGAAAGCCGTTTTTCAACGATTTCGGGCAGATTTTCGCCGTAAATCCTATGAGCATTTTTCCAACAAATATCTTTAAGCATATCGTCGGAGCCCTCAATAACGGGCGGATAACTCTTTGTCGGAACGGGAACGATATCACCGTCAACCATATCGGCGATTTTATTCGGGTTATCAATAACAAATTCCTTTGCCCGTTCTCCGAAATATGAGAAATCTTCAAGCATTTCGTCGGTAGTTTTAAGGTAAAGTGGGGCTTGGTTTTCAATATCGTCAAAGCCCTG
The DNA here is from genome assembly GCA_024404195.1 of Clostridia bacterium. GTDB lineage: Bacteria > Bacillota > Clostridia > Oscillospirales > Acutalibacteraceae > UBA737. The sequence continues at coordinate 22,693 of JAKSQJ010000009.1, read as the reverse complement.
ACCTGCCATAACTATCTGACGGATAATTCCGTCCTCTTTTGAAAGAAAATGAACATCGCCCGTTGCAACAACGGGGATATTTAATTCGTCCGCAAGGGATACAACGGTTTTATTAAATTCCTTAATAACATCAAGGTTTGTTACATTCTTAAATCTATTGGGAATTACCGCTCCCGTCTTTTTATCGGTCTTATCGGGCAAAATTGAATCACGGACCATAAACGCATTATTTCCGAGCGGCTGTATTTCAAGATAATCGTAATATTTTGCGATTTCCAAAAGTTCTTCTCTCGGTTTTCCGTCAACTATGGCACGGTAAAGTTCGCCCAACTCACAAGCCGAGCCGACAATAAGCCCCTCTCTGTGAGCATCTAAATTTGAACGAAGGGTTATAGGGCGACCGTGGAAGCATTTTAGGTGAGCATCCGAGACAAGCTCATAAAGATTTTTAAGACCGACGCTATTCTTAACCAAAATAATCTGGTGGTTACGGAGTTTGCCGATTTCTTTGGAGTTAAGTCCCGAAATATCGTATCTTGTATCGTCTATAAAGTAACTTTCAACACCGTAAATTACCTTAAATTCTCCGCCTTTTTTGCGGATTTTGGCAACGGCACCTGCGGCGGCAGGGTAACTTTGAACAACACCGTGGTCGGTTATGGCTATTGCCTTATGACCCCATTTATGCGCTTTTGCTACGATATCCTCCGCCTTTGAAACGGCGTCCTTTGCCGACATATTGGTATGGCAATGAAGCTCTACCCTCTTTTCGCCCTCATGCTCGTCCGTTTCTTCATACTTTTGAACGGTTGCAAGTGCGGTTACATCAACAACAAAGTCGTTACTCCAAACATTATATTGGTAGTTACCGTTTACGATAACATTTGCACCGTCGCAAAGGGGCTCAAGACCGTTCATAAAATCCTGCAATTCCCTTTCGGCTCCGCTTTGACTGCGGCTTTTCGGGAATTTCTTTATATTTGCGCAAAGGGAGTTTGTTCCGTCGCTGAAAAAGAACTTTCCCGATACCATTTTTTTGCCCGACCTTGTTGTTCGCATGGAAATATCTCTGCCGAAGACCTCGCCCCAAGCGGCAATAAATTTTGTCTGCTCGTGCTCAGTGGGCGGAGTAATGTTCTTAACGGGCGAAACATCGGTATTTATTTTTTCGCCGAAAAACAGTTCGGCGCTTTCAAGATAAACGGGAAGCCCGTCCTTCGGCTTGCCCGAAAATACCTTTTTCGGTTTTTCCTGTTTTACGGCTTCGGGTTTTATAGGTTCGGATTTGTGTAAGTTTTCAACAACGGCATTTTGCGTATTGTCAGGCAGTTCTATCTTTTCGCCCTCGCTATCGCCCGTAACGGTAACATTTACATCAATGCCGAAGCGCTCTTTAACGGCAGTTATAAAATGCCTCTTAAAATCCGAAGCATTAACGGTATCAACTCCGCCGTATTTAAGGGTTATTGTAACCAAACCGTCGGCAAAATCATAGCAAGCGCCGTTAAAATATCCGTTAAGAATGGCATTTTTCGCCTTGATTTCCGATACTATATCCTCCGCCGCATTTACGCAAAAACAGTTTTCGCCAAACGATATATCAACCGTTACACCGTTAAGCTTTAATGCATTTATAACCTTTGCTTTAAGCTCGGATATTATATTTGTTTTTATGTAATTTTCGGCGGTTATTCTTAAATATAATGTTCTGTTTTCTTCGTCAAGATTGCAATCATTTGCAACCGCTTTTTCAAGTTCTTTCGGGAAACTTTCAAAGTAACCCTCAAACAGTTCCTTTACCGTAAACATTCTTTTTTTATTCTCCGTATTACATTTTTTTGATTTCTTCAATCAGGGTATCAAGCAATTTTTCTTCGGGGATATTCTTATAAAGAATTTCGCCCTTTTTGAATAAAACTCCGTTACCCTTGCCCCCTGCGATACCTATATCGGCATTCTTTGACTCGCCGGGGCCGTTTACAACGCAACCCATAATGGCAACGGTTATGTTCTTATTAACATCTTTGAGCCGTTCTTCCGCTTCGGAAGCAATTTTAATAAGGTCTATTGATGTTCTTCCGCAGGTAGGGCAGGAAACAAATCTTATCCCGTCGTTTCTGAATCCCAAACCTTTTAGAAGCTTCTTTGCGGCATAAACCTCAAAGGTAGGATTATCGGTTAAGGAAATGCGGATTGTATCGCCTATACCTTTAAGCAAAAGTCCGCCTATTCCTGCCGAGGATTTTATAATTCCCATTTCCTTTGTTCCCGCCTCGGTAACTCCTAAATGAAGCGGATAGGGACAACTTTCCGCCGCAAGAGAATATGCATCATACATCTTTTGCGTATCGGAGGATTTAAGGGACAAAACTATATCGTTAAAATCGTATTTTTCAAGCAGTTTTATATGGTAAAATCCGCTTTCTACCATAGCCTTTGGCGTAGGACTGCCGTATTTTGCCAAGATTTCCTTTTCAAGTGACCCCGAATTTACGCCTATTCTTATCGGAATACCGTTCGTTTTGCAAACCCTTGCAACCTCTTGGACCTTGTCATCGTCGCCTATATTTCCGGGGTTAATCCTTATCTTATCGGCTCCGGCATAAACGCTTTCAACCGCCAATTTCCAGTCAAAATGAATATCGGCAACAAGAGGAATATTTATATTGTTTTTTACTTCGTTTAAGGTTTTTAGCGCCTCGTTATCGGGAACGGAAATGCGAAGGATTTCGCAGCCGGCATTTTGAAGCTCTATCGCCTGACGGATATTCCCCTCAATATCGTGAGCGGGAACATTAAGCATTGATTGAACGGCAACCGGACTGCCGCCGCCTATAAAAATATCCCCGATTTTGATTTTTTTTGTTTCTTTGTTCGTAATCATTTAATAATCAGTCCCCAAATATCCTTTGCCGTTATAAGAAGCATAAAGGCAAGAAGTATTAAAAATCCGATTCCGTGAACAAGGGATTCAAACCTTTGCGGAACCTTTTTGCCCGTTATCATTTCAATAAGAATGAACAAAAGCCGTCCGCCGTCAAGAGCGGGAAGCGGTAACAGATTAAAAAGCCCTAAATTTATGGTTATCAGAGCCATAATCGGAATAAGGTCAAGAAGCCGTTCTTTTGCGATATTTCCCATAACCGCCGTAAGTCCGACAGGACCCGACATAGCACTAATACCGTATTTTCCGCCGATTAAATCTATAAGCGACCGCCAAATCACCGCACAGTAGGAAACGGTTGTTTTGGTGGTTTGCGTTATATAACTTTTAAGGGTTTTTCTTTGTCCGTAAATATAAAAATCAACATTAAGATAGGTTATACCCTTTTCTTTTGTTGTATCAAACTTAACATCGTTAAGATGAACTTTTTTACCGTCTCTTTCAACGGTCATATCAATTTTTCCGTTTGAAACATTGGTAAAAGCATAGGATAAATCAATGGTTGTAAAAATTTTTCTGCCGTTTACCTCAATGATTTTATCGTCCTTTTTAAGACCGTATTGTTCGCTGACGGCATTTTTATCAAATTCGGCAACAACGGTTGTTGAAAATGCCTTTTGCGGCGCCAATGTAACCGCAACAAGCAAAAGCCCGAGCAAGAGATTAAAGGTGGCTCCCATTACGACCACCAAAAACCGCTTCCACGCCGCTTTGTTGCAAAACGCCCTTTTATCCTCGCTTGTTTCGTCCTCACCCTCCATGGCGCAATATCCGCCCAAAGGGATAAGGTTTACCCTGTAAACCGTTTCACCCTTCTTAAATGAAAAAAGTTTAGGTCCGAAGCCGACCGCAAATTCGTTCACCCTTATACCTACCGATTTTGCGGCGATAAAATGACCGAACTCATGAATTATTACAAGCAATAAAAATAATGCAATCGCAATTAAATAGGGCCAGATATTTCCCCAAATGACAGAAATACTAATGAAAAATCACTATCCTAACATAAATCTTTAACCCTTTGTCTTGCAAGGGCATCGGTGTCATAAATATCGTTTAGAGTGAAATCCTTTATTTCGGGTGCCGCTTTCATACCCTCATATACCAAATCGGCAATATCCAAAAACTTGATTTTTCCGTCTAAAAACAGTTTGACGGCTTCCTCGTTTGCACCGTTGGCGGCGGCAGGATAAAGTCCGCCTTTTTTTATCGCCTCTATGCAGGTAGAAAGACACTTAAATGTATCTATATCGGGCTTTTGGAAGGTCAAACTGCCGATTTTTGATAAAGAAAGGTTTTCAAATTTCAGTCCTCTTTCGGGATAGGTAAAGGCATACTGAATGGGTATTTTCATATCGGGAGTTCCGAGTTGAGCGATTACCGCACCGTCCGAAAGTTCAACCGCCGAATGAAGAATACTCTGCCTATGGACCAAAACCTCAATATCATCGGGCGAAACATCAAAAAGATGCACCGCTTCAATGACTTCAAGCCCCTTATTCATAAGGGTAGCAGAATCTATGGTAATTTTTGCGCCCATCGTCCAATTAGGATGGTTAAGCGCCTCTTTTACCGTAACATTTTTAAGTTCTTCCCTTGTTTTTCCGAAGAAAGGTCCGCCCGAAGCGGTTAAAATTATCTTATTAAGGCTTCCTTTCGGAGCGCCCTGCAAGGACTGAAATATTGCGGAATGTTCACTGTCAACGGGCAAAAGCCGAACATTTTTTTCGGCAATTTTCCTTTTGACTATTTCGCCGCCCGTTACAAGAGTTTCCTTGTTTGCAAGGGCAATATCCTTTTTGGCGTCTATTGCCGAAAGCGTGCTTTCAAGTCCGGCAATTCCGACAATGGCGCAAAGAACCATATCGCCTCTGCCGGTTGCTACGGCATTAACGCCGTCCTTACCCGACAAAACCGAAATATCGGTATCCGCAAGGGCAATTTTAAGCCGAGCGGCAGCCGCCTCGTCAGAAAGGGCAACCGTTAACGGCTTAAATTCTCTTGCCTGTTTTTCAAGCAATTTATCGTTGCTTCCTGCGGCAAGTCCGGTAACCCTTATTCCCTGCTTTCTTGCAACCTCTAAGCTTTGAGTTCCTATTGAGCCGGTTGAACCTAAAATTATCAGTTCTTTCATTAAATTACCCCAAAATCAATAAACATATACAAAATCGGCGCAATAAGAAGCATACTGTCAAAGCGGTCAAGAATACCGCCGTGACCGGGGATTAAATTACTGTAATCCTTTATGCCGATTTTTCTTTTTATAATGGATGCGAAAAGGTCGCCCATCATTCCTACAATGCAGAACGGAACGGTCAGAAGAAGGGTTGCCAAAATATGACCTCTGCCGAAACATAAAACCAAAATAAGCGACACCACTATACTTGAAGCGATACCGCCCAAAGCGCCCTCAACCGTCTTTTTAGGGCTTATTTCGGGACATAATTTATGCTTTCCGAAGAAACTGCCGACAAAATATGCGCCCGTATCGGAAATTGAAGCAAAATTGCAAAGGAGCAATAGATAGTATATGCTCTTTTCGTAGGTTACTATACCGCCGAGCATTGAAAAACCGTAAGCAATAACTACGGGAAAAGCGGTAAAGCCGAAAATTTTCGCCAAATCAAAGTCCTTTTGATAATAAAGAGCAAAGAAAACGGCAACTAAAAAATAAAAAATCGTTATAAAAAGCGGAGCCCTGCTGAAAATGTCGGAAAGGGTTATATTTTTGAAGGTTATATTCGCTTCACTGCTATAAGGAAAACTGATTTTTGAAGCGATATGCTTATCTAAAATAAATACCATTATCGCACTGTAAGCCGCCGAAAATACAGAAAGTCCCAACGGTTTAATACCCATGGCGTTATTAAGAAGTTCAAAAACACCCATAGCGCAAAGAGCGGCAACAAAAATCGGGATTAAAACGGGCACCCATAATTTTCCAACCAAAAGAAGCACAACAACTGCGGCTATAATTACCGCTGCGGATATTATTCTCGTTTTCATAAAATCTTCTCCTTAATTTTCAAACACCGCCGTATCTGCGGTTTCTCTTTTGATAATCTTCTATTGCCATATCAAGATGCTTCGGCTTAAAATCGGGCCATAAAATATCGGAAAACCAATATTCCGCATAAGCCGACTGCCAGATAAGATAGTTTGAAAGGCGGTATTCACCGCTCGGTCTTATTATAAAATCGGGGTCGGGCATTTCGGCAGTATAAAGATTTTCGCTTATTGTTTGCTCGGTTATGCTATCAGGGTCAACACCCGATTTCATAATCTTTTTAACGGCATGGACTATCTCATCTCTGCCGCCGTAATTAAGCGCAATATTAAGATGCATACCCGTTGCATTTTCGCTTTCTTTTTCGGCATCGGCAATAAGCTCTTTAATATCCTCATCAAGCACGGATATATCGCCGATAAACTTAACCTTTATGTTTTCGTCCTTAAAGTTTTTTGCGTCCCTTAAATAGTCACGCAAAATATTCATAATGTTGTTGACTTCTTCCTGCGGTCTTTTCCAGTTTTCGGTTGAAAAAGCATAAACGGTCATATATTTAAGACCTATTTTATTGCCGTATCTCGCAATATCCTTAAAGGTTTTTGACCCTGCCGCATGACCGGCAGTTCTCGGAAGCGAACGCTTTTTTGCCCAACGACCGTTACCGTCCATTATTATCGCAATATGAGTAGGCAACTTATCAAAGGACTTTTCTTTCTTAAAAATACCCATACAAAACACCTAAAACATAGGCGCACGGTTAGGTGCGCCGAATGTTTATATTTCCATTATTTCTTTTTCCTTTATTGCCAAAAGCTCATCGGCTTCTTTGCAATACTTATCGGTAAGATTTTGGATTTTCTTTTCGCCGTTTGACTCATCATCCTCGGTTATCTTGTTATCCTTTTTAAGTCCCTTTAATTTATCAAGGGCATCTCGGCGGATATTTCTTATTGCAACCTTTGAATCCTCGGCGGTTTTCTTAACATCCTTAACTATATCTTTTCTTCTTTCCTCGGTAAGCGGAGGGAAGTTAAGACGGATAACCTTACCGTCATTTTGAGGGTTAATTCCGATTTCGGAGGTTAAAATCGCCTTTTCAATTTCTTTAAGCATTGTAGCGTCCCAAGGTTGAATAACCAAACTTCTTGCCTCGGGGATTGAAACGGCTGCCATCTGTTGAATAGGTGTCGGAACACCGTAATAGTCAACCGAAACCTTATCAAGAACGGCGGCATTTGCCCTGCCTGCTCTGACTGACTTATACTCTCTTTCAAGAGAAGCAATACTCTTGCTCATTTTTTCCTCGGTATTTTTAAGTAATTCCTGCATAAAGTTTTCCTCCAAATTATTCTACTAATGTTCCGATTGTTTCGCCCTTAACGGCCTTAACGATATTATCGGGGTCATCAAGATTAAACACCAAAATTTTAATGCCGTTTTCCATACAAAGAGAAGCGGCGGTTGCATCCATAACATGAAGCTCCTTTTGAAGAACATCATGGTGAGAAAGCTTATCAAATTTAACGGCATCGGGGTTTTTATTCGGGTCGCAGTCATAAACGCCGTCAACATTCGTTGCCTTAAAGATTACATCAACACCGATTTCGGCACCTCTTAAAGCGGCGGCGGTATCGGTTGAGAAGAAGGGATTTCCCGTTCCGCAGCCGAAGATTACAACCCTGTCCTTTTCAAGATGACGGATTGCCTTATTCCTGATATACGGCTCGGCAACCTGACGCATTTCAACGGCGGTCTGCACCCTTGCGGTAACCCCCAACTGTTCTAAAGTATCGGCAAGAGCAAGGGAGTTGATGGTAGTAGCGAGCATACCCATATGGTCGGCTCTCGTTCTATCCATATTTCCGCTTGAACGGCCTCTCCAAAAGTTGCCTCCGCCTACAACGATAGCAACCTGAACACCTAAATCGGTTATTTCTTTTACACGCTTACATACATCATAAACCTTGTCAAAATCAATTCCCGTTCCCTTTTCACCGGCAAGAACCTCGCCCGAAAGCTTTAAGAGAATTCTTTTATAAACACAAGCCAATTTTTAAGCCCCCTATGTTATATATATTATTTTACTATATTTTACATTACAATAGTTTCAATGTCAATAAAAAAAGGGGTCACCTTGACCCCTTTTTATAATTTATCTGCAATTTCATATATAAGTTCTTTTGTTTTTTCAAAGCCCAAGCACGCATCGGTTATTGATTTTCCGTAAACTTTATCGGTCGGGCTCTGACATCCGTCCTCAATATAACTTTCTATCATTACGCCCTTAACAAGTCCCTTAATGTCGGCATTTTTCTTTCGGCTAAGTAAAACATCTTCAACAATTCTCGGTTGTTCAAAGGGGTTTTTGCCCGAATTTGCGTGGTTTGCGTCAATTATTGCGGCAGGAATAAGTTTCCCGTTTGCCATATAAAGTTCATTGAGCTTTACTAAATCCTCGTAATGATAATTTGATATATATTTCCCCGACCTGTCGGTAAAGCCACGAAGAATGGAATGAGCAAGAGGGTTACCCGTGCTTTCAACCTCCCAACCCCTGAAAATAAAGGTATGAGGATGACTTGCGGCAACAATGGAATTCATCATAACCGTCATATCTCCGCCTGTCGGATTTTTCATTCCGACGGGAACATCAATTCCGCTTGCGGTAAGGCGGTGCTGTTGATTTTCAACCGACCTTGCGCCGACGGCAACATAACCTAAAATATCGGACAAATAGCGGAAATTTTCGGGATACAGCATTTCATCGGCGCAGGTAAAACCGTAGTCCCTTATTGCGCTCATATGAATTTCTCTTATCGCAACAATGCCCTTTAACATATCCTCTTTTTCGGTCGGCTTCGGCTGATGAAGCATACCCAAATAGCCGTCGCCCGTTGTTCTCGGTTTATTTGTATAAACTCTCGGGATAACGATTATTTTATCCTTTACCTCATCGGCAACGGTTTTAAGCCGCCCCATATAATCAAGAACAGAGTCCTTATTATCGGCAGAGCAAGGACCGACAATCAAAATAAATTTATCGCTTTTTCCCTCAAAAACCGCCTTTATTTCCTTATCCCTTTTCGCCTTGATTTTTGCCAAATTATCGGTCAGGGGATACTGCGCCTTGATTTCCATCGGTATCGGCAGTTTCCTTATATAATTTGCTCCCATTTTATCACCTTTATTTACTAAACCGTTTTAGTTTTTAAGAGTTAGGCGAAAACTCAACACCTATTTCCCGTAACTTGCAAAAATAATCGGGAAAGCTTTTATTGACCGCCTCGCAGTTTTCTATTTCACCGCCGAATTTTGCGCAAAGAATACATAGCGCCATAACGATTCTATGGTCATTATGGCTTGATAGCTTAACGCTCGGAGCGTTGATTTTTGACGGGTCAATAATAACCCTGTCGCCAAAATCTTTAAGCTCAACATTAAACTTATTAAGCTCCTCTTTCATAGCCAAAACTCGGTCGCTTTCTTTATATTTTAGCCGATTTGTTCCGATAAATTCGCATTTGCCGAAAAAACAGCAAAGAACGAACATTAAGGGTGCCAAATCGGGATGGTTTTTAAGATTAAATTCTCTTTTCCCCTGCCTTAATTCTTCAAACATATTGAGAAATTCAATATCGCCCTGCTTCGTTTCGGTATTTAGGTTTTCTATACCGACCTCGCCTAAAAAATCAAAACCGCAAAGGTATGCGCCGTTTGAGGCATCGGCTTCAACAAAATATTTCGTGTTTTTGATTTTTCCGCCCGAAATCTTAACCGTTTTGCCGTCAAAATCGGTGTTTACTCCGAAGAAATTGAGAACATCAAGAGTTATGTCAATATACGGTTTACTGCCGATTTCTCCCTTGATTTCAACGGTTTTTTCGCCCGAAAATAAGGAAAAAGCAAGTAAAAATCCCGTTACAAACTGACTTGAAATTTGAGCCGAAACCGAAATTTTATTTATTTCGGGATTTCCGCAAACGGTTACAAAATCTTCGCCGATTTCAAACAAAAAACCGTTTTCCTTGCAGATTTTTTCGTATTCGTCTAACGGTCTTGAAATAAGTTTTTTTGTGCCCTTAAAGGTTATTTTTTTGCCCGAAAGCAAACAAACGGGTATTAAAAATCTTAAAGTGCTTCCGCTTTCGTTGGCAAAAAGCACCACATTATCTTTGATATTATTAAGGTTAAGACCGCCGATTTTTACATAATTTTTCTCGCAAACAACATTTGCCCCAAGCGCTTTAAGGCAACCTATCGTCGCCTTAATATCCTCGGAAAACTCAATGTTTTCAATTATTGAACTTTTTGAAAAAGCGCCCAAAATCAGCGCCCTGTGAGCAATACTTTTTGATGGCGGAGCCGAAATTATGCCCTTTGGAATACTTTTTTTAACGGTGATTTCCATATTATCTGCCCTTTAAGAGAATATTTAACGCAGTAACATATCCCGAAATGCCCTCGCCCATAACGGTTGCAACGGCGTTTTCTCTTATAAAACTGATTTGCCTATACTCTTCCCTTTTTGAAACATCGGAAATATGCACCTCAACATAAGGAATACTGACGGCGTTCAATGCGTCGGCAATGGCAATACTCGTATGGGTATAAGCCGCAGGGTTTATGATAATTGCATCGGTTTTTTTATAAGAATTAAGGATAATATCAACTATATCGCCCTCGTGGTTTGACTGAAAAAAATCAACAAGAACGCCTTTTTTCTTACATTCTTCTTCAACGAGCGAGCATAGGTCATCATAGGTTTTACTGCCGTAAATATTCGGTTCTCTTACGCCGAGCATATTTATAGAAGGTCCGTTTATTACCAATATTTTCATCAAATCACATCCAAAATAGAATTTGCCGTTTCTTCGGGTGTTTTAAGCGAATTTATAATAATATCCGCCGATTTTTCGTATAGAGGTTTGCGGATTTTATAAATATTTTCTAACTTTTCCTTTGTGTTTGAAAGCGGTCTTTTTTCGTCCGATAAAAGTTCGTTTATATCTCTTTTAATATAAACGATTTTGCCGTTTTCTTTAAGATACAGAGTATTTTCCCCGTCAAGAACGGCACCGCCGCCCGTTGCGATAACCTGATTTTGATTTTTTGAAATATCCTTTATAATTTCGCTTTCGTATTTTCTGAAAACCGCTTCGCCATTACTTTCAATTATTTCTTTCGGAGTTTTTTTATATTTTTTCTCTATTTCGCAGTCGGTATCAACAAAGGTTTTGTTTAACCTTTCGGCAAGAATTTTACCGACGGTTGTTTTTCCGCAGGCGGGCATACCTATAAGCACGATGTTTTGCTTTTCGGCAATTATATCCCTTAAAATTTCTTCGCCCTTACTGTCTTTAATATCCTTTCCGCAAAAAAGCCGAGCCGCATAAACCGCCTGAAAAACAAGCATTCTGCTTCCGCCCTCGGCAATTAGCCCCATATTTAAAGCATCTAAGACGAGCTTTGTTCTAATAGGATTATAAACAACATCAAAAACCGCCTCTAAACCCTTAAAATTCTTGATATCGGCGGCGGTTTCATAAATGTTCGGATACATTCCGCAGGGGGTTGTGTTGATAATTACATCGGTATTTTCATAATAATTTTTGATGTTTTTATAGGTATCAAAGCCGTCTTTTTCTTTTCGGGATAACCGGACAACACTTTTTGCGCCCATATTTTCGGCAACCGCCCTTGCGGTTTTAGAGGTGGCACCGCTTCCGAAAATAAGAACATTTTTACCCGTCAGACTGACATTTTTTGACTTTATCAGTTCTAAAAGTCCGTAATAATCGGTATTGTATCCGTATAATTTTCCGTTTTTATTTACTATCGTATTGACAGCGCCGATTTTCTCGGCATTTTCGTCAATAAATCCGAGATATTTTATAACATCGGTTTTATAAGGAATGGTAACATTTATGCCCTCAAAGTTCCTTTTTTCAAAGAAATCATCAAGCATATCGGGCGAAAGCTCCCATTTTTGATAGTCGCAGTCAAAAAGTTTCGGGTGAATTTCGGCTGAAAAACTATGCCCCAAAACCTTTCCGATTATACCGAAGCTCATATCCTTAACCCCTTTGAGCCCTCGTTTCTTGAAAGCATATCAAGAATTGTAAGCGCCGCAATACTGTCGGCAACTACCCTTGCTCTGTGAACAATTGAAGGGTCATGACGGCCCAAAACTATAAGCGTTGTTTGAGTTTTGCTTTGAAGGTCAACGGTTTTTTGCTCTTTTTTTACAGAGGGGGTCGGCTTAACGGCAATTCTCATTACTATCGGCTCGCCGTTTGAAATTCCGCCGTTTATTCCGCCGGAATTGTTGGTAAGTGTTCTTATTTTGCCGTCTTTAATTTCCATTTGGTCATTAGCAACGGAGCCGAACATTTTCGTAATGGAAAAACCTGCCCCGAACTCAACACCCTTAACGGCGGGAATGGCGAAAAGTCCCTTTGCCAAAGCACCCTCCAAGGTATCAAAAAACGGCTCGCCCAAACCGGCGTCAACACCTATTATCGCCGTTTCAATTATACCGCCGACACTGTCGTTTTCCAAGGCGGCTTTTTCTATTGTTTTTTGCATTTCTTTTGCCGCTTCATTATCTAAAACCGCAAAGTTTTTATCTTGAAGCACCGATATATCACTGTAGAAATCGGCAAAATCTCTATCCTCAACATCTAAAATACTCTTGATATGTGAGCCGATTTTTATGCCCTTTTTCTCTAAAATCTGCATAGCAATAGCACCTGCGGCAACAATAGGAGCAGTAAGCCGACCGCTAAAATGTCCGCCGCCCGACAAAACTCCCTCAACACCGTGCTTTTTATATGCCGTATAGTCGGCGTGAGAAGGTCTCGGCTTAATATCATTTTCATAATCGTCGGGGTTTACATCTTCGTTTTCAATTATAATGCAAATCGGAGTTCCTGCGGTTATATCGCCGTTTAATCCGCTTATTATCTTAAAATCATCCTTTTCCTGTCTTTTGGTGGAAATATCCCCGAAAGGTCGGCGAAGGGAGAGTTTTTTTGCAATAAAATCTCTGTCAATTTTTATTCCCGACGGGATACCGTCAAGAACGGCGCCTATCGCCTCGCCGTGACTCTCGCCGAAAAGGGTAATGCTAACATTTTGGCCTAATGTATTATTCACTTTTTTTACACCCTCTTTTCGTTTTGAAAACTTCCCATAATTTTAAGATTATCGCAGCATTTTTTAAGTTCTTCGGTCATTTTTTCGCCGCTATTCGTTCCTATATTACCCTCGCCCTCAACATAAAAATAATGCTTATGGTTTTCTTCTCTTGTAGGACGGGATTTTATTGAAACAAGGTTAAAACCGTATTCGCCTATTACCGAAATGGCGCCGCTAAGCGCCCCTGCCGTATCCTTTACGGTAAACATAAGGACAAAGCGGTCATCAAAAGCCGACGGCTTCTTTTTTGTTCTTGAAAGCAAAACAAACCTTGTTGTATTATTCCTTTGCTCGTTGATGTTTTCTCTTACTACTTTAAGACCTAATTCCTTTGCCGCTTCAAAGCTTCCTATCGCCGCAAGGGTTAAATCGTCGCTTTTTGCGACGGCTTTTACGGCTTCGGTGGTATTAGCGGTTTCTATTGTCTTAAAGCCGTTTTGCTCAATAAATGCACCGCATTGAGCAAGTGCCTGAGGGTGACTTAAAACGGTTTTTATATCATTTTCTTTTGTCTCGTTTTTTGCGATAAGATTTTGCGTTATCTCGGCTTCGTAAATTCCGTTTATATAGAGTTTTCCGAAATATAAAAGGTCTAAAACCGCACCGACATCGCCGCCGAAGCTGTTTTCAAGCGGCAAAAATGCCAAATCGCATTCGCCGCTTTGCGCCGCAAGATATGCCGAATTGAAATCGGCAAAGGGAGAGCTTACCGTTTCGCCGAAAATCTTACCTGCCGTAATATATGCAAATGCGCCCTTTGTTCCGCTTACAGCAACGGTCATACCGCTTAATATCCTCTTTTGGTATCGCTTTGAGATACGCATATTACTGTTAAGAAAATCGGCATAATAGGGCTTATATTCGTCGTTTTCAATAAGCAGGGAGTTTTTAGCTACAATTTCCTCTTCTCTTTGCTTATCCTCAATTTTTGCCCCTACGCTCTGCTTATATAAAGCCACCTCTTTTGATAGGTCCATTCGCTTAATAAAAAGCTTTGCCATTTCTTTATCAACGGCGTCAATTTCGTTTCTGATATTTTTAATATCAGCCATCTTATCACCTGTTTTTATAATCCTCAAAAAGCTTCTTAAATTGAGGGATTGAGTTCTTTATCTGCTCATAGCTTACGCAATATGCGATACGAACATAGCCCTTAATTCCGAAAGAATCGCTCGGAACAAGCAACAATTCATACTTCTTTGCGGTTTCGCAGAACTTAACGGCATCGCTTTCAAGCGCCTTTACGAAAAGATAGAAAGCGCCGTCGGGACGAACTGCCTCAAAGCCGATTTCTTTAAGGGAATTATAGATTAAATCACGGTTTTTGGCATATTTTTCTATATCGGGCAAAAGTCCGTCACATTTATTTACAACATACTGCATCAAGCTCGGAGCGCAAACATAACCGGAAACTCTGCCTGCACCGCAAACCGCAAAATATATGTCCTCGCTGTCTCGGGCTTTCGGAGATACCATTATGTAACCTATTCTCTCGCCCGGAAGCGATAAAGATTTACTGTAAGAATAGCAAACTATCGTATGGTCGTAAATACTTGGTATATACGGAACAACAATATCGCCGTAAACGATTTCACGGTAGGGCTCATCGCATATAATATAAACCGTTTCGCCCGTCTTTTTGTTATGTTCATTAAGAATTTCGGCAAGTTTTTTAATGTCTTTCTCGGCAAAAACCGCACCCGACGGGTTATTCGGGGAATTTACGATAATCGCCTTTGTTTTGCCGTTTAATGCGCCCTTTATCGCCTCAATGTCAAGACCCATATCACCCTCTCGGCACAAAACCTCAACCGTTGTTGCCTCGGCATTTTCAATAAACACCTTATATTCGGGGAAATAGGGCGCCAATGCTATAACCTCGTCACCCCTGTTGCAGATTGCTTTAAGGGTAATTTCAAGCGAAGCGGCGGCACCGCAGGTCATATAGATATTATCTGCCGAGCATTCAAAACAAAATCTTTTCTTTATATTATCGGCGATGGTTTTTCTTGTATCCATATCGCCGACAGCCGAAGTATAGCCGTGCAAAGCCGTGCTGTCGGTGGTTTTTATCAAATCGGTAATAACTTCGTTAACCTTTTTAGGCGCAGGGATATTCGGGTTACCCAAACTAAAATCAAAGACCTTGTCCTCGCCGATTTGCGCCTTTCTTTTTCTTGAATACTCAAAAATTTCTCTTATTTTTGAGGGACTTTTTCCGATACTTAACATTCTTTGTGAAATCATATTTTTTCCTCTCTGATTGCTTTAATATAATTATATTTAATATTACAACAAGAAAAATTGTATGTCAAGTTAAATGCACCCGAAAAAGCCCTTTATTTGTTCAAAAACAAATTAAGTGTTCCGTTTTTATCGGCGGTTGCCAAAAGCACGGATTTTTCATTTT
This sequence comes from Clostridia bacterium, assembly GCA_024404195.1. Classification (GTDB taxonomy): domain Bacteria; phylum Bacillota; class Clostridia; order Oscillospirales; family Acutalibacteraceae; genus UBA737. Next base: position 7,132 of record JAKSQJ010000009.1, on the reverse strand, counting down.
TTACCGCCTGTTTTTTCATATTATCCATAAGCCACTGCTTATTAAAACCCAAGGTCTTTAAGTTTTTTTCAAGGATAACACCGTCGGCAATAACATTTACCATTACCTCGTCCTCTTTCGTCGGCAGTAACAAATCTTTTGCATTAACGGGTCTTGCGTTTGAAAAGGGTAAAAAGCTTATCTTACCGTTTGGCTCCATAAAAGCCGTATTTATATCGGTTATATCAAAATAACCCGCCGTTCTCGCCTGCATTAAAAATTCGCTCAAATCAAGGTGGGCTTTTTTAAGTCCTTTTCGCAAAATTTCGCCGTTTTTCATAAGCTCAACGCTTTTTCCGAACAAAATTCCTCGGGTTTTAATGAATTTTGAGGTGATAAAAGAAATGAGAATTGCAACAACGGCATAAACCACCATAGCAACAATGGAATTTACCGGTTTATCAAGCTCGGTCGCCATTTCAGCGGCAATGGAGCCGATACTTATTCCGATAACATAATCAAACATCGTAAGCTCCGATACCTGACGGTTGCCCATAAGCTTTGTAAGAATAAAAAGCACAACAAGCGAAACAAGCGATGTAATTATCACTCTTATTATTTCCATAACACTACTCCTTTTAGTTGTAGTATTACCGAAAATATGCGTTTTTATTGACATTTTTCGTAGGAAATCCCTTAAAAAACCATTGAATTATCACGGGTTTTATGATATAATTCAAATATAAGTTGCAAAAAACAAGAAAGGACTTGACAAGTATGGTTGAAATTGCAGCAAGCAAGCAAGCAAGCAAGCAAGCAAGCAAGCAAGCAAGCAAGCAAGCAAGCAAGCAAGCAAGCAAGCAAGCAAGCAGAGTGTAGCTCACCCTGTTTCTTTTGTCAACCATATTTTTGTAGATTTTTTCGCGTTTTTTTGCCGCTTTTTTGGTTATATTTTATATTATCACCGTAATTTTGCAGAGTAAAAATTTCTCTCGCAGAATTACGGTTTTTTTATTTGAAATCAGGCATACTCATTTGCAAAATCGCACATCAAACGCTCGGTGAATACAATTCAAAATTGTTACGATACACAAATAAATTTTTCTCAATTAAAAGGGAGATGATAAATCGTATGATTGACAAAATTATCGGAATACTGAGAGATAAAGAAAAATTGAAAGAAATTATTTTATATATTTTCTTTGGCGGTTGCACAACCCTCATCAATATTGCGACATATTATACAGCCACACGCGGTTTCGGATTAAAAACAACAGCTGCAACGGTGATTGCATGGCTTTTATCGGTTTTTTTCGCATATATCACAAATAGGATTTGGGTTTTTCACAGCGAAAATAAAGGTTTTAGATCTGTAACCAAGGAAATTATCAGTTTTTATGCCGCTCGGTTGGCAACAGGACTTTTAGATTTAGCCATTATGTATCTTTGTGTGGATGTTTTTCACCTTAATGATATGGCAATCAAAATACTGTCAAATGTGATAGTAATTATACTGAACTATGTGTTGAGCAAAATCTTAATTTTTGTAAAGTCAAAATAACAACAAGCAAAGGAAGGCAACAAATGAACAACAAAACCCCTGTTTTATATATCGTAATTCCCTGCTATAACGAGCAAGAGGTATTGCCTCAAACTGCTCCGATGTTTTTGCAGAAACTTTGTCAGCTTATTAGCGAGAAAAAGATTGACGAAAAAAGCAGGATTTTATTTGTTAATGACGGCAGTAAAGATAATACTTGGGAAATCATTAAGAAGTTATCTGAACAAAACCCATATTATCAAGGCATTGCCCAAAGTCGCAACAGAGGGCATCAGAATGCCGTGTTGGCAGGTTTGATGACCGCTATGAATCACTGCGATATAACAATAAGTATTGACTGCGACGGTCAGGATGACATTAACGCCATGGACGATATGGTAGACGCATATAACAACGAAGGTTGCGAAATAGTTTACGGAGTGCGTTCTTCCAGAGAATCGGATACATTTTTCAAGCGTTTTACGGCAGAAGGATTCTATAAGTTTATGAATGTTATGGGTGCGGAAGTTGTATTCAACCATGCAGACTACCGCTTAATTTCTTCCCGTGCCTTACACGAATTATCCGAATTCAAAGAGGTTAATATATTTTTGCGAGGTATGGTGCCGCTTGTCGGTTTTAAGTCAACCAGTGTTTATTATGTGCGTCATGAGCGCTTGGCAGGCGAAAGTCATTATCCCTTAAAAAAAATGTTAGCGTTGGCATTTGACGGCATCACAAGCTTATCAATCAAACCCATTAGAATAATTACCGTTCTTGGTATGTTTATCACGCTTATCAGTTTTATCGGTATTTTGTGGTCTGTTATTTCTGCTTTAATAGGTTCAACGGTTGCCGGTTGGGCAAGTATGACCTGTATCATTTGCTTTGTATGCGGCATTCAGGCGTTGTTTTTAGGTATTATCGGCGAATATATCGGAAAAATCTATTTAGAAGTAAAAGGCCGTCCCCGTTATATCATAAGCGAATCAACGGACGAACTGAAATGAGCAACTTAAGTGTTAAGAGTAAGCTCGTCCAACATTAACACTGGCAAAGGAGAGGCCATAATGCATTTTAATGCCGAACAAACGAAGAATAAACTCACAGCCGCATTTTCATTGGTTGTTGCGTTTGTGGGTTTATTTTTTACCATTATTATATTTACCGGAAATCTCAATGCCGCCGATAAAATGCTGCTAAGTCGGTTTGGAGAAACTCCGGTTTATTTTGTGCTTATTATCGGTGTTTTGCTGATAGTCGGAGTTATTCTGCTTTGTTTTAAGTTTATTGATAATTGTTCAAAACATTCGCTTGTTATTTTTGGAATTATCCTTATTTCTATATTATTGGTCGGTCAAATTCTGATATTATCGGGACTTAATATTGTAATGACAACCGATGCTTATATGGTTCAAGATCAGGCACTTGCATTAGCAAAGGGTATTGACCGTCAAATTGATACTGTATATTCGCCTTATTTTCAGTCGTATTCAAACAATGATTTTACTGTGCTGTTTACAGCTATGATTGATAAAGCTGCCATGGCATTGGGCATATCGGTTTTTGCAAACGCAAAACTTCTTGCTGTTTTTAACACTTTACTGATTGATGTTGGCATAGCTCTTATCTATAGAACCGCATATCTTCTCTTTGGAACAAGAAATGCCGTTAAGGTGATTTTACTTAATATCGCAAATCCGTTAAACTATCTTTTGATATGGTGGATATATACTTGCACATACAGTATTCCGTTGACAGTCGCCGGGGTATGGGCAGCTGTTGAACTGTTTAAAAGCAAATCACGAACAAGTCAGTTCCTCTATGCCGCAATATTCGGTCTTGTGATGGCTTTGGGGTATTTCTTGCGCCCTACAGTGTTAATCTCAGGCGTAGCCGTTGCTTTATGTTGCGTTTTTTACCGTAACAAAGCAACCCTTTCGGTCTATTGGAAACAATTGGTTTGTATCATTTTGTCAGCCGTATTATCCTTTGCAATTTGTTTTTCTGTAATCGGCTTACAAGTTTCCGCCATATCCGGTGACGATACAAAAAATTTCCCCATTACGCATTGGATAATGATGGGACTTCATAATGACGGCCAGGTAACATACCAAGATATGAATTTCACAAGAAAACTCGGCACAACGGACAAAATGAAAGAAGAGCATCTTTCGGAAATAACAAAATCACTTCGTAAACTCGGCGCCGGCGATGTTACAGAACTTGCTGTTAACAAAACGCAAAAAACATGGTCTGACGGCACAGCCGACTACCATATCCGTTTAATCCAAGCCAAAAATTACGGTTTGCTGTATCGTTGGCTTGTGGGAGATAAAAGAGATATTGTTAATTCTTACTGTCATTGCTATAGATTCGCAATATTGCTTTTGGCTATCGTATGTTTGGCAAGGCAATGCTTTAATAAAAAGGTAAATTCGTTATGTTTATTCACTTTATGCCTTGACGGTGCAGTTTTGTTCTATATGATTTGGGAAGCAAAAAGTATATACAGTGTGCCGTTTTTGCCGTTTCTGTCCGTCTTGTCATTCTCCGGAGCGGACACACTTAACCGTAAAATATCTAAACAAGGGTCTAAATTATTTTCATTTGTCGGGATAACCGTTATTTTGCTTACGGTTGTGGTCGGAACCTCTTATTATCAAGAAATGACAAAGAACACATTTTTGAAAACCGACTACAGTATTAACTGCGCAAACGGCCGGATTGACGATTATACCGCTTGCTATGACAAAATTTCAAAAGAAAACAAAAAAATAGAACAAACTTTCCATACAGATAAAGCATTCAATCGCATATCAATTGCGGTAGCTCAGTTGGATGGTAATAAGGAGTGTTTATATAAGATATCGTTATTGAAAAACAAAAATTCGGTATTTGACACCGTTATTGATAAAGACACTCAAAAAAACGGGTTTGTTGAATTGAAAGTCAACTGTCCTGCATCGCAAAAAGGCAACGGTAACTATAAAATTGTTATTGAATCAGCAACTGCCGGCACTCCCGATTCGTTGGCATGGCGATACACAAAGGCGAAAGTTATAGACCAGTATAACGGTGTTTTATCAATTGGAAATAAAGAAACAAATGAGGATTTGTATATTTCGGTAAAAAATATTTCCAAAGGAATATATATAAGACCTGCTTTCTATATTTTGCTTTTTGTTGCATTGTGCTTATTGGAAGTCGGTATTATATTTGCAGGAAACAGGATATATTCAAAAAAACAACTCTGATACTATAATAATCCGAGTCTTTTATATGCTTTAGTTCAAAATCATAATCACTTATTCCGGTGATTATGATTTTTAAATTTAATTATTATCAATTATGCTGTCTTTGTTAAGATACGGCAATTTGCGTTTTTATTGACATTTTTCGTCCTGTTTCACTTGACCGCCGTCTTTTTTCGTGATATACTCTTTTTACTCCGTTGTGAAAGGAAGTGACCTACTTTGGAGGGCGGAAAGATTATAACAAAAAACCGTCAGGCATACCATGAATATTTTGTTCTTGAAACCTTTGAAGCAGGTATTTCACTTTGCGGAACGGAGGTTAAGTCAATAAGGCAGGGCGGCGTTAACTTAAAGGACGCATGGGTTACGATTAAGGACGGCGAAATGCTCTTAAAACAAATGCATATAAGCCCCTATGAGTTCGGAAATATTTTTAACAGGGACTCAAAACGGGACAGAAAACTTCTTATGCATAAAAGGGAGATTATGCGGCTTTTCGGTCAGGTTAAAACCGAGGGCTTAACGCTTATTCCCCTTTCGCTTTACTTTAAGGGCTCAAGGGTTAAGGTTGAGCTTGGACTTTGCAGAGGTAAACAGCTCCACGATAAACGGGCAGTTGCCGCCAAAAAAGCCGCCGACCGAGCCATAGACCGTGCCTTAAAGGAGCAAAACCGATAAGATTTTTCTTCTTACCTATTACCTCTTACCTATTACTTATTACTTAAATTACGGGGGTGTAAAGGTTTCGACAGGGATTTTGAACCGTTGGAAGCGAGCAGCGGTGCGGAACCGCTTAAAAATCCGCAATTTATAAATTAACTGACAAAGCTGAATTTTGTCCTGCTGCCTGATTTAGGCAGCCGTCCGATAAGAGAATACCGCGACTCTTAAAGGGCGTCATTTAGCGGTGAATGTGAACGGCGGGTTGACCCTACCGCCGTCATGAATTGGGGTCTACTAAACCGAATGGCTTGACTGTCGGCAATTCGGCAAGGGAATGTAAATGACTGTCTGCGCTCGGAGACGCCAACGGGAATAGATTTTTGGACGGGAGTTCAATTCTCCCCACCTCCACCAGCCGAGAGGCTCGGCACCCAATTCGGGAATGCAGTCGGTGCAAACATAAAGTTTTTATGCCCGACCGTGAGTTCGTCTTTGGTTGCAGATGCTCCACCAGGCGAGGGGCTCGGCACCCAATTCGGGAATACAGTCGGTGCAAACATAAAGTTTTTGTGCCCGACCGTGAGTTCGTCTTTGGTTGCAGATGCTCCACCAGGCGAGGGGCTCGGCATCCACGACGCCCCGTTTTTGTTTTCGGTAATTTGAACGGCAACCGTAGGGGCGACTATCAGTCGCCCGATTTTGTTTCGTGTGCAAAACAAGCGGGAGGACAATGTCCTTCCCTACAAATTTATCAATCTTTATTGCATTTCGGGATGTCGTGGGCGCCATCCCCTACGATATCAATTTATTTTGCGTAAGCCGTATACCAAAGCATTTATCCGAGAAAAGTCCCCTGAACATTTTGTGTTCAGGGGACTTAAAATTTTATATATTCTTTTTTGACTTAAAAATATTCATAACCGCCGGCGGGATACATTCCGTTTCCGCTCCAACGGAAATAATCGTTTAATATGCCTTTTAGAAGAAAATCATCGTTGCCGTTCGGGTATTTAACTATCTTAAAGCCCTCGGCATATTTTTTTTGACACTGGCTACCTCTGAACAGCGCCAACATATCTTTATAATGGCATAAACCGGGACCTTGAGCGGTGTTTTGGTCGTAACACATAAGGGACTTATGCAAAATTTCCAAACAATCATCAATTACTATGAAAAAGTCGGGCTTAAAGAAATCCGATGTTTGGTCGGAACCTGCCTCAAAGGCATAAATTTCCTTAACCTTTGAGCCCCATACATGCGCCAAGCAAAGCGCTTTTTCGGACACTTTTGCAACCTCTCTATGCTCAATATGGTTATCATTAGGCCAATGGATAAAGCAAATATCGGGCGAATAATCAACGATAAATCTGGCAAGCTTCTTAACCTCTTCGTCATTACCCATATAAAGACCCGAATATCTGTCGGCGGTTTGGATTTTTTCGGCGCCTAAAATCTTTGCCGATTCAATTTCCTGCTGTTCCCATTCCCTTCTTGTTGATTCGGGGATATCCTTACCGTGCCAAATTGACGCCAAATTGATAAATTTTATATCGCAACCGTTTTGTTTAAGCAACGCTGCAACTCCGCCTGCGTTAAACTCGCAGTCGTCATTGTGCGCTCTATGAATAATGCCTTCATATTTGGGCAGAGCAAGATAGGGATAACAAGTCCCAAAACGCCATTTTTGGCAAAT
>JAKSQJ010000008.1 GCA_024404195.1 Clostridia bacterium | reverse complement strand
CAGAACGGTGTTTTGTAATTGGCATCAGAGATACACCTTAACGGCAAATCCGCCCCAAAATACGGTGTTCGTCCAATGTCCATTTGGTGGAGCTTAGGGGATTCGAACCCCTGACCCCCACACTGCCAGTGTGGTGCGCTACCAACTGCGCTAAAACCCCATTTGCTTTAATTTTGAGCATAATTATATTAACACATAATAATAAATTTTGCAAGAGTAAATTATTTTTTATTTATTTTGAAAAAATACTTGACAAAGCCCTCGTTTTACATTATAATATTTCTCGCATCCAAAGACAGTAGGTGGCATTTTGCCGTAAGTTTAACGCCTACCGAGGTTAGCGTGAAATTGAAATTTTATATTTTATATTTTCATGTCTGTCCGTTCTTTGGCGGACTTTTTTCTTTTTTCGGAGGTGAAAAAATTGCCTAACGCAAAAGTTTTGGAACAAAAACAGCAAATCGTTGCAGAGCTTACCGAAAAGGTAAACGGTTCTATCGCCGGTATTATCGTTGATTATAAGGGTGTTACCGTTGCTGATGATACCGCTCTTCGTAAGGAACTTCGTGAAAACGGAATTGAATACTTCGTTGTTAAGAACACCCTTCTTTCCCGTGCACTTGAGGGCACAGGTCTTGAGGATATGCGTTCAACTCTTGAAGGAACAACCGCTATCGCCCTTTCCAAAGAAGACCATACTGCAGCCGCAAGAATCCTTTCTAAGTTTGCAGAGGACCATGAAACCTTTAATATTAAAACAGGTTTCTTAGAGGGTAAGGTTGTTGACCTCGCTACCATTGACTCTTTGGCAAAGCTTCCTACAAAGGATGTTCTTCTTGCAACAGTTTGCAACGCCTTCCAGGCACCTATCTCGGCATTTGCCCGTGCAGTTCAAGCTATCGTTGATAAAAACGGCGACGCTGCATAATCACTATTAAATTAAATTAAAAACAAAAAAATTATTTATTATTGGAGGAAATTAAAATGGCATCTGAAAAGATTACAGCTATGATTGAAGAGTTAAAAACTCTTACCGTTCTTGAGCTTTCTGAGCTCGTTAAAGCAGTTGAAGAGGAATTCGGCGTATCCGCAGCAGCAGCAGTTGCAGTAGCAGCTCCCGCAGCAGGTGGCGCAGCAGCAGAAGAGAAGTCAGAATTTGACGTTGTTCTTGCTGAAGCAGGCGCTGAAAAGATTAAGGTTATTAAGGTTGTTCGTGAAATCACAGGTCTTGGCCTTGCTGATGCAAAGGCACTTGTTGACGGCGCTCCTAAGACCCTTAAAGAAGCTGTTTCCAAGGAAGACGCTGAGGGCTTCAAGGCTAAACTTGAAGAAGTTGGCGCTAAGGTTGAGCTTAAGTAATTTAAGTTTTAAAAAGTTTATGCACCTGCCGTTTGGCAGGTGCATTTTTATATTGACAAAATATTCCCGAAAAGGTATAATAATTAGGTCGTAAGACACTATTTTTTGCAGAGTAGATACCAAAGCGTAAAGTGTCGGCAAAACGGGGAGTTGTTTGCCGAACGAAGTGATTTTTTCACACGGTTTTGGTGTCGCATCCCGCTGCCGGATTTATTTAGAAGATTTTATCTCCTGTTTATTCGGAAAGACGGATGAATGGGAGGTATTTTTTTATGTCAAGAAAAAACGAAATCATTAAACTTTGTATTTGCTCGGTTATGGCGGCTTTATATGTCGGACTTGACTTTTTAGCCGACATTTCAAGCAAACTTTTCGGCGGAACAATCAAAATTTCGCTGAGCGGTCTGCCGATAATAATTGTTGCCGTAATGTTCGGCCCATTATGGGGCGCCGCTACCGGTTTTGTCGGTGCGTTTTTAGGGCAGATGATTACCTACGGGTTTACGGCAACAACACTTCTTTGGGTAATGCCTGCAACATTCAGGGGAATTATTATGGGACTTTTGTTTTTAGCATTCAAAAAAAGTTTCAAAACAACATTTTTGATTTTTGAAATCACGGTAAGTTCCTTGGTCGTTACCGCAATAAACACGGTTGTTATGTATCTTGATGCGAAGATTTACAAGTATCCTATTGAGCTTTTCGGAATTGCGCTTGTTTACAGAATAATAGTTGCCGTTATTACAGCCGTTGTTTTTGCCTTAATCGTTCCATACATTGTTAAATCAATCAAAAAAGTAATACTTAAATAATCGGTGTCCCGCTTTGAAAGCGGGGCATTTTCGCTTAAAAATTTAATGATATATTCCGTTGAAAATCAAATTATACTATGCTATAATTAAGTAAATTACATTTCGGGAGAAAAAAAGGTATGCGAATTGTTATAAAGGTCGGAACAAGCACTTTGACGCACAAAACAGGACGGCTTAATGTCCGCAGAGTTGAAGAATTATGCAAGGTAATAAGCGATATTAAAAATGCAGGGCACGAAATCGTTTTCGTAAGCTCGGGCGCTATCGGAATGGGTGTCGGAAAGCTGGCTCTTTCAAGCCGTCCCGACGATATCCCGACAAAGCAGGCGGCGGCTGCCGTCGGTCAATGTGAGCTTATGTATACCTATGATAAGCTTTTTGGTGAATATAATCATACCGTTGCTCAAATCCTTATAACAAATACCGATATTGAAAACGAAGAACGCCATAAGAACTTCAAAAATACCGTTAACCGCCTTATTGAGCTTGGCTCAATACCGATAGTTAACGAAAACGATACGGTTGCGACCGACGAAATTGAAATCGGCGATAACGATACCTTAGGCGCAATAACCGCCGTCAGCGTTGATGCCGATTTGCTTATTTTGCTTTCGGATATTGACGGGCTTTATACCGCCGACCCGAGAACAGATAACAACGCAAAGCTCATTGAAAAGGTAAACTCTGTTGACGATAACCTTTATAATTTAGCAGGTGGTAAGGGCTCAAAACTCGGCACCGGCGGAATGGTAACAAAGCTTAATGCCGCTAAAATCTGCCTTAATTCAAAATGCGATATGGTTATCGCAAACGGCAACAATCCTTCCCTTCTTTACGATATTGTTGACGGCAAAAAAATAGGAACTTTATTTACGGTGAAATAATATGACAAATATGCTTAAAAATGCCAAAGCGGCAAAGTTTGACATTTCCTTACTTGATACAAACAAAAAGAACGAGCTTTTACTTGCAATGGCGGAAAGCTTAATAAAAAATGCCGATAAAATCCTTGCGGCAAACGATATAGATATAAAGAATGCCACCGGTAAAATAAGCGATGTTATGATAGACCGCTTAAAACTGACCGCCGAGCGAATTGACGGTATGTCGCAGGGTATCCGAGATGTTGCGGCGCTCCCCGACCCCGTCGGCAGAATTTTTGACGAAAGAACGAGAAAAGACGGACTTAATATTAAAAAAATGTCCGTTCCTTTCGGTGTTGTTGCCATAATTTATGAAAGCAGGCCCAATGTTACCTCGGATGCGGCGGCGCTTTGCATCAAAAGCGGAAATGTTTGCATATTGCGTGGCGGAAAAGAGGCATTTTGTTCGGCAAACGCCATTGTTGATGCGCTTAAAGAGGGCATTAAATCGTTTGGTGTAAACGATAATATCATAAACCTTGTTAAAGATACAAGCAGGGACAGTGCCACAGCGCTTATGACTGCCGACGGCTATGTTGACCTGCTTATTCCGAGAGGCGGCGCAGGGCTTATAAATGCGGTTGTTAAAAATGCCACCGTTCCCTGTATTCAAACGGGCACCGGCATTTGCCATATTTATATTGACGAGACCGCCGATTTGGAAATGGCGGTTAAAATCATTGAAAATGCGAAATTGAGCCGTCCGAGTGTTTGTAATTCCGAGGAGGTTTTATTGGTAAACGAAAAAATCGCCGATAAGTTTTTACCTCTTGTTAAAACGGCACTTGTTGACAAGAGAACAAAAAATAATCTTATTCCCTGCGAACTTCGCCTTTGCGAAAAATCGGCAAAAATAATTGACGGCAAAGCGGCAGAAGAAACCGACTTTGACACCGAGTTTTTGGACTATATTTTAGCCGTTAAATGCGTAGGCGATGTTTATGAAGCGGTTGAGCATATAAACGCTCATTCAACGGGGCACAGCGAAGCAATTATAACAAACGATAAGACGGCGGCTGACTATTTTGTAGGCCGTATTGACAGTGCCGCCGTATATGTTAATGCCTCAACCCGTTTTACCGACGGCGGCGAATTCGGTCTCGGTTGCGAAATGGGAATTTCAACCCAAAAGCTACACGCCAGAGGCCCTATGGGACTAAGCGAGCTTAACACTTATAAGTATGTTATCAGCGGTAACGGTAACATAAGATAGGAGATAAAATGAAATACGGTTTTATAGGTTGCGGAAATATGGGCGGCGCTTTGGCTCTTGCCCTTTCAAAAACAACAAAGGATATTTTGCTTTCGGATATTGACCCCGAAAAAGCCCGAAATCTTGCCGAAAAATTAGGTGTTAAAAGCGGAACAAACAACGAAGTTGTTAAAAACTGCGAAAGAATTTTCTTCGGCGTTAAACCGCAGGTTATGGCGGATATGATAAGCGGAATAAAAGCCGACTTAAAGGACAAAAACACCGTTATAATAACTATGGCGGCAGGAATAAAAACCGAGAGCATTGAAAAGGAAATCGGCATAAAGCTTCCTATTATAAGAATAATGCCGAACACTCCCGTTACGGTTGAAAGCGGTATGATTCTTTATTGCACAAACGGTCTTGTTGAAGATTCTACCGCCGAAAGCTTTGTAAACGATATGCAATTTGCCGGTATGCTTGACGAAATTGACGAAACGCTTATGGATGCCGGTTGTTCCCTTTCGGGTTGCGGCCCTGCATTTATGTATATGTTTGCGCTTTCTCTTGCAAAGGGTGCCGAAAAATGCGGAATACCAAAAGAAAAAGCCATAAAATATGCCGCTCAAACAATGCTCGGCTCTGCGCAAATGTTACTTAAATCGGAAACAGACCCCGAAACACTTATTAAAAATGTTTGTTCACCCGGCGGAAGCACTATTGAGGGCGTAAAATCACTTGAAAGTTCAAATATTTACGAAATGGGCGAAGAAGCCGTTAAAGCGGCATACAAACGAAACATAGAACTCGGAAAAAATTAAATTTTAATATGCATAAGAAAAGCGGTGTGAAAACAAGCATTTTCACACCGCTTAAATTTTTACAAATATCAAAGTCCGAAATATTTTTCGGCATTATTATAGGAAATACCCTCAATAATTTCTTTAAGGGTTTTATAATCGTCGGGGTATTCGCCATTCTCAACCCACTCGCCAATAACATTACAAAGTATTCTTCTGAAGTATTCGTGACGGGTATACGAAAGGAAACTTCTTGAATCGGTAAGCATTCCTACGAAGTTGCCAAGCAAAGAAAGATTAGCCAAGGATTTTAACTGCTCCTCCATGCCGCTTTTGGTATCGGAAAACCACCAAGCAGAGCCATGTTGAATTTTACCCTTAGCTTCTGTGCCCTGAAAACAACCGAGAACGGTATCAATCATTTGATTATCATTGGGATTAAGAGAATAAATAATCGTTTTCGGAAGCAAATTATCCTTGCAAAGAACATTTAAGTAACCCGTTAACGCTTCACTGCAATTCTTAACCGAAACACAGTCAAAGCCGGTATCGGCACCGAGTTTTTCAAACATATTACTGTTTGTATTTCTCTGGGCGCCGTAATGAAGCTGCATAACTATTCCCTTTTCGGCAATTTTTTTACCGAGGTCAATCATAAGGGCGGTTTTATATTGGTCGGCTTCAAGCTGGGTTACCTTTTCGCCTGCCATAACCTTTTTGAAGATATTGTTAACGACAAAACGGTTTGCCGGCTCATATACAACATAGTCAAGACCGTGGTCGGTTGCCCTGCATCCGTTTTCGCAGAAATAATCAAGCCGTTTTGAAAGAGCCACCTTAACATCATCGGCATCGTATATCTTCATATTGCAAACTTTTGCTAATTTTTCAATATATTCCGCAAAACCGGGCTTATCAATATTAACCGCTTTATCGGGTCTGAATGTCGGATAAACGGCGGTCTTAAAGGTTTTATCCTCCTTTAATACCTTATGCCATTTAAGGTCATCTATGGGGTCATCGGTTGTGCCTATCATTTTAACATTTGATTTTTCAATTAAGGCACGAACGGTCATATCATCATTTTGAAGTTTTTTATTGCAAAGCTCATAAACCTCTTTTGCGGTATCGCCGTTAAGGACACCGTCATAACCGAAAAATCTTTTAAGCTCCAAATGGCACCAATGATACATCGGGTTACCGATTGCCTTCGGCAACATTTCGGCAAAGCGCAAAAACTTTGTATAGTCGTCAGCATCGCCCGTTATTTCGTTTTCGTCTACACCGTTTGAACGCATAAGGCGCCATTTATAATGGTCGCCGCCGAGCCATACCTGCGTTATATTCTGAAACTTTCGGTTTTCGGCAATTTCCTTCGGATTTATATGACAGTGATAGTCAACTATCGGCATATCCTTTGAAAATTCATAAAGTTTTTTTGCCGCTTCGGTTTTAAGCAAAAAGTCATCGTTTATTATACCCATAGTATTCTCTCCTTAAAGTGTTACTCCGTCCTTGAATATTGCAAGTTCGGTTTTATCAAGCTTTTCGGACTTTGTTTGTTCGCCCGAGCAAATTTTTATAACAAAATCCAAAAACTCGCCCGAAAGCTCGTTTAAGCTTTTGCCCTCAATTAAGCTTCCGGCATTGAAATCTATCCAACTCTTTTTCTTTTCATATAAAGGGGTGTTGCTTGAAATTTTAATTGTCGGAACGGGACAACCAAACGGAGTTCCCCTGCCGGTTGTAAAAAGCACAAGTTGACAGCCACTTACCGCCAAAGCATTGGAAGCAACAAGGTCGTTACCCGGCGCCTCAAGTAGCGAAAGTCCCTTTTTCTTTATCGGCTCGGCATAGCAAAGGACATCCTCAACAATCGCCGTTCCGCCCTTTTGAACACAACCTAACGACTTATCGGCAAGGGTTGTTATTCCGCCTGCTTTATTGCCGGGAGAGGGGTTTTCGTCGGTTTTTTCGCCGTAGCGCATAAAATATTCCTTGAAATTATTTATTAAATCAACCGTTTTATTAAATAATGCTTCGGTTCGGCATCTGTTCATCAAAATCGTTTCGGCGCCGAACATTTCGGGCACTTCGGTAAGCACCGTGCTTCCGCCTTTACTGATAAACAAATCGGAAAAGGCACCGACAAGCGCATTTGCGGTAATTCCCGAAAAACCGTCCGAGCCGCCGCATTTAAGACCGATTTTAAGCTCTGATAAATCACATTCTTCTCTTTTGAAGGTATCGGCATAAGAGCTAAGCTCTTTAACGGCATTTATTCCGCTTTCTATTTCGTCTTCCTCGTTTTGAGCAACTATAAACTTAACCCTTTTTGGGTCATATTCGCCCAAAACCTTTTTGAGTTCGCCGATGTTGCCGTTTTCGCAACCGAGGCCCACAACCAAAACGGCACCTGCGTTAGGGTTATTTATAAGACCCGAAAGATATTTAAGGGTATTTTGCATATCGTCGCCCAATTGCGAACAACCGTAAGGATGATTATAACTGAAAATACCGTCAATATTCGCCGTCTTAAACTGTTTTGCGCCGTTTTCAATGGCTTTGACTACGGAATTTACGCAACCGACAGTCGGAATTATCCAAACTTCGTTACGGATACCGACACTGCCGTTTTCCCGTTTATAACCCAAAAAAGTTCTCTTTTCGGTAGGTTTAAGCTCCTTAAAATCGGGACAATATGTATAAGAAAGCTTGCCGCCGACATCGGATTTAACATTATGGCTATGAACATGAGAGCCCTTAGGGATATCGCATTTCGCACAGCCGATTGAAAAACCGTATTTTATGATTTTATTTTGTTTTGTTATATCGCAAAGCGCGATTTTATGACCCATCGGGATATCAGATAAAAGAGTAATATTGCCCTCAATAACATCACCCTTACTTAAATTTGTAAGGGCAACGGCAACATTATCTTTTTCGTTTATCTTAACAGTTTTCATATCAGTCCTCTAAAACATATTTTACCGCACTCTTAGGGTCAACCTTAATCTTTGTAAGATAGTTTGTAACCGCATCGGTAAAGCCGACATATTTTGTCATATCCTCGCCCCAGAAATCGGTATTTGAAGCAACGGCTTTAACATATTCTTCTTCGGGCTTTTTCGCATTGTCGGCAAAGAATTTAAGAACATCCGAATTATCATGAACAACATACTGCGTGCCGTCATTTCGCTTTGAATAAAGTCCGTCTTCCCTTAAATCCGAAGAACAGTAAAATGCCAAAAGACCTGCAAACGAGAAGGTTAAAAGCTTCGGAATTTCGCCGTTTTTATTATAGTTATCCTTAAATGACGGCAAAACTCTCGCAGTCCACTTTGAAACGGAGTTTAGAGAAATTGACAAAAGCTCATGGTCAATAAAGGGGTTATCAAATCTCTCATAAACGCTTTCGGCAAACTTTTTAACATCGTCAATCGGGAGCGGAACCAACGGAACTATTTCCTTATCAACGATATTTCTTGTCATTTTTCCGAAAATCTCCGAATGCATCATATCTCTGACGATATTTATTCCGCCTAAATATGATACCAAAACACTTGCGGTATGGGCGCCGTTAAGAACACGAACCTTTCTGTCCTTATACGGCTTAACATTATCGGTAAATACAACGGGAAGTCCTGCCTTATCAAAGGGAAGCTCACCCTTTATATCCTTATCGCTTTCAATTACCCATAATGCAAACGGCTCGCCGACATCAACTAACTTATCGGTATAACCGAGTTCCTCGTAAATCTTGTCAATCTCGTTTCTCGGGTATCCCGTAACGATACGGTCAACAAGGGTTGAACAAAATACATTGGCATCGTTTAACCACGCCTTAAAGTCCTCGCCCAAATTCCATGCATCGCAAAGCGCCAAAACACATTCCTTTAACTTTCTGCCGTTAAAGTCAATAAGCTCAACGGGAAGAATAATCAGTCCCTTATCCTTATCGCCGTCAAAGGCATTAAATCTTTCATAAAGGAATTTTGTAAGTTTTCCGGGATAGGTTTTCGGAAGTCCCTCAAAATTATCGTTTTTATCAAGGGTTATACCTGCCTCGGTTGTATTTGAAACAACAAAACGAAGCGACGAAAGCTTTGCAAGAGCCATATATTCATCATAATCTTCTTTTGCGTCAATGGCTTTGTTTACACTTGTTATAATTCGGCTGTCGTTTAAGACCTCGCCCTTTTCACGGCCACGAAGGACAACGGTATAAATACTGTTTTGGTCCTTAAAACTTTGAAGATTACCGAAATCAATCGGTTTTACAATGGCAATAGAGCCATTAAAATCGGTCTTTTCGTTAAGAATATCAAACATATAGTCAACGAAAGCACGAAGAAAGTTACCCTCACCGAACTGCATAACCTTTATGGGACGGTCCTGCTTTTCGGTTTTAATATCCATAATCGTTTTCATAAAATTCATCCTCAAAACTTATACATAGTTAAATATTCTTTGGTGTTCTCTATCATTTCGTCAAATAATTTACGGGCGTCAGCAAGATTACAGGTAACAAGAGCATCGTTTGAGAAAATCTCAAAAATCTTATTTACATCTCTTTCTGCAATCGCTTCGTTTAATGCCTCCTGCTCACCGCAAGCACGGGCAATAAGCGGATAAATCTCCTTCGGAACGGGTCCTGCAAGAACCGGCTTTATGGAGTTTGCTCTGAATGTTACATTTGTTTCAACAACGGCGCCGAGCGGAAGATTCGGGATTTGACCGACATTCGGGATATTGGCATTTGTTACAAGGTCACCGAAACCGAGCAATGCTCTAATCTGGTTAACGCCCTCTTCACCGGTAACATAAATTTCCGGCTCTTCTTCGCCGTTTAATAATCTTTCACTCTTTTGAAGTCGCTTTTCAAGGTCTTGGAGGCGTGCGGCAACGGGAGTTAAAGCAAAGCCCATTTCCTCAACTCTTTCGGGGTTTTCAAGATACCATTTACCCTCGCAAAATTCCGAAAGGTGACGGTCGCCCGCAGCGGCAATATAGCCGTATCTCTTAAACAAATCAAATTTAACCTTTTCGCAGGTTTTACCTGCGGCACGGTTAAACCAGTTATCATCAACGGGAGTTCCCTTATCAATACCCTCGGGGTGCTTCTCAACAAATTCACGGTAAATCGGGAATAAGTCCATATTTTTATATGTTGCCTCGGTAAGCCAGGTAAAGTGGTTTACTGAAATGGGATTAACCTTGATTTCATGACGGTCAATATTTTCAATACCGAACATTTCTTTAAGGATATGAACTAAAATCTTTTGAGTTCCGAATACCTCGTGACAGCAACCGTATGCCTTGATTTCGGGGAATACTCGGTAAAGTGTCTTAACGCAGATGGTCATCGGGTTTGTATAGTTGATAACCCAAGCATCGGGGCAATACTCCTTTATTTGTTCTGCTATGTATTCAAACATCGGAACGGTTCTCATGGCGCGGACAATTCCGCCGGGACCTGCCGTATCGCCTACCGACTGATAAATGCCGTATTTTTCCGGAGCATGAACATCCGACTGCATTTCCTTAAAAGTTCCGGGCAAAATGGAAATAACAACAAAGTCGGCACCCGTTAATGCCTCGCCTATTGTTTCAACTGCCTTATAGTTCCACTTTGCGTTGCATTTTTCGGACTCATTAAACTTGTTACCGATAATTTCGTTCTTCTTTGCGGCGTCAAAGTCAATATCATAAAGATATACATCGCCCTCAACATCGCTCTGCAAAGCAAGTTCGCTCATAAATGTCCAAGCCCAACCGCGTGAGCCGCCGCCGATATATGCAAGTTTTACACCTTCGGCTTTATTATTTACATACTTCATAAGAATACCTCTCTTATTTTATCTATATCATACACTATATATTGTATCACATTACAAATTGTAATTAAATTGCAAATAATTGCCGTTTATATTGCAAATCGGTTATTTTTATAGTATAATAAGCCAAGAGGTGAGAAAATTGAAAGATTTTTATTTTGAAAACAAAGATATAAGGGTTGAACATAAATACGATTTTCCGATGAGCCGTGAGCTTTGTTTCCTGCATACCCACCTTAACGCCGAGCTTTATTATTTTTTAAGCGGCGACATAAAAATCCATATTGACGACAGTATTTATGTTGCATCAAAGGGCGATGTTTTTTTAATAAGACCCAATGAGCCGCATTATTTTGAGGTTGACCCGAACTTTCCTTACGAAAGGATAGTTATAAATTTTGACCCCGAAACATTCGCAAAATTTGATGGAAAAGATTATATCAAAAGCTGTTTTTACAACAGAAAATCAGGTCAAAAAAATCAGTATTGCGCATCCTGTTTCAAGGATAAAGCATACAGCAAATATTTTATGGATATGGTAACCCCTTCAAAAAGCAACGAGGTTAATATTTATTCAAATCTTTTTATGATTTTATCGGAAATTGCCGATATTTTCAATTCCGATATTGTTTTGGAGGTTCCCTTTACCGATTCGCTTGACAGCCAGATTATAAGATATGTAAACGATAATCTTGAAAAACCGCTTAATCTTAATATGCTTTGCGAGAGGTTTTACATAAGCCGTTCAAAATTAAATCAGATTTTCAACCGAAACACGGGTATTTCAACCTGGGATTATATCCTTAACAAACGGCTTAACAAGGCGAAAGCACTGCTCGTTGCGGGTTACCCTTCAACAAGGGTTGCGGAGCTTTGCGGATTTTCAAACTATTCAACATTTTATCGGGCATATATTAAACTTTTCGGTGTCTCACCGTCATACCGAAGCACTTAAACCCGAAAAATAGGCAAAAAAACACCGCCAGAGTCAAACGACTATAGCGGTTGTTTTTCGGTTTGATCTTATTATTGTTTGCCCAGAACAGTAACAGATCTTCAAACCATGAGTTCTTTGGTCTTTGGCTGACCGAATTTATAGTGAAAACTGTTCCATATAAGCGGAACAAATCTCAAATTCACATTTTTTCATTTATATTATAACGCATATTTCAGAAATGTCAACAATTATTTGAAATTTTTTTCAAAAAAATGTATAATGTTTACAAAATAGCCGTTTTCGGAGGCAAAAATGATAAAAATAATGTTTGTTTGTCACGGTAATATATGCCGAAGTCCCATGGCGGAGATACTTTTTAAGCATATTGCGAACAGCAAAGGTTTGCAAAACGAATTTACCGTTTCTTCAAGCGCAACAAGTTATGAGGAAATAGGTAACCCTATTTATCCCCCTGCAAAAAGAATACTAAAAGAAAACGGTATTCCTTTTGATGAGCATTATGCGGTAAAATTAAAAAGCGAAGATTATGATAAATATGACTTATTTATCGTTATGGACGAAAATAATCTTTTTAATATCCGCAGAATATTCCCTGCCGACCCTAAAAATAAAATACGAAAACTTTTAAGCTTTGACGGCACAAACGCCGATGTTTCCGACCCGTATTACAGCGGTGATTTTAACAGAACATACAAAGATATTTTAAGGGGCGTAACCGCTTTAACAGAGTATTTTACAAAAAGGATGTAGAAAAAATGAACAAAAACGACCTGCCTAATCCGATGACAGTATATCCTATAAAGGGATACAAAAAGGAAATATTTATTAAACCTACGGTTAATAATCCGCATATTTCAGTCGGCGATTATTCGTATATTGCCGACAGCGATTTTGAAAGCCATGTAAGTTATCTATATGATTGGAACAACGATAAGCTTATTATCGGAAAGTTTTGTCAAATCGGAAGCGGTGTTGAATTTATTATGAACGGCGCAAACCATCAGATGAACTCGGTTTCAACATATCCGTTTTTTACCATTGAGGGTTTCGGCGCCGAAACACCTGCACCCGAAAATATGCCTCTTAAAGGCGACACAATAGTAGGTAACGATGTCTGGATAGGGCAAAATGCAACCATACTTCCGGGTGTTAATATAGGTCATGGCGCAATTATCGGCGCAAACAGCGTTGTCGGCACAGATGTTGAACCATACACAATAGTTGCTGGAAATCCTGCAAAACAAATCCGCAAAAGATTTACCGTAGAGCTTACCGAGCTTCTGCTTAAATGGAAATGGTGGGATAAGCCCATTGAGAAAATCACGGAAATTATACCCATTCTTACAAGCAAGGACACAGCGACAGTCAAAGAAAAAATCATTGAAGACCTAAACAAAAACCGCCATTAAAGGCGGTTTTTATATACTTTTCGTATCGGTATTGTCTTTTGAAGAAAGTATTGTATTCCTTATAAACGGATATTTATCCCAAAGCTTTTCGTTTGTATATTTTTTGAAGTTTTCGCTATCACCGTTTATTATATACTCTCTTAATCTTGAAGCGGAAATATCTACGGTTTTTTCAATAAAAATCTGCTTTATGTTTTGTCCGTCATACCAGGTATTTCGCCGTTCTTCCTCACCCGAAACTAACAAATCGGGCTTTTGACCCAAAACACCGACAACATTTTTTATAACATATTCGCCCCAGGCGGAATTATTGCCGACGCCTATATCAGGCAGAGGAAAAACCATAATTTTATCCCCGAAAACAGTTTTAAGCATTTCTTTTCTTTCCTCAAAGGAAAACGGATTTTTTTCCGTTCGGCTTTCCTGCGAAGAACCGATAAAAACGGCGGTTTTTTCGCAAAGCTCCAAGGATTTTTCTATAATTTCCTCGTGCCCCTTATGAAGCATTTGAAATCTTCCGACCAAAACACCTAAATTATAAGGTTTGCCCAATATACTCACCTGCCGTTTTCATTATATCTATATTTTAACTTTCGCTCGGTATTTTGTAAAGGGTTTTTATTGAAAAAATGTATTTGTTATGCTATATTATGTAAAAATACTTTTAAGAAATATTATAAAGGGGAAAATATGGTAATTGACAAAAAACACTTAAATATTATTAAAGAATGCCCCCTTTTTGCAGGCAAAAACGAAAGAGAAATCTTTGAAACATTGGATATTTTAGGGGCAAAATACAAGGAATTCGGCAAGGGCGAAACAATACTGCGAAGCGAAGAAAAATTTAACCGTTTCGGGCTTCTTCTTTTCGGCACCGCCAATGCCTGCACCGTTGATATTGACGGCAACGAAATGATTATGGCGGATATAAACCCCGGCAACACCTTCGGCGAGTCAATTTGTTATCTTAAACTTGCAAATTCCCCCGTTTATGTTACGGCAACCGAAAATTGCGGTGTTTTAATGCTTTGCCCCGACTGTCTTTTTGAAAATTCGGAAAACCGCCGAATAACCGATATAAAAAACCGATTTATGACTATGCTTGCGAAGAGAACTCTTGCTATGAATGTTCGCATTCAGGTCCTTTCAAAGATAAAATTAAGGGATAAAATTTTAACCTATCTTTCCTATCTTTCAAATCAAAACGGCGGCGGCGCATTTTCCATTCCGTTTAACAGAGAAGATTTTGCAACATATATCGGCTCGGACAGAGCCTCGCTTTCAAGAGAACTTTCAAAGCTTAAAAGCGAAGGCAAAATTGATTTTTACAAAAACACATTTAAGCTACTTAAATGACAAAAAAGCTCACGGATTTGGGCAGAGCAAGATAGGGATAACAAGTCCCAAAACGCCATTTTTGGCAAATAACTTCTTTAAAAATAGCCGACATACGCCAGTATGTCGGCTATTTTATGCATCGTTCTTTACCGAAAAATGACAGTTTTCGGATGCAAAGCAGTTTTGTCCGAGCAAAATTTTGTGCAGAGCGCAAGTGAAAAAATGCAGTAATACTGTCGTATTACAAGGTTTTTTCACAAGTGAGTGCGTAAATTTTGCCGTTCAAAACCTTATTCTCCCTATCTTGCCCTGCCCTTTCCGTGAGCTTTAATTTTATCATAACAAACTATGTCTTAATTCCTCGTCCGAAAGGGGCGAAAGCATAGCGGGGGGAATATCAAATGCGGTTTTGCATCCAAAGTCGCCCTTATCGTTCATTCGCTTTATTGCCCTTGCGAATGCAACCAAAACACTTCCGGTAAATTCGGGGTTTGAATCAAGCTTTAAGCTATATTCAACCGTATGGCTGTTCTCGTTATTCTTGCCTGTGCTGCCGCTTCTTATAACCGTTCCGCCATGAGGTAAAGCATTATGATTTTTTTTGAGTTCTTCGGCGGAAATAAAGTTTACAACCGTATCATAATCGGCAAAATAATTAGGCATTTCCTTTATTTCTTTTTCTATTCTTTGCTTATCGGCGCCCTCTTTTGCCACAACATAACATTCTCTTAAATGCTTCTGCCTTGCGGTAAAATCTGACATATCGCCGCTTCTTACCTTTTTAACGGTTTCCTCAATTGGAACGGTATATTGACGGGCATCGGCAACACCCTCAATTCTTCTTATGGCGTCGGAATGGCCTTGACTTACCCCCCTGCCCCAAAAAGTATTATCCTTGCCGTTCGGCAATACCGCACCTGCATATATTCTTGCAATAGAAAAAAGTCCCGGGTCCCAACCAACCGAAATAACGGCGGTTTTATTACCGCTTTTTGCGGTGGCATCAACATTTAAGAAATGTTCGCCTATCTTTGCGTGAGTATCAAAACTGTCAACAACGCAAAAATCCTTTGCAAGGTCGGGTGTCATTGTCGGAAGGTCGGTCGCACTTCCGCCGCAGATAATCATAACATCAATATCGTTTTTATATTTTAACACATCGTTTGCAGGATACACCTTTGTTTCGTAAACACTTTTAACCGAGTCGGGCGAACGCCTCGTAAAAATTCCGAAAACCTCCATATCTTCGGCATTATATAAAGCCGCCTCAACGCCTCTGCCTAAATTTCCGTATCCGTAAATACCGATTTTCATAAGATTTTTCCTTCTTTATCAAATAAGATTATTTTCCTTCATAGCCGCAAACAGTTTGTTTTGGTTGGCTTCCTCCATTACCGTAAGGGGCAAACGAAGAGAATTTTCGCCGTAACCCAACTTTGAAACGGCGCACTTTGCAGGTATGGGATTAACCTCGCAAAAGAGCGCATTTATAAGGGGCAAATATTTAAGTTGCAACTGTCTTGCTTTATTAACCTCCCCGTCAAAGAAGCTTTTACACATTAAAGCAGTATCTTTAGGGCAAATATTTGACAAAACCGAAATTACACCCTTTCCGCCGAGCGACAAAATAGGCACAACTTGGTCATCATTACCCGAATAAATATCAATTTTATCCCCTGCCAAACGGGCAATTTCGGCAACCTGAGAAATATCTCCGCTTGCCTCCTTAATTGCAACGATATTTTTATGTTCAGCAAGTCTCAAAACCGTTTCGGGCTTAATATTGCAACCCGTTCTTGACGGAACATTATAAAGAATACAGGGTATATCAACACTGTCGGCAACCGCCTTAAAAGACACATAAAGTCCGTTTTGGGTTGCCTTATTATAATAAGGCGTTACAAGCAAAAGCGCATCGGCGCCGACACTTTGAGCATATCTTGAAAGCTCTATTGCGTATGCGGTATCGTTTGAGCCGGTCCCTGCGATAACGGGAACTCGCTTATTTACAACCTCAACACAATGCTTAATAAGTTCCTTATGCTCGGCATCGGTAAGGGTTGAGCCCTCGCCGGTTGTTCCGGCAACCACGATGGCATTTATTCCCTCGCTTATCTGAAAGTTTACAAGGCGGTCAAATGCCTCATAATCAATTTTTCCGTTCTTAAAAGGGGTTACTATCGCCGTTGCGGCACCCTCAAAAATAGTATTCTTCATAATTTTTCTCCTAAATTAAATTAAAGCAGCCACAAAAAATGCGGCTGCCGAAAAAAACACAAGTTTTTTGATAGCTCTCCGCAAAATTTGCGACAACATTAGGGATATTCTCCGTAATGCCAGTCAGAATGTCCGCCAAACATTCCGCTTCGGCACCGTCACCTTTCACCTACGGCTTTGGCAACCGTTTATGTAGGTTACTGATTTCGGGTGCGCCTCCATCTTCACTTATTCTATATCAATATTTACCTGCTGTCAATAACTTAAATTATTTCCACTTGATTTCGTCAGCTTCAAAAGCGGCTTTGAAATCTGCAAATGCCATCGGCAAAGAATGATTTGCATCAATTGTCTTTGTAATCTTTTCTTCTTCTCCACGGCTATGACGAACACGGATTTCGGTTACATTTCCGCCCTCGGCAAAACAACTGATTTCAACAACATGTTTTTTAGCGTCTGCTTCCTGAAGAACGGTCCAGCCGTTTTCATTCCAATTAACCTTAAATTTTTTCATCTTTCTTTCCTCCAAAACATAAATGTTTTATTCATTAAGCATATAATAACACATATTTTTTCATTTTGCAATAATTAAATTTTCAAAACCTTAACATTATTTCCCATAAGTTCAACCGCCTTTTTAAGCGAAGCGAAGGAAAGCCATACCGTTGCATCATGAGTATTCGGGTGAACACCCATTTTTTCGCAACCCATAAGCTTTTGGTCAATAATAAATTCAACGGCATTTTCGGTGTCATTCATAAGTCCCATAGGCGAAACGCAACCCGGCTCAACACCCAAATACTTCATAAGCCGTTCGGGAGAACCGAAGCTTACCTTTCCGACACCGAGTTTTGCGCCCAATTCTTTTAGATTAACCGCCGTATCAATATGAGCGGTGATGAGAAAATGGCGCTTGCCCTTTTGGTCTCTTATAAATAAATTTTTTGCAAGAGTTCCTTTTTCATCAAGTCCCTCGTTTAGCATATCCTCCATAGTATAAACGGGGTTATGCTCGCAAAGTTCATAAGGGATTTTGTTGTTTTCCAAAAATTCCAATACCTTTTCTTTCATTTTTATACCAATTCCTTGTTCTAAGTTAAGTGCATATTAACACTTACACATTCTTTTGTCAATAATATCGGCTTATTTACTTAAATTCTCTGCCATTTTCAAGATTTTCTTACTTTTTCTCGCTTAATCTTTTTTTATAAACTCTGTTCTCGGTTACAATGCAGTCCATAAGAACATCATATCGGTCGGTCGGGATATTTTCGCTCATCATTTTATCAAAGCAAATTGAAACCTTATAAATGCAAGTTTTGCTTAAATATCTATCGTAATACCCTGCGCCGTGACCTATTCTTTTGAGTGTTTTATCCGCCGAAACGCAGGGGATAACCGCAAAATCAATTAAATCTTTTTGAACGGTGTTTTCGGATAATGGCGGCTCCAAAATCCCGTATTTATTTTTTTCCAAACCGCTAAAATCACGCAAAATTACCGCAACCATATCTGCGTTTTCAAGACATACGGGAACGCAAACCTTTTTTTGAAGCTCATAGCATTTTGCTATTATATCCGCCGTTTGCGGCTCATTTTCGGTATTAAGATACAAAAAAACGCATTTTGCCGCAATAAATTCAGGCAGGGAAATGATATTTTCAAAAATACCCTTACTCGCCTTATCCTTATACTCTTTATCAAGCAATTTTGCCTTTTTTCTTAAATCTTTTCGCAGTTCTTTTTTGTCCACTTTTTCAGTCCTTTTTGTTGATATTATAATGATACCATAAAAATCGGCAATTTTACAATAATAAAAATAATCCGACAAGAAAAATATAGAAAAACAGCACCCGAAAAATCGGGTGCTGTAATGTTTTCGCAATACGAAAGAAATTATCTCTTTGAGAACTGAGGTGCACGACGGGCGCCTTTGAGTCCGTATTTCTTTCTTTCCTTCATACGAGGGTCTCTTGTTAAGAAACCTGCCTTCTTAAGAGCCGGACGGAATTCTTCGTTGGCTAAAAGAAGTGCACGGGAAATACCGTGACGAATTGCACCTGCCTGACCGGTAACACCGCCGCCTGTTACAGTGCAAACGATGTCAAACTTATCAGCGGTTTCAGTTAAAGTAAGCGGCTGACGAACGATAACCTTTAAGGTTTCAAGACCGAAATAGTCATCAATATCTCTGCCGTTAATGGTAACATTACCTGTTCCGTTGTAAACACGAACACGGGCAACAGAGCTCTTTCTTCTGCCGGTGCCGTAAAAATATGGCTTTCCTTCAAACATTGAATCTGTCTCCCTTCTTAATCAACTAATTCAGGTTTCTGAGCAACCTGAGCATATTCTGTTCCGCTGTAAACATGAAGTCTTAAAAGGGCTTTTCTGCCGATAGTTGTATCGGGAACCATACCCTTAACAGCGAGTTCCATAGCAAGTTCCGGACGGGTCTTCATAAGGGTAGCATATTTAACTTCCTTAAGACCGCCGATGTAACCTGTATGACGGCGATAATACTTATCTTCTAATTTCTTACCTGTAAGCACTGCTTTTTCAGCATTGATAACAACAACATGGTCGCCGCAATCAACATGGGGAGTAAATTCGGGTTTGCCCTTACCGCGAAGTAAATCGGCAACCTTAACGGCAGTTCTGCCAAGCGGCTTATCTGCAGCATCTACTATATACCATTTACGCTGAACTTCAGCAGGTTTTGCCATAAATGTAGACATAAACTTAAACCTCCAAAATTATTTTAATCATTTAATCAGCTTGACTATGATAACACACAAAAAAGCCCATGTCAACACAATTTTTCAAAAAAATTAAAATAAAAATGAAATGCTCTTGTTTTCTCTTGTTTTCTCTCGTTTTCTCTTATTTGCTCACTTTCTATTTTCAAAAATTTTTTGTTTTTTTCGCAAAATCGCAAAAAGAATTGAATTAAGCCGATAAATATGGTATTCTATTTATACTATTTAATTAAAAGGGTGTAGTATGCGAGTTTTATGTATCGGCGATGTTTGTTCACCGGCAGGTGTTCAAAAGGCATTAAAATATATTCCCAAAATAAAAAAAGAAAAAAACTGCGACTGCGTTATAGTAAACGGCGAAAACTCGTCGGAGCATAACGCCATAACCGAGAATGAAGTTTCGCTTCTCTTTTGCGCCGGAGCCGATGTTATAACGGGCGGTAATCACACCCTTCGTCAGCAAAGTGTTCACCCTGTTCTTGACAAAAACCCGTTTGTGCTTCGCCCCGATAACATTAAATCGGATTACGGAAGCGGATATTGTTTGCTTGATAAGGGCAGGTATCAGGTTGCGGTTATAAACCTTTTAGGTCAGGTTTATATTGAAAATCCGAAAGCGTCAAATCCGTTTTTATGCGCCGATACCTTAATTAAGCAAGCTAAAAATGACGGTGCCAAAATTATTATCGTTGATTTCCATGCCGAGGCAACGAGCGAGAAAAAAGCGCTCGGTTTTTATCTTGACGGCGTGGTTTCCGCCGTTTTCGGAACGCATACGCATATTCAAACCTCGGATATCGGAATTTTGGAAAAGGGAACGGGATATATTACCGATTTGGGTATGACGGGCCCTGAAAATTCCGTTTTGGGAATAAAAAAGGAAATTATCATTGACAGATTTAGGGACGGCAAGTCGGATAAATTTATGTTTGCCGAGGGCGAATGTATCATTTCGGGTTGCATATTTGATATTGACGAAAAAACGGGACTTTGCATAAATGCGGAAAGCTTTTGTTACCGATAATTTATAATAAAGGTGTTTTATATGATTAAAAAAGCCGTAACGGTTTTGCTTATTTTGGCGACCTTGTTAACATTTGCAGGGTGCGAAAAGCAGAGCAAAACGAAAACGCAAAAATTAAAAGCCGACAATTCAAAAACGAAAAGGGATACGGAGACGGTAAGTTTGCTTTTTAACAAATCCGATTCGTTAAATCCCTATGCCGCAAAAACCGAAAACAACCGCAACATAGGAAAACTCATTTTTGAGCCGCTTATTAAAACCGATAATAACATTAAACCCGTTTACCGTTTGGCAAAAGAGGTCAAGAAAGACGGCAAAAGATATACGGTTACACTTATAGACACATCTTTTTCCGACGGCTCACCTCTGACAGCAAGTGATGTTGCATATTCCTATAATCTTGCAAAAAAGTATAACGGATTATATACAAAGCATTTATACGAGGTATCCTCGGTTACGGTAATCTCCCCCGATAAAATTGCTTTTAACCTTGATAGATATGACCCTTATTTTGAAAATCTGCTTGATTTTCCCATCTTAAAATCGGGAAGCGAAAAAAATACAGATTCCGACGGCAACATTAAACCCCCCGTCGGCTGCGGAAGATATAAAGCCACTGATAATAAATATCTTTTGGTGCAAAACGATAAATATTTCGGTCAAAAGGGCAGTATTAAAACAATAAAGCTAATCAACGCTCCCGATAACGACTCCATTTCCCACTATATTGAAATAGGTGCCACCGAGCTTTACTATTCCGATTTATCAAGCGGAAATATTGCGAGAATGAGCGGAAAGCGCACCGATATTAACCTTAATAATCTTATCTATATCGGGATTAACTTTTCGGTTGAAGAACTTAAAAGCCCGTATTTAAGATACGCCATTTCTTCTGCCGTTGACAGAAGTGCTCTTTGCAAGGACGCCTATTTCAATACGGCGACCGTTGCAACGGGATTTTTCAACCCCTCCCTTTCTGAAACAAAATCGGTTCAAACCCTTAAATCAACCGCCGATTTAGAAATAACTGTTGAGAATTTGAGTAAAATAGGTTATAATAAGAAAAACGGCGACGGATATTATGTTGACGGTAACGGAAAGCATCGTATCTTTAAAATGATTGTGAATAAAGAGAACAATTCAAGGGTTACGGCGGCAAAGCTTATTGCCTCGCAGTTAAAGGCGGCAGGAATTGAACTTAAAGTTATTGAATGTTCTTATTCCGATTATATAAAGCGGTTGGCTTCAAACAATTTTGACCTTTATTTAGGCGAAATTTCCGTTTTGCCGAATTTTGATTTACGGGAGCTTACCGTTGAGGGCGGCTCGGCGGCTTACGGATTAAAAGCCGTTAAGGAAAAAACCGAAGATAAAGATAAAGACAAAGAAGAAAAAGAAAAGTCCGATACCGATAATTCAAACGAGGACCAAAAAAGCAAGGATAACGAAAAAAACATCAAAAAACCCGTTAAAGAGGCATACGAAAGTTACCGAAAGGGCAAAATAAAGATAAATGATATTGCTTCTGTTTTGCTTACCGAAATGCCTCAAATTCCACTTCTTTACCGACACGGTCTTTTCTTCTGCAACGAAAATATATCCGGCGTTGAAGCAAGTGAATGTGACATATATTACTCTTTTGAGAAATACAGTATAAATAACTGATTTTTTCGCCTTACGGCAGATTGGAGATTATTATGATTTCTTATGAAAATGTTATGGGAAAGGTTAATGTTTCCGAGGACTATCTTTCAAAGCTCATAGGCAGTGAGGTTACCTCATGCTACGGTGTTGTGGGAATGGTGCCCGGTAACAGTCGCCAAAAAATAAACAAAATTTTGAGTAAAGACGATGCCGTTGATACCGGCATTACCGTTAAAGGAACTGCCGACAGTATTTCGGTTGAAGTTCATATTGAGGTTATCTACGGTATGAATATCAAAGCCCTTGCCGCAAGTATTACCGAAAAGGTTAAATATATTGTTAAAGAGGTTACCGAAATTGATGTTGACCGAGTTGTTGTTAAGGTTGACGGTATAAAAGAATAATTTACCTTTCTTTAAGGAGTGTTTATATTTTGTTAAGCGGAAACATTTTAAGGGACGCAATCATTTCTGCTTCCAACAATCTTTCAAATAACCGAAAGAGAGTTGACGAATTGAATGTATTTCCCGTTCCGGACGGCGATACGGGAACAAATATGTCAATGACCGTTGCAAATTCTGTAAGAGAAATTTCAAAATTAGAGGGAGAAACCGCCGGAAAGGTTGCATCCGTTAATGCCTCCTGCCTTTTAAGAGGCGCAAGAGGTAATTCGGGTGTTATTACTTCGGTATTATTCAGGGGCTTTTCAAAGGGCATCGGCAACGATGAATTTTTAACCCCCGAAAATATAGCCGCCGCATTTTCAAACGGCGTGGAGGCCGCATATAAGGCAGTTATGAAGCCGACCGAAGGAACTATTCTTACGGTTGCCCGTGTTGCAAGCGAAAAAGCCAATGAAAGCTTTGAAAGCGGAAACGATGCCGTTACGGTTTTTCGTGATGCGGTCGGTGGTGCAAAAGAGGCATTGGCTCAAACCCCCGAAATGCTCCCCCAACTTAAAAAAGCCGGTGTTGTTGATGCCGGCGGTCAGGGTTTTGTTCT
This sequence comes from Clostridia bacterium, assembly GCA_024404195.1. Taxonomy (GTDB): domain Bacteria; phylum Bacillota; class Clostridia; order Oscillospirales; family Acutalibacteraceae; genus UBA737. The sequence goes on along the minus strand of JAKSQJ010000008.1, from coordinate 15,900 downwards.
TATTCTTGAGGGTATGCTTTCGGTTTTTGAAAACGGAGTTATTATTTCCTCAAACAATATAGAAAACGAATCTTCCGAAGAAAATTCGGAGGATGGCTCTTTCAATGCCGCAGGTGAATTTGATACCGAAATCACATTTAGCTACTGCACGGAGTTTATCGTAAACCGCGAAAAAACCTGCGAAAAAGAGCCGAGCGAGTTAAGAACATATTTGGAGTCAATCGGTGACTGCGTTGTTGTTGTTGACGATGATGATATTATTAAAGTCCATGTTCATACCGACCATCCGGGTAATGCCATTGAAAATGCGCTTAACTTCGGAAATCTTGTTCATTTGAAGATTGAAAATATGCGTGACCAGCACGAAAGGGCAAAGCATGATGCCGAAAACGCTAAAAAGCGCCCCGCAAAAACCGCCGACCTTAAAACCGAAATAAAGTCGGTTGAGATAACAAAGCCATACGGTTTTGTATCGGTTGCCGCAGGTGACGGTGTTAATGCACTGTTTAGTGAGCTTGGCGTTGATACGGTTGTAAGCGGCGGTCAAACAATGAATCCGAGCACCGATAATATTCTTGCCGCCATTGAAGCAACTCCTGCCGAAACGGTTTTCGTTTTGCCGAATAACAAAAATATTATTATGGCGGCCGAACAAACTATTCCGCTCAGCACCCGAAAGGTTGTTGTTATTCCGACAAGGACCATTCCTCAGGGCGTTGCCGCTTGCCTTAATTTTGACCCCGAAGCCAATACGAATGACAATACTATTGCCATGCAAAAGGCAACCGAAAAGGTAGCAACCGGTCAAATAACTTTTGCCGCAAGGGATTCTGACTTTGACGGCTTTAAGATTAAAAAAGGCGAGCTTCTTAATATGATTGAGGGCAAAATTTCTTTTGTTGATACCGACCTTCAAAAAGCCGCCGTTCGCCTTACCAAGCAGATGATAAAGAAACAAAGCGAATTTGTTACGGTTATTTACGGCGAAGATGTTACCGACGAGCAGGCAAACGAGCTTGAAACCGCACTTAACGAAAAATTTGCCGGCAAAGTTGAAATAACATTTATAAGAGGAAACCAACCGGTTTATTACTATATTATTTCGGTAGAGTGATACTATGTTAAACACTTTAAGCGAAATCAGATTTTTAAAGGGCGTCGGTGAAAAACGCGCCGAAATACTTAATACTTTGGGCATCGCTACTGTCGGTGCCCTTTTGCGTTATTATCCGAGAGGTTATGAGGATTTTTCAAAAATTACCCCGATTTTTGACTGCTCTGACGGGCAAAAGGTGTGTGTTAAGGCAAAAATCGTCTCCCCCGTTACCGAGCACAGAATAAGAAGCAATATGATTATTTATCGGTTTTCGGTAAGGGATAATACGGCTTATATGACCGTTACTGTTTTCAATAACAAATATCTTGCCGAAAAACTAAACGAGGGCAGCGAATACCTCTTTTTAGGCAAAATAGCCGGTGAAAACGGCAGGGCTTATATGTCCTCGCCTATCATAAGAGAGGTCGGCGATGTCGGAATAGAGCCTATTTACCCCGCCAACTCAAAAATAAATTCAACCGCTATAAGAAAGCTTATAAAAACCGCCCTTAACAGTTGCTCTGTCGGCAATGACCCGATACCCGAAAATTTAAGAAAAAAATATAAGCTTTGCGACCTTGATTTTGCCATAAACAATATTCATTTTCCTAAAACAAGGGAACATTTTGAAACGGCTAAAAGACGCCTTGTTTTTGAGGAGCTTTTGGTTTTGCAAACGGGACTTATGCTCCTTAAAGGCAAAAGAAAAGCCAAAACAAACGCCGTTATAAAGAATGATTTTTCGGCTGAATTTTATTCGCTTTTGCCATACACCTTAACAAATGCTCAAAAATCCGCCGTTTCGGACTGCGTTAATGATATGTCCTCGGGGTTTGCGATGAACCGTCTTATTGAGGGCGATGTCGGAAGCGGAAAAACCGCCGTTGCCGCCGCTATTATGTATAATATGGCTAAAAACGGCTATCAGTCCGCCCTTATGGCGCCCACAGAAGTTTTGGCAACGCAACACTTTGAAAACATATCCGAAACCTTAAAGGATACGGGCATAAATGTTTGTTTGCTGACGGGCTCTACTACCAAAAAACAAAAATCCGTTATTAAGGATGACCTTAAAGACGGAAAATATGATATCGTTATCGGCACTCATGCAATTTTGACCGATAACACCGAATTTAATAATTTAGGGCTTGTTATAACCGACGAGCAACACCGTTTCGGAGTAAATCAAAGGGCAAAGCTTTCGGCAAAGGGCGAAAATCCGCACACCGTTGTTATGTCGGCAACGCCTATTCCGAGAACTTTGGGACTTATCATCTACGGCGACCTTGATATAAGCATTATTGACGAATACCCGAAAGGCAGACAGGAGATTGAAACTTATCTTGTAACCTCTGACCTTCATAAGAGGGTTTATAACTATATCAAAAAGCATTTAGACGAAGGCAGGCAGGGTTATATCGTTTGTCCGCTTGTTGAGGAGGGCGAGGAACAAAACGCAAAAAGCGCCGAGGAATACTTTTGCGAACTTAAGGACGGCGAATTTATAAATTATAATGTCGGTCTTTTACACGGCAAAATGAAGCCGAAAGAAAAGGACGCCGTTATGAAGGCGTTTTATAATAAGGAAATAGACCTTCTTGTTTCAACAACCGTTATTGAGGTAGGCATTGATGTTCAAAATGCCGCAATTATGGTTATAGAAAATGCCGAGAAATTCGGTCTTTCCCAGCTTCATCAGTTAAGAGGAAGAATAGGCAGAGGCAAATATAAATCCACCTGTATTCTTATTTCCGATAATAAGGGCGAACAAACAAAAAAGCGGCTCTCGGTAATTGTTAACAACCGAGACGGCTTTAAGATAGCGGACGAGGACCTTAATTTAAGAGGACCGGGCGACTTTTTAGGCAACCGCCAACACGGATTACCCGAATTAAAGATAGCGGATATATTCGCCGATATTGATACACTAAAGCTTTGCGGAATGGCGGCGGCGGATATACTTGAAAACGACCCGAAATTAAAATCCCCCGACCATCTTGGACTTCGCAACGAAATAATAAATCTTTATAAAAAACTTAATGAAAACTAAAGCAAAAATCCTATCACAAAAAGTGATAGGATTTTCTATTATTCAAAATCTGTTTTTTTGAACATTTCTTTGGCAAACCAAACCTCATTTACAGTAAAGGTTTTACCGTTAAGGTATTCAAGAATACCCGCATCGGTATTAAAATAAAAGCTCAATTTATAGGAATAAAGCGCTTGTTTATCAAAGCCGAGTTTTTTATCGTTTGCGAGCTTGCCGTATTTTCCGTCACCCAAAAGCGGATGACCTATTGATGCCATGTGCGCCCTTATCTGATGCGTTCTTCCCGTTAAAAGCTCAATTTCCAACAGTGAAAAACCGTTTTTTGAAGCAAGGGTTTTATATCTTGTTTTAATAGTTCTGTTATTATCGGTTTTCTTATTACTCAAATAAACCTTATTCTTAACCTCGTTTTTTTCAAGATACCCCTCTAAAGTTGCGCATTTTTCTTTCGGCTTCCCGTGAACAATACAAAGGTATCGCTTATCAATTTCCCTATCCTTTATCTTTTGGCAGATAATACGAAGCGCCTCGGCATTTTTACAGGCAATAACAATACCGCCCGTATTACGGTCAATGCGGTTGGCAAGAGCCGGCTTAAAACTGTTTTCCTCGTCGGGCTTATATTCGCCCTTTTTATATAAATAATGCTGTATTCTGCCTATTAGAGTATCCCTATACTCATCTTTATCGGGATGAACTAAAAGTCCCTGCTTTTTATCAACAAGGATAATATTTTCGTCCTCATAAACTATATTAAGAACATCGGGTGAGGACAAAAAATCATAATTTTTCGCCTTTTTTTCAAAAAATTCATCGGCAATATAAAGGTCAACAACATCGCCCTCGCTTATTCTTGTGCTTATTTCGGGCTTTTTGCGGTTAAGCTTGATATGTTTTGTTCTTATATATTTATAAAGGAGAGAAGGCGGCATTGTCGGGCAAAGTTTTGAAATAAATTTATCAAAACGCTGACCTGCATCGTTTTTTGTAACGGTAATGCTTTTCATATTATCTCTCCTTTCTTGATTTTTGGTTGCTTTTTGTGTATAATGGTTTTATAAAATTTTATCGGGGTGAAATATTTGGCGGATAATATACATGAAGGTCACCGTGACCGACTTAAAAATGAATTTATTAACGGCGGATTTAACGATAATACCCCCGACTATAAATGGCTTGAATTATTGCTTTTTTACTGCATTCCCCAAAGGGATACAAACCCTCTTGCACACGAGCTTATTAACAGGTTTAAATCCTTGACGGGTGTTTTGGAAGCACCTATTGATGAACTGACAAAATTTAAAGGTCTTACCAAAAACTCCGCAACTTTACTTAAACTTATTATCCCCATCGCCCGAAAATGTGAGCTTGAAAAAAGCGAAACTCTTTTACTTGCTCTTAATCCCGAAAATTTATACGAATATGTTTTCAAACAGTTTTACGGCCTTACAACCGAAAGGGTAGGAGTTTTACTGTTAGATATCGTCGGCAGGATAATTGATTTTCGTTTTTTGGGTGAGGGAGATATTTCCGAGGTCGGAATATCGGTAAGAAAAATAGTTAAATATGCTCTTGACTATGACGCCACAAACCTAATTCTTGCTCATAACCATCCTAAAGGTTTTGCTCTTCCGAGCCACGCGGATATCAATGCAACCGTGCAGTTAAATGAAATGCTTAGAAAGATGAATATCCGTCTTATTGACCATATAATTATTTCGGAAGACGATTATGTTTCCCTTTCTCAAAGCAAGGAATATTCCTTTATCTTTAAATAAAATCTATGGGTGTGCTTTTTTGCACACCCATTCTTTTTTATTATTCTTCGGGCATTTCCCAGTTATGCCAAATCTCCTGAACATCATCATTTTCTTCAAGCATATCAATAAGCTTTTCCATTTTTTCGCGAGATTCCTCATCGTCAATAACGGTAGTTGTTTGAGGAAGATACTGAACTTCGGCGGAAAGGAAAGAATATCCCTTTTCTTCAAGATAATCTCTGACTGTTCCAAGGTCGTTAGGTGCGGTTGAAATTTCAAAAACATCACCGTCAAAGTTAAAGTCCTCGGCTCCTGCTTCAAGAGCGGCTTCCATAACCTCATCTTCGTTATGTCCCTCTGCCTCAATGGCGATTATTCCCTTGCGGTCAAACATAAACATAACCGAGCCCGACTGACCCAAATTACCGCCGCATTTATCAAAATAATGGCGGATATCCCCTGCCGTTCTGTTGCGGTTATCGGTCAAGGTTTCAACCAAAACGGCAACACCGCTCGGACCGTAACCCTCATAGATAAGTTCCTCATACTCGGCACCGCCCGTTTCTCCTGCGGCTTTCTTGATAATTCTTTCAATATTATCGTTAGGAACATTGGCTGCCTTTGCCTTGGCAATAGCGTCTTTAAGACGGCTGTTTTCCTGCGGATTAGGACCGCCCTGCTTAACTATTACGGCAATCTCTCTACCCATTTTGGTAAAGATTTTTGCTTTTGCGGCATCGGTTTTTTCCTTTTTCTTCTTAATATTATTCCACTTTGAATGTCCTGACATTAAAAATCATCCTCTCGTTTTTAACCTAATAATTTTATCATAAATTCTTGTTGTATTCAAGTGCTTTTTCGCATAAAATCTCAACATCTTTAAGGGAGTTTATCGTTCCGCATTCTCTCCTTAAAGCTGCGGCGCCCCTTATCCCCGATAAATACCAAGCCGTATGCTTTCTCGCCTCTAACATTGCGACCTTTTCGTTTCGGTATTTTTCCATTAACTTTATTTGGCTTATTAAAACATTCAGTTTTTCTTCCAAACTCGGCGGAATATACTCTCTGTTTTCAAAATAAGCGTTTATTTCCTTAAAAACAAAAGGATTTCCGCAGGCGGCACGGCCTACCATAACAAAATCGCAACCCGTTTGCTCATACATTTCTTTTGCCGATTTTCCGTCAACAACATCGCCGTTTCCGATAACGGGAATTTTAACGCTTTTTTTAACATCTCTTATAGCTTGAAGGTTTACGGGAGGAGCATACATTTGTTTCTTTGTCCGTCCGTGCACAGTTATTGCCGAAGCCCCTGCCGCTTCAACCGCTTTTGCAAGCTCTGCGGCATTTACGGAATTTTCATCTATACCTATTCGCATTTTAACCGTAACGGGAACAGCCGAAACCTCAACCACCGATTTAACGATTTTTGCGGCGAGCGGAATATCCTTCATAAGCGCACTTCCGCCGCCGTTTGACGCAACCTTCGGAGCAGGGCAACCCATATTTATATCAATAAACGACGGATTTGACCTTAACGCAACCCTTGCGGCATTCGCCATAACATCGGGCTCACAACCGAAAAGCTGAATGGCGCTCGGAACATCGCCGTTTGGGCGGTAAAGAAATTCAAGGGACTTTTTATCGCCGAGCGTTATCCCCTTTGCGCTTACAAGTTCACCTACGGTATAAGCCGCACCAAAGCCGATACATATTTCCCTCATCGCCCTATCTGCAACTCCTGCCATAGGTGCTAACGAGGCATAGCCGTTAATTAAAATATTTCCTATCTTCATAAAATAATTATACAAAAAAATCCCCTTTATGTCAAATTCATTGATATTTTTTTAACAATATCACTTGAAATAAAAAAATATGGTGATATAATTATAACATAAAATAAACAGGAGATGTTTTTTATGCCGAAAGTTGTTTGCCCTTGGGGACTTATTACAGATTTCGTAACCGATGCCTTTGTTGGCTACGGCGTTCCGAAAGAGGAAGCCGAAATGTGCACCGATGTTTTGCTTGAATCGGATAAAAGAGGTATTGAAAGCCACGGCTGTAACCGCTTTAAGCCGGTTTATCTTGACAGAATTAAAGCAGGTATCCAGTCGGCAACCACTAATTTTGAAATCATAAAAGAAACCGAAACCACCGCCGTTGTTGACGGACATAACGGTATGGGTCAGGTTATCGGCACAAAAGCTATGAATATGGCAATAGATAAAGCCAAAAAATACGGTATGGGTATGGTTGTTGTCCGCAACTCCTGCCACTACGGTATAGCAGGATATTATACCTCTATGGCTACCGAAAGGGGCTGTATCGGTATGACGGGAACAAACGCCCGTCCGTCCGTTGCACCGACACTCGGCACAGAGGGTATGTTCGGAACAAACCCGTTTACGCTGGGTGTTCCAAGTGACGAAAAGTTTGATTTTAACTTTGACTGCGCTACTTCAATTACGCAAAACGGCAAAATTGAATACTACGCAAGAATAAACGAGGATGTTCACCCGGGAACTATCATAAATATTGACGGAACTCCCGTTGAGGGTGACGCAGGGGTTGCTCTTAAAAAAATCCGTGAGGGCAGTGCCGCTCTTTGCACAGTCGGCGGAATAGGCGAAGCATTAGGCGGATATAAAGGTTACGGTTTTGCAATGTTCGTTGAGTTTTTATCCTCCGTTTTACAGGACGGTGCTTACGGTAAAGACCTTGACGGCAAGGACGAAAACGGCAACATAAGACCCTATCATTTAGGTCATTTCTTTATCGCCATTGACACCGACCATTTTTTGGGCGAAGACCTTTGCCGCAAGAAAACGGGCGATATAATAAGAAAAATCAGGGCTTCAAGAAAATCCCCCGATGCTACAAGAATTTATATCGCAGGCGAAAAGGAATATGAAATTTGGAAAAGCAGAGAGCCCGAGGGTGTTCCGATAAACGAGTCGGTTCAGGCGGAAATAAACACCGTTCGTGACGAGCTTAACCTTGATTATACTTTCCCTTGGGAAGAAAACTACAAGCCATACGAAAAAGACCACCCCGTTAAATCGCATATTGAAAGATAACAAAAAAGCACTGATTGAAAAATTCAATCGGTGCTTTAATTATATACTCATTACCGTAGGGGCGAACTGTGTTCGCCCGTTATCATTCAGTTACCGTAAGAATTTGAGGCAACCGAAATATCGGCGGTATAATATCTTCCCGAACGGTAAATCTGTATAACAACCGTTGTTCCGGGTTTGCATTTCTTTAATGTTTTTGCGAAAATATCATATTCTGTAATTTCAACGCCGTTAAACTTTGTTATGATATCTCCCCTTCTTATTCCGCATTCTTCCGCCGTGCTGCCGTCCGCAACACTTAAAACAACCGCACCTCTCGGGAAGCCGTAGCTTTCAAGAACTTCGGCGGTATATTTCTCGCTGACGGTAATGCCGATATAGGGCTCGGCTTTATCCTTGTTTGCAATAATTCTATCGCAAATATCAACAACCGTATTAACGGGTATCGCAAAGCCCATTCCCTCAAATTCCTCGGCAACGATTTTTGAACTGTTAATACCGATTAGCTTTCCCGATTCGTCAAGCAAAGCACCGCCGGAATTTCCGGGGTTTATTGCGGCATCGGTTTGGATGAGCTTGATATTTGAATCCGAAGAAACAACTCGGTTAAGTCCACTTATAACGCCGTAGGTAACGCTTCCCATAAATTCAAGTCCGCCGGGGGCACCTATCGTTATCGCATACTGTCCGACCTTCAAATTTTTTGAGTTGCCTATTTCTATTGCTGGGAGGTTGCTTGCGCTTATTTTGATTATTGCAAGGTCGCTTGCAATGTTATAACCGATAACCTTTGCCGAACGGGGTTTGCTTGATACACTGTCAAGATAAACATCAACCTTTGAAGAGGATGCCGAGGTTACCGCATTGGCGATAACATGATAGTTTGTGATTATATATCCGTCCTTTGAATATATAACGCCAGAGCCCTCGCCCGTTTGCTCGTTTGAGCCGCCGAAAAAGCTTGAAACGGAGGTCGTTGTCCTTATTCCGACAACACTGTTGTTGCATTTTCTTGAAACCGCTTGAGCTATAGAAGAAGCTTCTTCATCAATATTGATACTGACATTTTCAACCGATTTTTGTTCATCGTCAATAAGTCCCGAAAAAATATCCGTTGCCTTTTCGCCGAACAAATTGACCGCCGTCAAACAGCCGACAATGGAAATAACCGCCGACAAAACAACCGATATTATAACCGTTGCAACACTAACCGTTCTTTTCGGCTTTTCGGGAATTTGAGAAATGTATTGCGGTTTTGGTGTCGGTATAAATTCAGGAGAATACCCACCGTTTTCGGCACTGCTTGTGTTAATATTATCCTGTATTATATCAATACCAGATTTGTTATAATATCCGAAATCCACCGAAGAATTATCGGTGTTGCTGTTTTCCTGCTCGGTATTGTTAACCTCGTTTTGATTTTCAAAACTGTTTTCTTCAAAGTTATCCATCAAAAAAACTCCTTTCGGTATATTTTTATTTTATACATTTATTATTCTTAATTGTTAAAAAACGGTTAATATTATTTTAATTTATTTGTAATTATAATTAAATTTTTCTTGACAAATACCGCTATTATGGTATAATAGTTCTTGCGCTATGGTGGATGTAGCTTAGTTGGTTAAAGCGCCGGTTTGTGGCACCGGAGACCGTGGGTTCGAGTCCCATCTTCCACCCCACAAATTTCTTGGTAGTTTCCTACCAAGTTTTTTTAACTGAATATTGGGGTGTCGTCAAGCGGTAAGACACAGCACTTTGACTGCTGCATTCGTAGGTTCAAATCCTGCCACCCCAGCCAATAAGAAAGGACGGGCGATATGCCCGTCCTTTTTTGACCTTTTGAGGTCTTTTCGTTTAGAAAATTTGTCCCGGAAGTTTTAATTTTTCCTTTTTCGGAAAACCTTTATCAAACTCCTCAACCTGTTCTTCATCAACATAATATCCCATTGGTGTTAAATAAACACCCGTAACATTTTGAAGATAATCGGGAACAAGCTCCTTACAAAGAAAGAATGACGAATCGGCGCCCTCGGGCAAGTCATGATAACGAATACCGAATTTTTCGGCATAATCAAAACCGCTTTTGCCGTAAAAGCCGATATTACCCTCAAACAAAACGGCTCCGAAGCCGAGTTCTTTTGCTTTATTAAGGGAATAATCAAGCAAAATCTTGCCGAAACCTTTTCGTTTCAGCTTTGGCGTAATGCAAATAGGTCCCATCGTTAAAACGGGAACATCTTCTCCGCTGTCCGCTTTAATTACCGTTCTCATAAACATATTTTGACCGATAATTTCGCCGTCTTTTTCCATAACAAAATCAAGCTCTTTTACGAATGCGCCGTCATTTCTCAAGCAGTGAATAACATAATGCTCACTGCAACCCGGACGGTAAACATTCCAAAACGCCTCTCTTATCAGGTTTTCAACTTCTCTTTCTTCTTCTTTTCTTTCCAAACGGATAATTAAGTCATTTTTATTCATTATTTTTCCTCCTGAATGTTGTTAAACTGCAACCGTCTTGCGACCGGAGGTCTGTTTATTGTGCGCAAACCTCCGGTTTACATCACAATATCCGTTTTGTTTTGCTTTTTCAAAAAGCACTCTCCTAAATAATTTTTATAACCAAGCCGAAACGGCTATGATTAGCCAAAATACCCCTTATACTCAATATTTTTGGTGTTTTCGGGGAAAAGAAAGTTATATAAATCTATAAAATAATCGTCGGTCATACTTGCGATATAGTCAATAACGATTTGAATATTATTTGTGTTTTTATAGTTAAAATCTCTGTTATACGCCATATTGTCAATTAAATCTATATGGTGGGTAAAAATCGGGCTTTTCGTTCTGTTTTGCTCTAAATCCGAAAGAAGCTTATCAAACATTTCCCTCATCATCGGCTCAACCGTTTCTATTATTTGTTTACCGACGGATTTTTCGCCGTAAATAAGGTTATAGTTCTCTTTTTTTGCGGTTTTTAGGGCGTTAAAATGTTCCTCGTCAAGCATAATATAAGGTTTTCCGAAACTGTTTTCAACGATATTTACCACAAGATTATTGATAATCTCGGCATTATAAACACCGATAGAGCCGTTTTGATAATCGTTTTGGCTTATAATCCTTGCTTTTTCGGCGTCCTGACGGTCTTTGCCCAAATATGCGATAATATCGGAAATTCGGACAACGCAACCCTCTAAAGTTGCAGGTATTAACTTCTTAACATTTGCTTTGTCAAGATAGCATTTTTCAATATTGTTATCAAAATCTTCAAAACCGCCTAACGCTTTCGGGCGGTATTGCGAAAGCTCAAACTCGCCGTCATGACAGACGATACCGTCAAGCGTTTGGAGCGATAAATTAAGGTGCATCATGGAATCAAGCACACGGACAGAATGAATATTATGGCAAAAATGCCGTCCGCATTTTTCATAGGAAATCCTATCTAAAATGCTCTCTCCCGCATGGCCGAAAGGTGTATGCCCGATATCGTGTCCCAAAGCGATTGCCTCAATTAAATCAAGGTTAAGAGACAGCGCCTTGCCTATCGTTCTCGCAATTCGGGAAACTAATTGAACATGAAGACCTCTATGCGTAATATCATCGTTTTTATAAAAGGAAAAAACCTGCGTTTTATCGGCATAACGGTTATAAAAAGGACTGTGAAGTATCTTGTCAATATCTCTTATATAGGCAGTTCTGATGGCATTTTGACCGTCTTTTTTCATATTTCTGCGAATGGCCTCGCTGTCCTTTGCGGCATAAGAAAAGCCGAAATTTCTCTGATTTTCCGCTATCTTTTTTGATATTTCTTCCGATAAAGCTTCATATTTAAGTCCCATATCATCACCGATAAAAATTATACCATATTTTTAAGCCGTTTTCAAACGGTAAACATAAAAGCAAGTATAAAAGGCGACTTATTTCGCTCTATGAGAAAAGCCGTAAACCCATGCTGCAAACAAAATTACCGTTAAAATAACCCCTAAACCTATTTCATCGCCGTCAGTATATATAAGCGTGTTTATTATCGGCGCAAAGCACCCGATAAGTGCCAATACCCAACCGGCTGTTCCCCACGCGCAATATATTTTTTGCGGCTCATTGGTATTTTGTTGCGGCGGAGTATATTTGCCGTATGGACGGTTTGCGTTTTTATATATTCTGTTAAAATCGTCGCAGTCATTCTGGTATTCATCAAAGCCGACTTTACCGTCATTGTTAAGGTCGGCATATCTTCCGGTTTCTGAACTGAAATCATCATCAAACATAAAAATTCCTCCTAATCATTATGAGAATTAAAATAATCCTCCGCATCGTCAAAGTCAAAAAAATCTTCGTAATGGTCATCGTAAAAATCTTCTGCAAACTTATAATCTTTTACATTGTATTCGTCATAGTCGCTGTCTTTTCTTCGGGGTTTATACGAATAAGATTTGCTTTTGTTGGTTGAAGAACTGCCTGAACTGTAAGAGGGCTGACTGCTTGCCGAACTGTCGGGGATTTTCGGTTTTGAATCCTCAACCAATTTATCAAAAAATTCTTTGTATTCAGCTTTTGATTTTTTAATAAAAGCATTTATTTTATCTTTCCGTTCCTTAGTTTGATACTCAAAATCCAAATCGTCAATAAGCTTATAGGCATCTTTTTCGCCGCCGTCATAGGAAATATGCGCTTCGCAAAGTTTTATCAAATCGTCCGTGTCTTTATAATCAAACTCAACTATTTTTTGGAGTTCTTTTTTTGCATCCTTATAGGAATCACTGTCAATAAGCTGTAAAGCGCGGTTATACTTGTTTACGGTATATTTATTTTGGAAAAACCAAGAAGCAAGGGCTGACAAAAACATAAACACAACCACCGCCGAAATTATTATTGCGGTTTTCTTTTTACCTGCCATTTTTATTCCTCCGATTTAGCAGTTTTTTCATTGCTTATTCATTTTATCACATCTTACTGTCCCAAAATAAGGACTTTGCCGATTTTTTTAACTTAAATTTGCCTTTTTAACATTTTTTAAATGCATATTTCTAAAAAAATGCAAAACCCCGACAGTCATAAGGGTTGACTGTCGGGGATAAAGTTATAAGCATAACATATTCGGCATTTATTCGGTCATAATGCCTTCTTTTTTAAGAGAATCAATGACCTTTTTCACATCGCTTTGTGCTTTTTCTTTCGGGATACCGTATTTTTTTGAGAGTGCCAAAGTAATTTCATCGGCACTTTTTTCTTCTTTAAGCATTTCCCATATTTCATTTGCGGTGCCGTTTAATGTCAGCATAATTCTGTTCTTAACGCTTTCCTCACCGACTGGTGCAACAACAAAGCCGTCAAAAGCTTCAACTTTAATATAATCGCCTTTTATCTTCATATAATTCTCTTTTTTTATCTCAGCTGAACAATAGGCAGTTGCACTTTCTCGGATGAAATAGCAAACTCACCCTCGTTGTCTTTTTCTTCGGGTTCGGTTGTAGAAGTCGTTTCTTCCGACTTTCCGCCTGATTGTTGTCCGCTGTATGCATTAACATCCGGTGCTTTTCCGCCGGTCGGTTTTGAGGTTTCGGAAGTATTGCTGCCGGTTGATTTTTTGTTGTCGTCCGATTTACCCGTATCTTTGCCGGTATCCTTTCCGCCGGGTTTTGCGGAACCGTCTTTGCCGTTTGTTGCCGCTCCTGCGACAATCGGCGGCATTTGATTATCATTTTCGGTTGCAATTTCGCTTTCATTTTCCTTTTTCTCGGCATCATCGGTCAAAACAGCCGGTGTGTCTGTTGTTTTTGAACTGTCTTTTGCTTTGTTTTTACCTTTTCCCGCGCAGGAAGAAAACGAAAAAAGCATAACAGCGGTAAGCAATACCAATAAAATTTTTAAAGCATTTTTATTCATTCTGATACTCCTTTAGCCGTTTTATAATCTATAATTGCCTGATAAAACTCATAAAGCGCCCTCATGGCATTTACGGTATTTTCATTTCCGCCGTTTGAAACCACCAAATTGCAGAAGCTGAATGCCGAAAGAGTGAATGTTACATCGTTTACGGTAACTTCGTATTCTTCCTCTAAATTAAAGGCATTGATACCGTCTATATAAGTTTCATAATAGTTTTCATAGCGTTCGCTTACCGTTACCTCAACCGCCTCGCCGTTTACCGTAACGGTCGGCTTATCTTTAAGGGGCAAATAAAGATGAATACCCGTTTTATAGTCAAGCTGTAAAGACATCAAAAACTGATTGAATTCTGCCGTGTGATTTTTCCATATAATTTCATAATCATCAAAAACGGCAGCATCAAACTGAAGTTCATCGGTTTCCGGACACGTCGTTTCTTTATAATCTTTCCCGATTTCCCAACCGTTTGTTTCACTACAGGCAAGTTGAGCGTAGTGGCCGTATTTTATGAGTGATATACCGACTTTCTTTTCCTTCTCGGTTGCTTTTTTATCAAACCTCAGAAGGTTAACATATTCTTGCGCCGAACAGGAATCTTGGGCAAGCATTTTATGATTGGCATCAAAAACGGTAATCATCACCGGCTCGGACAGTTCAATGGCACTTAAATAATATGTTGCCGTAAAGAGGGTGAGACCCTCCGACGGGCAATCCTTGATATTCAAAGTAATGGGGGCTGAATCTTCTTTTTCCTTAAATTTTAGTTCCATTGTGCCGCCCCAATACGGTTTTCCCACCTTCACATGGAATGTAAGACCGATTTCACCGCTTAATACAATGCTGACCCCATAGATATCAACATCAGTTGGCGAAACAATAGGTGTTTCCGTATCGGCAAATGCGGTGATGCCGAGCTGTAATGTTAAAATGAGCGCAAGCAAAATACTTATAAGGCGCTTTTTCATAATGTTTATCCTTTCCAATATATCCGCCGTCATATACAGAAGCAGGGTGCCACGCAGGAAGACATCCATACATGATTTTTCATAATAAAGCCATTAAAATAAACAGCGCCGCAATAATCGTAACAATCATTTGCCACCGAGCGCAAAATTGAGCAATTGTTATAATCACATTCTACAAATCCTCCGGCATCCATTATTGCATACCGCATTTCGGAGAAGTCATCATATTCCGCAATATGTTCTTTAATAAATTCATATCCTTTGGCATTTATATTTAAAAATAACACACCGCTATCGGTCGTCCAGTTATCAGGATAGACAGAACAGTTAATATATTCATATTCTGTTCCTTCGGTATCTGATTTGCCTTCGGGGTTAAACTCATCGGTGCCAATCTCGTCACCGCTAAGCAGGAACAAATAGTCATCGGTGCAAATAAGGGTTGATGAGTATGTTTCTTCGCTTACCCATCCTTCACGGGACTGCTTTTGAACTTGCTGAATCTGCTTTGTTAATTCATCGGGAAGCAGTTTATATATTTCTCCGTATTGTTGCATCTTTTCACGCAACGGTGAAGAGCCGTTTACAGCTGCCCAACCGACAGCATAAGTAGATTCATCACTACCTTCATTTCCGCTATAATATCCATGATTTAAGGAGTTTACAGCCATAAAGGTTATACCTGCTTTTTGTGTGGTGTCAGCGCACAAAGCATCATGGTTAAAGCCGATTATTCTTACATACAAAGCATCACCGTTATCAAGCACAACTTTTTTCGTTTGTGCCTCGTTGGTAAAGGTCTCAAAATGAGCCATTTCCTCGTCGGAAATCGTGCCTTCGCTTATGGCGTTTGAAACGGTCTTTAATTCCTCCCAAGTGTATTCATCAAGGGTGCTGTGATGCGGAAAAACAAACAGTTTTGCATATTCTTTCGCCGCAGAATAATATTCAAAAAATGCCGCCATGGCGTTCTTTGCCGCATCGGTCTGTCCGTCTTTGCTCATTACCGAGTTACAGTAAGCGAAAACAGAGCCCGAAAAGGTGATTTCACCGTTTATTG
>JAKSQJ010000007.1 GCA_024404195.1 Clostridia bacterium | reverse complement strand
TAATACACAAATGGGCTTTGATTATATTATAGAGGAAAAAATGTGCGAAAAATAAAATTGCACATTTGAGGTATAAAGTTGTGATGAGTAAAATTAAAAAGGCGAATAAAGGTAATGTGTTTGGAGCTCTAAAATTGATTGAACAATTATATTTGGATAATCAGATACCGGGATTAGTTTTTCGCAATATTATAAAAGAATATAGCGATGTAGTATCAGTAACAAGTTTTAACTGTTATAAAGAAAAAGCATTGCCGAAAACGAGGTAAGAAGATGTATGAGTTAAATTCTGATTTTGAAAAGAGAAAGGTTGCTATTTATGGTCGTGTATCGACTGATCATGAAGCACAATTATCAGCATTAGAAAATCAAATGGATTGGTACAAACCTATTCTTGCAGCAAGGCCAGAATGGTCTTTGGTTGCTCGATATGTTGATGAGGGGATAACCGGCACATCAGCAGAAAAAAGACCACAATTTATGAAAATGATTGAGGATGCCAAAAAGAAAAAATTTGATATGATAATAACTCGTGAAGTTTCTCGTTTTGCCCGGAATACTGTTGATACACTGCAATTTACACGAAAGCTCAAAAGTTATGGTGTTGAAGTTTTCTTCATTAACGATAACATAAAAACTTTTGACGGTGATGGAGAATTACGATTAACAATAATGGCAACCTTGGCACAGGATGAAAGTAGAAAAACCTCTATTCGAGTAAAAGCCGGTCAGCAAACATCAATGGAAAATGGTGTTTTATATGGAAATGGAAATATACTTGGATACGACCGTGTTGGTAAAGAAATGGTTATCAATGCAGAACAAGCAAAAACAGTTCGTATGATATTTGATATGTATTTAAAAGGAATGGGAACAACAAAAATAAAATACGAACTTGAAAAAGCAGGAAGATTAACCTCAACCGGAAATAGCAAATGGCATGCTACATATATATCACATTTGTTGAAAAATTCTTTCTATTGCGGTATCATTACTTATCATAAGGAATATACACCGGATTATCTTATTCAAAAGAAAATAAAAAATAAGGGTGAATTAGAATTGATTCGTGTTCAAGGCAAACATACGCCAATTATTTCGGTGGAAGAATATGAAAAAGTCCAAAGCATTCTTGAAAGTAGAACACAAAAAATTCAAAGTAACAAAAATGAACTTCTAACTAAGGGGAAGAAAAGCCACAAAACTGTTTGGGGCAAATTATTGATTTGCCAATGTGGTAAAAAATTTAATCAACACTTTCATAATAGAGAAGATAGAGATAGCGGAGTTGATTATCAATGTTATACAACTGCAAATAGAGGAAGTCAAACGGAACGAAGGAGAAAAGGTCTGTCATTAGATGGTACATGCGATTCGCCATTTATCCCAGGTTGGAAACTTGATTTAATGGCAAAAAAGGTATTTGATAATTATATTGAAAACACATCAGAAACAATCAACCTTGCATATTCAATGTTATCTAAACATATTGCTGACGCAGAGGAAATAGTTGATAATTCTGGTGCAATACAACAAAAAAGAACAGAACTTAAAAAACTTGAAAAGAAAAAAATCAATCTTATTGAAATGAGAGAAGAAGGAGATATAGATAAGGAATATTTTAAAGAACGAAAAAGTATTATTGAAAAATCAATATTACAATTACAGGAAGAAATAAAAATACTATCTCCGAAACCTATTGAAAAGCAAAAAATAAATTATGAAAAAATACTTTGTGATTTGAAAAATAGATTAGAATCATATGTGAACTTTGATAAAGCAAAAATACCTGACAGTGTAATAGAAGCGTTTATAAAGAAAATATGGGTTTCAAAAGATGAATTTAGATGGTTTTTGCGATATGACGAAAATAAAGAAAAGAATCTAACTAATGAAGAACATATAAAAATAGCCTCTTTCACTATTAGTGTTGAAGAAGCAAAAAAATTTATGTATAGTTTTTCAACTAAAAAGCGAGTGTATAATTGGAAAGATTTAAATGTAAGTGTTTGGGTTTGAGTAAAAAAAGAGTTCTCACAAGCTTGTGAGAACTCTTTTTGATGATTTCAAATTGACACTCTAATGTCCCGAAAGCCCTTTATTTATGCGGCTTTTCGGGTTTTAGTGCGTTTGCTTGATGGCTGCCTGAGCTGCGGCAAGACGAGCGATCGGCACACGGAAGGGTGAGCAAGATACATAGTCAAGACCGATGTTATGGCAGAACTCAATGGAAGAAGGATCGCCGCCGTGCTCACCGCAGATACCGCAGTGGAGTTCGGGACGGGTCTTCTTACCGTTCTTAACAGCCCAGTCCATAAGCTGTCCTACACCTGTTGTGTCAAGACGGGCAAACGGATCGGATTCAAAAATCTTGTTAGCATAGTAACTCGGCAAGAACTTACCTGCGTCATCACGGCTGAAGCCGAATGTCATCTGGGTAAGGTCGTTGGTTCCGAAGCAGAAGAACTCAGCTTCAGTAGCGATTGCATCGGCAGTAAGAGCTGCACGGGGAATCTCAATCATAGTACCAACTTCATACTTAAGGTCAGCACCTGCGGCCTTAATAACTTCGTCAGCAGTTGCAACAACAACATCCTTAACGAACTTAAGCTCTTTGATTTCGCAAGCGAGAGGAATCATAATTTCGGGAACGATGTTCCAGTCAGAATGCTTCTTCTGGATAGCAAG
The DNA here is from genome assembly GCA_024404195.1 of Clostridia bacterium. Lineage (GTDB taxonomy): Bacteria > Bacillota > Clostridia > Oscillospirales > Acutalibacteraceae > UBA737. The sequence continues at coordinate 38,566 of JAKSQJ010000007.1, read as the reverse complement.
AGCGGCTTTAATAACTGCCTTGGTCTGCATCTTTGCAATTTCAGGATAGGTAACTGCAAGACGGCAACCACGGTGACCCATCATCGGGTTGAACTCGTGGAGGTCGGAGCAAAGCTGCTTAATCTGAGCAACTGTCTTACCCTGAGCCTTAGCAAGAATTTCAATGTCAGCTTCCTCGGTAGGAACGAACTCATGAAGCGGAGGATCAAGGAAACGGATGGTTACGGGGTAACCGCCCAAAGCCTCAAACAAGCCCTCAAAGTCGGCCTGCTGCATGGGCTCAATCTTATCAAGAGCGGCTTCACGCTCTTCAACAGTTTCAGAACAAATCATCTCACGGAAAGCATCAATTCTGCCTTCACCGAAGAACATATGCTCAGTTCTGCAAAGACCGATACCCTGAGCGCCGAGTTCAGCGGCACGCTGAGCATCAGCAGGAGTATCAGCATTTGTTCTAACGCCTAACTTCTTATATTTATCGGCAAGCTTCATAATTCTGCCGAAGTAACCGCTGTTAGGATCAGCAGGAACGGTCGGGATAACGAGATCATAGATATTACCGGTAGAACCGTCAAGTGAAAGACCGTCGCCTTCCTTGAATACCTTGCCTGCAAGAGTGAACTGCTTGTTTTCTTCGTCCATCTTGATGTCGCCGCAACCGGAAACACAGCAGGTTCCCATACCACGGGCAACAACGGCAGCGTGAGAGGTCTGACCGCCACGAACGGTTAAGATACCCTGAGCATACTTCATACCCTCAATATCTTCAGGGGAGGTTTCAAGACGAACAAGGATAACCTTTTCGCCTGCCTTACCCTTAATGGCTGCATCTTCAGCGGTAAATACAATCTTACCTGCGGCAGCACCGGGGGAAGCGGCAATACCCTTACCAACAACATTGTTCTTATCTGCATCCTTAAGAGCAGCAACATCAAATGTCGGGTGGAGGAGCATATCAAGGCTCTTTGCATCAATCTGCATAAGAGCTTCTTCTTCGGTAATCATACCTTCGTCAATCAAATCACAAGCGATTTTGATAGCGGCAGCGGCAGTTCTCTTACCGTTACGGGTCTGGAGCATATAAAGTTCGCCGTGTTCAACGGTGAATTCCATATCCTGCATATCACGGTAATGGTCTTCAAGAATCTTACAAACATTATTGAACTTCTCAAATGCGGCAGGGAACTTCTCAGCCATTTCGGCAATCGGCATCGGAGTTCTTACACCGGCAACAACATCTTCGCCCTGAGCGTTGGTGAGGAACTCACCCATAAGACCTTTTTCACCGGTAGCAGGGTTACGGGTAAATGCAACGCCTGTTCCGCAATCTTCACCCATATTACCGAAAGCCATGGATTGAACATTAACGGCAGTACCCCAAGAATAAGGAATGTCGTGGTCCATACGGTAAATGTTTGCACGGGGGTTGTCCCATGAACGGAAAACAGCCTTAATAGCTGCAAACAACTGCTCTTTCGGATCATCGGGGAAGTCAGTGCCTAACTGATTCTTATACTCTGCCTTGAACTGATTAGCAAGTTCTTTAAGGTCATCGGCAGTAAGCTCAACGTCAAATTCAACGCCCTTCTTTGCCTTCATATCGTCAATAAGCTTTTCAAAATACTTCTTGCCGACTTCCATAACAACATCGGAGAACATCTGAATGAAACGACGGTAACAGTCCCAAGCCCAACGGGGATTGTTTGACTGCTCTGCGATAACATTAACAACATCTTCGTTAAGACCCAAATTAAGAATGGTGTCCATCATACCCGGCATGGAAGCACGAGCGCCTGAACGAACGGAAACGAGAAGAGGATTTTTCTTATCACCGAATTTTTTGCCGGTGATGTTTTCCATCTTTTCAATGTATTCCATAATTTCTGCTTGGATGTCAGCATTGATCTGACGACCGTCTTCATAATACTGTGTGCAAGCTTCGGTGGAGATGGTGAAACCCTGAGGAACGGGAAGACCGATTTTGGTCATTTCTGCAAGGTTAGCACCTTTACCGCCTAAAAGCTCACGCATGGAAGCGTCGCCTTCGCTGAAAAGGTAAACATACTTGTGACTCATTACGAATCAACCTCCTAAAAAATAATTAACAAATTAAAAGATGTTCCCAATAACTATATACAATATATATAATTCCTGAACATTCAATTTATTATAACAAACATTTAAGGAAAAATAAAGCATTTTTTCAAAATATTTCAAAATTTTTATTTCTAACAATAAAAAAGCCGTCAATTGACGGCTTTTTGACTATTTTACACTTAATCTTTCCATATATTTATTGAGAGTTCTGCCAACCGCACCGGCAACAAGCAATGTGAGAATAAGTTCCGCAAGACCGTTTATTGTAAATGCGGCGGTAATAAGGGCTTTAATGCCCTTCATCGCAAGAGGGGTATTCTTAAAAAGTATATAATAACTTGTCAGAAACAAAGTTGTATTCAAAATAGGCATTAAAGCGCAGGAAAATGCAGTCGGAACAATGCCGGTTTTTCCTTTTCTTTTGAATAACCAAAAAACAAGTGCAGTAACAAGTCCCGCAATAAGACGCGGAACAAAGCAGGTGATAATAGTGCCTACCGGCGTAGCATCAAACATCAAAGGCGCAGTTCTGTCCGGCAAATATCCGATGTTGAAGCACATCAAAAAGCTTGTAAGCCCGAAAAGAAAGCTTAAATACAAACCTCCTGAAATTCCGATACATACAGCGCCGAGAGCAACCGGTATCGTCATAAGCGTTATGGAAAAAAACGGGGTAGGGATGTAGCCGAAAGGCGTAAAGTTCATAATCAGCATTATAGCAGTGAATAATGCCATAAGCGTAAGCTTAAAAGTATTTGTTTTCTTCATAATTTTCCTCCGATGCTGTTCAAAAAATGATACAGCTCATTAAAAATTTATTAAAAACCGGTAAATTACTGGTTTTTTTCATATATTGTTCTTAAACCGTTAAGTAAAAGGTGCTCATTATATATTATATCGCTGTCGCAGTATTTTATTATTTCCTTTGCAAGACCTCCGGTGGCAACAACCGAGCAGGGCGAACCTAATTCCTCAGTTATGCGTTTAACAATACCGTCAATCATGGAAGCAGTTCCGAAAACAAGTCCCGATTTCATACAGTCGGAAGTATTTGTTCCGATAACCGAATGGGGAGCAACAATTTTGGTTGAGGGAAGCTGGGCGGTATTTTCGCAAAGCGCATTCAAGGTAAGCCAAACTCCGGCACAAATGGCGCCGCCGATAAATCCGCCGTCCTTATCAACGGCAAAAATAGTGGTCGCCGTTCCCATATCAATAATGATGCAGGGAAGTGTGTATTCGGAAATGGCGCCAACAGCACCGGCAACAAGGTCGGCACCGAGTTGGGCGGGATTATCTATCTTGATATTAAGACCTGTCTTAATTCCGGGTCCGACGCAAAGCGGAACAACGGGGCAAACATTGGTAAGCGCCTTGCAAATGGAGTTTTCAACATTCGGAACAACCGAAGCGATAATACAATCTTCAACATCACTTAACTTTTTGTCATGCAAAGATAAAATATTCTTGATTTCATAAGAATATTGGTCGCTTGTAAGTCGTTTATCGGTTGCAAGACGGGCAGTAAATAGCAGAATATCACCGTCAAATGCACCCAAAGTTATGTTGGTATTTCCTATATCAACGGCAAGTAACATAATAATCCCCCTTCTACTATAAGACAAGTAATTATATCATATTTATTATTATTCGTCAATAATTTGAAAATAATTGTTGACAAGAGAGAAGTTTACTGATAAAATAATTAAGTTATTTGTGGAATTATGTCCGCAAAAACCCTTGCCGACTTAAATTTTTACCGGAGTCGGACAATAGTCCATAAGGAGGTGCAACGTATATGACAGCTAACTATGAATCAACTCTTATCTTTTCCGTTAAGGATGGCGACGAGGCAGTTGCCGCATTAAAGGATAAGTTCAATGAGTTAATTGCAAAGAACGGCACAATTGAAAACGTTGACGATTGGGGTAAGCGTAAACTCGCTTTCTTAATCAACGACGAGGCAGAAGGTTACTATGTATTCTTCAACTATGCCGCCGAGCCGAATTTCCCTGCTGAGCTTGAGCGTGTAGCAGGAATTACCGATGGTGTTCTTCGTATAATGACCATCAAAAAATAATGGAGGTTTAGACTTATGTTTAACTTGGTTGTTCTTACAGGTCGCTTAACTGCCGATCCTGAGCTTAAAACCACTGCTAACGGTATTTCCGTTACATCTTTCTCCATTGCGGTAAGTCGTCGTTACCGCGCAGGCGAAGAAGCACAAACTGATTTTATCAATATTGTTGCTTGGCGCCAAACTGCTGATTTTGTTACAAAGTATATCAAAAAAGGCAGTATGATCGGTATTGAGGGAACTATTCAGACCCGTCGTTATACCGATAAAAACGGCAATAACAGAACCGCTTTTGAGGTTGTTGCCAATAATGTCCAGTTTGTTGAATCAAAGAAGGATAATGTTGGCGGCGGTATGAACGATTCCGCTGAATCATTCTCAAATTCAACCGCTAACGATTTTAACGCCATTGACAGTAATGTTGATGACGATTTACCGTTCTGATTTGCAATTTGACTCATATTTTAGTAAAGGAGGAACTTTTCCATGGAAAAGACAGATAGACCAATGCACAGAAAGCCCCGCAAGAAGATATGCCATTTTTGCGCTGACCGTGCAGAGAATATTGATTATAAGGATGTTGCAAAGCTCCGTAAGTTTGTTTCTGAGCGTGCGAAGATACTTCCCCGCAGAGCAACCGGAACTTGCGCAAAGCATCAGCGTGAGCTTACAACCGCTATTAAGCGCGCTCGCCAGATAGCTTTACTTCCTTACAGCAATGACTGATATTTTTGCCGCAAACTTTTGGTTTGCGGCTCTTTTATTTACTGTTAATTATTTTCTTGCTTTTATAAATATTTAGTAGTATAATAAATTCAGTATATTTATTAGGAGGTTTGTTATGAGAAAAGACGGAAAAAAGCTTAAAAATGCGGACCCTATGTATACCGTTGCGGCTCATATTATGGATCGCCGAACCGATTCTATGAATATGATTACCATTGATATTCCTTATGACCCGATACAAAACTATATCAATGAAAAGCGTAAACAGGGGATTTCTTTAAGCCATATGTCGGTAATTTTAGCGGCTTTTACTCAAACTGTTGCCGAATATCCGGACCTCAACCGTTTTGTTGTCAACAAAAACATTTATGCCCGTAATGAAATTGCGGTGGGTATGGTTGTTTTGAAGGCGGGTGATGTTGACGGAACGATGTCAAAGATGCATTTTAACCCCGATGATAATATTTTTGAGGTTAATGATACCATCAATAAGTTCGTTGATGAAAACAGAAATGCTCCCGATAATAACGGAACGGAAAAATGGATAAAAATTCTTTTGAGCATTCCGGGACTTTTGCGTGTCGGCATAAACTTCTTTAAGTTTATTGATAAGCATGGACTTATGCCGAAATCGGTTATTGATGCTTCGCCGTTCCATAATACGCTTGTTATTTCAAACCTTGCGTCTATAAGAACCAATCATATTTATCATCATATTTACGACTTTGGAACAACGAGTATTATGATGACTATGGGTAATACAAGAGAGGTTGCAAAACGCAAGAACGGTGAAATTGTTTTTGAAAAATGTATGCCGCTTGGCGTTGTAATGGACGAAAGGATTTGTTCCGGTTATCATTTCGCCATTGCGTTCAGAAGAATGAAACAACTTCTTTCAAATCCCGCGCTTTTGGAGAAAAAACCCGAAAAGGTTAATGTTGACAGTTGCCTCTGATAAATTTTTGTCAATTTTTACCTTGTATTTGTCGGGGAAATGATTTATAATATTGTTAGTAAAATTAAAGGAGATATATTATGTTAGTTTCAGCAAAAGAAATGTTAACAAAGGCCAAAGCCGGTAAATATGCCGTTGGTCAGTTTAACATCAACAATCTTGAATGGACAAAAGCCATTCTCTTAACGGCACAGGAAAATAATTCTCCTGTTATTCTCGGTGTTTCTGAGGGTGCAGGTAAGTATATGTGCGGTTATAAGACGGTTGTCGGTATGGTTAAGGGTATGATTGAGGAACTCGGTATTACCGTTCCCGTTGCTCTCCATCTTGACCACGGTTCTTATGAAGGCGCAAAGAAATGCATAGAAGCAGGATTTTCTTCCGTTATGTTTGACGGTTCTCATTATCCGATTGAAGAAAATATTGCAAAAACCAAGGAATTGGTTGAAACCTGCAATAAGTTAGGTCTTTCTTTGGAAGCCGAGGTTGGTGCCATCGGCGGTGAGGAAGACGGTGTTATCGGCGGCGGTGAAGTTGCCGATCCTAAGGAATGTAAAATGATTGCCGATTTAGGCGTAACAATGCTTGCTGCCGGTATCGGTAATATTCACGGTAAATATCCCGAAAACTGGGCAGGTCTTTCATTTGATACTCTTGCCGCTATTCAGGAATTAACCGGTGAAATGCCGTTGGTTCTTCACGGCGGAACAGGTATTCCCGCCGATATGATTAAAAAGGCAATTTCGCTCGGCGTTTCAAAGATAAATGTTAATACCGAGTGCCAGTTGAGCTTTGCCGCCGCAACAAGAAAGTATGTTGAAGAAGGTAAGGACCTTCAGGGCAAGGGCTTTGACCCGAGAAAGCTTTTGGCTCCCGGCTTTGAAGCAATCAAGGAAACCGTTAAGGAAAAAATGGAACTTTTCGGTTCAATAGGCAAAGCATAAAAGATAAAATTCAAGCAAAAAATTAAGCCGCACATCTTTTTTGATGTACGGCTTTTCTTATGCCTTTATTATTTTTTAAGAAGCTTATTAAGTCGGGTGATTATCTCATTGTTTTGGCAAATCAGGTGTCCGACACTGTAAATCATAAAGAGTGTAATCAAAGCAACGGAGCATCCTGCACCGATTATGGCAATCGCAATAACAATATCACTTGAAGCTTTTGAATAGAAGAAAAATCCGGCAACAAACGATAGAATAATTATTAAAAAGCAAATCATAAAAGCGATAAACTTGACGATACCGCCCATATATTTGAACATTCCGTTTCCGTATCTGTCAATGCTTTCTTTCATAAGCTCTATCGGCTTTTCTTTTTCTTCGCTTTTAGGCGTGGATGATGACATTATATCAATAAAATCGTCGTATGAACTGTTGTTTTGTTCATTTTTTCCACTCATAATACTCAAATCCTTTCAATACCTATAGTAAGCGCTTCGCCGTTAATATCCCAATCCTTAACAAAACCAATCGGCTCGGCGGCTTCCAAACTGTCGCAAAGGGTATCACCGACAATTTCGTCTTTCATTTTAATTGCAATGCCGACAACCTTTTCGGTGCCTTTAAGGGTAACTCTGATATGGTCGGTAACATTAAAGTCGGCATCCTTACGCATTGTTTGGATTTTGCTGACTATTTCGCGAACAAAACCTTCTTCAATAAGTTCTTCGGTAAGGGTTGTATCAAGCGCTACGGTAAATCCGTTGTCGGTAAGGGTAAAGAATCCCTCTTTTTGTTTTGCTTCAATAAGTAAATCATCAGCGGTTAATTCTACCGCACCACTTGCAAAATCAAAGGTAAGCTTTCCGTTTTCGTCAAGTTCTGCCTTCGCCTTTGTTCCGTCAAGCTCTGAAAGGGCAGTTCTTATTTCGCCTAACTGCTTACCGTATTTAGGACCTACGGTTTTAAGCTGCGGCTTGAAGCTGTAGCTTACGAAATCGCCTACATTATCGGTAAACGATACATTTTTAATATTAAGTTCCTCACGGATAATATCAATGTAAAAATCTTCCAAACTGTCGTCGCATTTAACATACATTGTATTAAGCGGCTGACGGTTTTTAATATTGGCTCCGTTTCTTGAAGCTCTGCCTAAAACAACGATATTAAGAACATCGTCCATCTTGGCTTCAAGTTCTTTGTCTATTGCATTCTCGTCAACAACGGGGAAGTCGCAAAGGTGAATTGAAATAGGCGCATCTTTATCAATATTTCTTACAATATTCTGATAAATTGCCTCTGCCATAAACGGAATCATCGGTGCAGCTGTCTTTATTGTAGTAACAAGTGCGGTATAAAGTGTCATATAAGCCGCAATCTTGTCATCTGTAAGGGTAAGACCCCAATATCTTTCTCTGCCGCGGCGAACATACCAGTTACTCATACCGTCAACAAATTCCTGTAAAGCACGGGCGGCTTCGGGGATACGGTAGTTTGCAAGATTGTTGTCAACCTCGCCTACACAGGTGTTAAGCTTTGATAAAAGCCATTTATCCATAACCGTCAACTTGCAGTCGGCAAGATTATATTTTGTCGGGTCAAACTTGTCAATTTCGGCATAAAGAACATAGAAAGCGTATGTGTTCCAAAGAGTTCCCATAAACTTTCTTTGTCCCTCGGTAACGGCTTTTCCGTGGAAACGGTTTGGAAGCCATGGAGCAGAGTTGGTATAGAAATACCATCTTATCGCATCGGCGCCGAAGCTTTCAAGAGCATCAAACGGGTCAACGGCGTTGCCCTTTGATTTACTCATCTTTTGACCGTTTTCGTCCTGAACATGACCTAAAACGATAACATTCTTATAGGGGGCTTTATTGAAAATAAGGGTTGAAATGGCAAGTAGGGAATAGAACCAACCTCTTGTCTGGTCAACCGCCTCCGAAATAAAGTCGGCAGGGAATTGCGCCTCAAATAATTCCTTGTTTTCAAAAGGATAGTGATGCTGAGCAAAGGGCATAGAACCCGAGTCAAACCAACAGTCAATAACCTCAGGAACACGGTGCATTTCTTTGCCGCAATGAGGACATTTAATAGTAACATTATCAATATAAGGTCTATGAAGCTCAATATCGTCAGGGCAGTTATCGGACATTGATTTTAATTCTTCAATGGAGCCGATAGAATGCATATGACCGCATTCGCAGGTCCAGATATTAAGCGGAGTTCCCCAATATCTGTTTCTTGAAATACCCCAGTCCTGAACATTGTTAAGCCAGTCACCGAAACGACCCTTTCCTATTGAATCGGGAATCCAGTTAATTGTGTTGTTGTTTTTGATAAGGTCATCCTTAACATCGGTCATCTTGATAAACCAGGATTCACGGGCATAGTAGATAAGCGGAGTATCGCAACGCCAACAGAAAGGATAATCATGCTCAAATTTCGGAGCGTCAAAGAGCAAACCGTCTTTGTCAAGGTCGGTAAGAACAAGCGGGTCGGCATCCTTAACGAATTTACCCGCATAGGGAGTTTCCTCAGTGAGCTCACCCTTGCCGTTAACAAACTGAACGAAGGGTAAATCGTATTTTCTTCCGACCTTTGAGTCGTCCTCACCGAAAGCAGGAGCAATATGAACGATACCTGTTCCGTCTGACATGGTTACATAGGTGTCGCAAACAACATAATGCGCTTTCTTGTGCTGCTGCTCGGCTTTTTCACCTGCGCATTTATAAAGCGGCTCATATTCTTTATATTCAAGTTCTGTGCCTTTATATGTTTCTAAAATTTCGTATGCGGGTTTGTCTTCGCTTGCAAGCTTGCCTAAAACCTTGTCAAGAAGAGCAGTAGCCATATAGTAGTTATATCCGTCATTTGCCTTAACAAGAGCATATTCTTCATTCGGGTTAACGCAGAGCGCAACATTAGAGGGTAATGTCCAAGGTGTAGTAGTCCAAGCAAGGAAATAATTATCCTCGCCCTTAACCTTAAAGCGAACAACGGCGGAGCGCTCTTTAACCGCCTTATAACCCTGAGCAACCTCGTGAGAAGAAAGGGGAGTTCCGCAACGCGGACAATATGGAACAATCTTAAAGCCCTTATATAAAAGACCTTTTTCAAAGATTTGCTTTAATGCCCACCATTCCGACTCAATAAAGTTATTGTCATAAGTAACATAGGGGTTATCCATATCAGCCCAGAAACCAACGGTTTTTTTTTTTTTCTTCCACATACCTTTATATTTCCAAACCGATTCTTTGCAGTGGTCAATAAACGGCTCTAAACCGTATTCCTCAATCTGCTCCTTGCCGTCAAGGCCCAAAAGCTTTTCAACCTCAAGCTCAACGGGAAGACCGTGCGTATCCCAACCTGCCTTACGGGGAACCATACAGCCCTTCATTGTTTTATAACGGGGAATCATATCTTTAATAACACGGGTTAGAACATGACCGATATGCGGCTTGCCGTTTGCAGTCGGAGGGCCGTCGTAAAATACATAGGGAGTTCCTTTGGCTTTTTCTTCAATACTTTTCTTGAAGATGTCCTCCTTATCCCAAAACTCCTTGATTTTCTTTTCCTGCTCAACGAAATTTACATTGGGCGAAATACTGTCATACATCAAAAAAACCTCACTTAAAGAAATATCCCCTTATCCATAATAGGACAAGGGGAACTGTTTTAACCACCTATTACGAGGGACAAACATCCCCGAACCGAATAACGCCGGTAAAACGGCAATTCTTAATCGTAAAAAACTTTCGGAATTGCAGCTGGCAAGTGATTTTCATTGATATTTCGGTTATCGGGCTTCCACCAACCCCGACTCGCTTAAAACTTCTTAACATCAACTACTGTCTTGATATGCGCTTTTATTTACATACAACTGTATAATATCATATATAAATAAAAAAATCAAGTATTCTTATAATAAAATTCGCAATTACTGTCAAAAATATTTGAAAGGGAGGAAAAAATATGAAAAAAAGAACAGTAATCAGAATTATTTCGTTTATGTCGGCGGTATGTTTGACGGGATACGGATTTTTTATCAAAGAAAGAAATATGAATTCCCGTTATAAATTGCAGGTGCAAAACAGCAATATTGAGAGCTTAAATACACTTGAAGAATCGCTCAATAATATAACCGAAACCCTCAATAAAACCGCATATATTGAGGAGGGAAGCGACCTTATAACGCTTACGACAAAACTTTTTACCGAGGGCGAAATTGCCAAAAACGCATTGTCGGATTTACCGAACGGAACTAAAAATTCCGCAACTCTTTATAAGTTTTTATCGCAGGTTGGTAACTATTCAATTTCCTGCTCAAAAACCGCAATAGAAAAGGGAAAAGTAACCGACGAGCAGAGCGATATGATGCTTAAACTTTATGAAACATCAAGAACGATTTCAAATGCTTTTAATGAAATAAACAAAAATTACGATAACCTTGATGAATTGACAAAAATGTTAGACGAGAATATTGAAAAAAAGGTTGATATAAAGACACTTGCAGGGTCGCTTGACGGCATAGAGGAGAGCTTAAAGGATTACCCGACGCTTATTTATGACGGACCTTTTTCGGACCATATTTTAAGCAAAAACCCGATTATGCTTGCAAACGAAAAATCATACTCAAAGGAAGATTGCAGAAAAAGAGCCGAATCGGTTTTCGGATTAAAAAGCGGCTCGTTAAAGTATAACGGCGAACAAAACGGAAATATAGAATGTTACCGCTTTGAAAATGACGGAATTACTGTAAGTGTCACGAAAACAGGCAGATATATTGAATATATGCGCAATTCAAGAGATGTTGAAAACAATAAAATAACCAACGAAAAAGCAATAGAATATGCCGAAAAGTTCCTTGAAAAATTAGCGGTAAAAAATATGAAAAAAACCTATTATTATGCCGATGAAGGAGTTTGTGTTATTAACTATGCTTATATGTCGGGTGACACCCTTTGCTATACCGATTTAATTAAGATAGGTGTAGCGCTTGACAACGGCGAAATTATGCTTTTTGAAAGCAGCGGATTTTTAACAAATCATACACCGAGACCCTTTGATAAACTGCCTCATACGGTAGATGAAGCAAGGGCAAAAGTGAGCAAAAAATTAAGCATAGTTTCAAGTAAACTATGCCTTATACCGACCGACTCCGGAAAAGAGGTCAGGTGCTATGAATTTTTATGTAAAACAAAGGAAAATCAGCAGATTTTAGTGTATATCGGCGTTAAAAATTTAAGCACGGAAAATATCCTTATTCTCCAAAAATCAAGCGCCGGAACGGTTGTTAAATAGAGGATTTTATTTCCCAAAAATATCGGCGGTTTGAGGGCGGAAAATCGTCCAAAATCCCGTATTCGGGGTCGTAAAATTTCCCGAAATAATATAAAGACCAATGCCAACATTTCGGCGTTTCAAGACTTAAAAGAGCAATATCCGGCAGGTCGTTCTTTGAGGTGACTTCCTGTCGGTTTTTTTGAATATCTATTCCGAGCGAATTAAGAGCAAAAAACATATCTTTAAGCGTTGTTTCTTTTTCGGTTTTAACGAGTTTGAATACTTCGTCAAATTCAAGCCCAGAAAGCATACAAATAACCGCCTGACCGCAGGCAAGAGGGTTTATTTCAAATCTATGTTCAACATTTTTAACAATTCCCATAATAACCTCCAAAGTAAGCGATAAAATTTTAACACATAACGGCTTTATTGTCAAAATATAATTATTATATAATTTTTTGTTGTAAAAAAGTAACATTTATGTTATTATATTACTATCTATGATTTTATCTTGTTCTCGGAGGCAGTTTATGGGCACAGTTAAGTATAAAAAATTAAACGAAAATGCCATTGTTCCGACCTATGGAACAAAATTTTCCGCCGGTGCCGATTTATATGCCTTGCTTGACGGTGAAAGTATAACGGTCAACCCCGGTGAAACCTTTTTGATACATACGGGTATCGCCCTTGAAATTCCCGAGGGCTTTGGCGGCTTTATCTTTGCAAGAAGCGGACTTGCGACAAAAAAAGGTCTTGCTCCTGCAAATAAAGTCGGGGTAATTGACAGTGATTACCGAGGCGAAATAATGATTCCGCTTTATAATCAGTCAAACCTCGTTCAAACGGTTGAAAACGGCGAACGGGTTGCTCAAATTGTATTTATGCCTTACTTAAAGGCGGATTTTTTTGAAGCCGAAAATCTTAATGAATCCGATAGAGCTTCGGGCGGATTCGGCTCAACAGGTAAAAAATAGTTTTCATTTGACTTTGAAAACTTTAATTACATAATTTTTTTCAAACGGAGGTATTTTATGTCAGATTCAAAGCAGAAAAAGACAAGAGGTTTTTCTGCGAAAAAGAATTATTATAACCGCGCTGCGCAAAAGTCGGCTGATTTAGAAATAATCAAAGATAATTCTATTCCCAAAAAAGCAAAACAAAGTGTTAACAAAAATCAAAACAAAAAGGTAACGGGTCATTCGCAAAGGGTGACAAAACCCGCCAAATCGGTTAAAATCATACCGCTTGGCGGTTTAGGTGAAATCGGCAAAAACATAACTCTTTATGAGTATGATGACGAGATGATTCTTGTTGATTGCGGTATGAGTTTTCCCGATGAGGAAACTCCGGGTATTGATGTTGTAATTCCCGATTTTTCGTATCTTCTTGAATGTAAGGATAAAATCAAGGGCTTGTTTATTACCCACGGTCACGAGGACCATATCGGCGGTATCCCTTATCTTTTAAGGCAGTTTAATGTCCCGATTTATGCCACCCGTTTAACCGTGGCGCTTATTTCCGAAAAGTTAAAGGAGCATAAGCTATTAAACGAAGCCAAGCTTAATGTTGTTAAGGACGGCTCTACCATTTCTCTCGGCAATTTCAGTGTTGAGTTTATTCATGTTAATCATTCAATTCCCGATGCGGTCGGCTTTGCCATAACAACCCCTGCCGGCATTATCGTTCAAACGGGTGACTTTAAGATTGATACAACGCCTATTGACGGTAAAATGATAGACCTTGCAAGATTCGGCGAACTCGGCAAAAAGGGTGTTTTGGCGCTTCTTGCCGATTCAACAAATGCTGAAAGACCGGGTTATACCCCTTCGGAGCGTCTTGTCGGAAACTCGCTTGAAACATTGTTCAGTAAGGCGGAGGGTCATAGAATAATCGTTGCGACCTTCTCCTCAAATATTCATAGAATTCAGCAAATTATTGACCAAGCGGTAAAATGCGACCGAAAGGTTGCCGTTTCGGGCAGAAGTATGCTCAATGTTGTTAAGGTTGCCGCCGAACTCGGTTACTTAAAGGTTCCCGAAGGCGTGTTGATTGAGATAGAAACGATAAAGAACTATCCTACCGAAAAGATAGTTGTCGTTACTACCGGCAGTCAGGGAGAGCCCCTTTCTGCATTGCATAGAATTGCGTTTTCCGAGCATAGACAGGTTGAGATTATCCCCGGCGATATGTTTATCATTTCCGCAACACCCATTCCCGGAAACGAAAAGACCGTAAGTAAGGTTGTAAACGAGCTTCTCAAATGCGGCGCAAATGTTGTTTATGAGAAGATGTATGATGTTCATGTTTCGGGTCACGCTTGTCAGGAAGAACTTAAAACAATGCTCGGTATTGTAAAACCGAAATACTTTATTCCCGTTCACGGTGAGCAAAAGCATCTATATAAACATTCGCAGTTGGCCGAAACTATGGGAATGAGCAAGGATAATATCATAATTGTCGGTAACGGAAGCGTTGTTGAACTTTCAAATAAGCATGTTTATACCTCGGCTACCGTTCCGGCAGGAAGAGTTCTTGTTGACGGTCTCGGTGTCGGCGATGTCGGCTCCATTGTTCTTCGTGACCGTAAGCATTTAGCCGAGGGCGGTATTATTGTTGTAACCATCGTTGTTGATTCTACGACGAGAGAGGTTTTGTCCCGTCCCGAAATCGTATCCCGAGGATTTGTTTTCGTAAAGGAATCCGAAGAGCTTATGCTTCAGATAGAAAATGCCGTTTACGATATAATTGAGGGCTGTTACCGTGGTAATGTCAGGGATTGGAACATCTATAGAACCCGTATAAAAGACGGTGTTGCGAAGTTTTTATATAATAAAACCCACAGAAGTCCTATGGTGCTTCCCGTTATTGTTGAAATATAATCAAAAAAGGTGATAAAAATGAAGGTAATATTACTTGCCGATGTTAAAGGTAAAGGAAAAAAGGGCGAGCTTGTAAATGTTTCCGACGGATACGCAAGAAACTTTCTTTTCCCGAAGAATTTGGCTATAGAGGCGGACAGTGCCGCTATGAGCGAGCTTAAAAGCCGTAACGAAGCAACCGCTCATCACAAAAAGGAAGAAATAGAAGCGGCCAAGAGAACGGCCGAGCAATTAAACGGCAAAACGGTAACGATTACCGCAAAAGCCGGAACGGGCGGAAGATTATTCGGCAGTGTTACATCAAAGGAAATTGCCGAAGAAATTGAAAAGCAACTCAAAATAAAGGTTGATAAAAAGAAAATGTCGGTTGCCGATATTAAGAATTTTGGTGAATATACCGCCGAAGTTAAACTTTATACCGGCATTATCGCAACAGTAAATGTGAAGGTAACGGAATAATGGCTAAAAATGATTTTGGTTCGGATTTTGCAAGACAGCCCTATTCTTTAGAAGCGGAACAGGCGGTTTTGGGCTCAATTATCATTGACCCTAAATGTCTTGACAACATTGCCGAATGGATGAAACCCGAGCTTTTTTATCTGCCTCAGCATCAGGATATTTACAGTGCCATAAGCACGATGTTTGAGTTTAATCAGGTAATTGATTTTGTTTCTTTGCTTGAAAAACTCAAATCAAACGGCACCTATGATGATGACGGCGGAAAGGCATATCTTACTCAACTTGTTCAGAGTGTATCGTCCTCGGCAAATGTTATGGAATATGTGTCTATCATCAGGGATAAATACTATTCAAGGGCTTTGCTTAATGCCGCAAAGGAAATAATCAAGGATGTTGACGAGAATATTCTTGATTCGGGTAAGCTTATAAACAATGCCGAACAGCGCATTTATGATATCCGTTCGGGCAGAGAGGTGTCGGGACTTACTCATATAAAGCAGGTTTTGGAGAACGAAACCTATGACCTTCTTGCCAAAAAGTCAGACCCCGAAACCAAAAATGACTACATAGGTATTCCGAGCGGAATTTCTTCGCTTGATAAAATGATTACGGGGCTTAATAAATCAGATCTTATAATTTTAGGTGCCCGTCCGGGTATGGGTAAAACCGCATTTGCCTTAAATATTGCAAGAAATGTTGCCGTAAATGCAGGAAAAACCGTATGCTTCTTCTCCCTTGAAATGACAAGAGACCAGTTGGCTCAGCGACTTCTTTCAAGCGAGGCGGGAATCAAGAGCGAGAAACTGAGAACTGCCGAGCTTGACGGTGACGAGTGGACCGTTTTGGCTCAGGCGGGTGAAAACCTTTCAAAAGCCGATTTTTATATTGACGAAACATCAAGCATAACCGTTCCCGAAATGAAGGCAAAGCTTCGCCGAATGAAAAAGGTTGACCTTGTTATCGTTGACTATTTGGGACTTATGCATACTCCCCGTCAAAATGATAACCGTGTTCAAGAGGTTGCCGAAATAACGAGAAGCTTAAAAATTATGGCAAAGGAACTGAAAGTCCCCGTTATTGCCTGTGCTCAGCTTTCCCGTGCTACCGAGGCAAAGGGTAAATCTCATAAACCGGCACTTGCCGACCTTCGTGATTCCGGCTCTATTGAGCAGGATGCCGATATAGTATTGTTCCTATATAGAGAGGGATATTACGATAATGAGAAGAAGGAAGATGATGACCGTTCCGACCCGACAAAGGCAGAGTGCATCATCGCCAAAAACCGTCACGGCGGTTTGGGCTCCGTAGATTTATACTGGGATGCAGAGCATACTCGCTTTACGGGTATTGACCGAACAAGATGATAGATAAAATTATTCGTGCCGATAAAGAGTATAATCTTTTTGACGGCGTTAAAGAAATAACCGTTGCAATATCGGGCGGTGCCGATTCGGTTGCGCTTTTATATGCTCTTAATAATCTCAAAAACGACTTTGGCTTTAAGATTTATGCCGCTCATTATCATCACGGTATCAGGGGCGCCGAAGCCGATAGAGATTTAGAATGGACAAAGAACTTTTGCGAGAGCTTGGGTGTTCCTTTTGTGTTTGAAAAGGGTGATGCCCCGAAATATGCCGAAGAAAAAGGCGTAAGTATTGAAACCGCCGCAAGAGAACTGCGATACGATTTTCTAAACCGTGTTAAAAAGGGCGTAATAGCAACGGCTCATACCGCAAGTGATAATATTGAAACAATGATTTTCAATATTTCAAGGGGCACATCGCTTAACGGCTTAAAGGGTATTCCTGCCAAAAGGGACGGTATTATAAGACCGATAATTCTTTGCAACAGGGAAGATATTGAAAACTACTGTAAAGATAATAACCTTGAATTTATGACCGATTCAACTAATTTGATTGACGATTGCAGCCGAAATATTATAAGGCATAAGGTTGTTCCCGTTCTTACAGAAATAAATGAAAACGCCGTCATAAATGCTTCAAAACTTGCCGTTACTCTTAATGAAGATAACGATTATTTGTCTTTCGTTGCCGAAAATGAGTATAAAAAAAGATTAAGTGACGGTTTTCTTGATTTGTGCGGCTTTGAAATGCTTCACAAGAGTATTGCAAAACGGGTGATAATTAAATTTTACCGTCATAAATTCGCAACTGTTCCCGATAGCTTGCATATTGAAGAAATGTATGGCATTTGTCTTGCAAAAAGCGGTAAAGTGTCAATAATTGAAGATTTTGTCGCAACCGTAAAAGGCAATTCTTTTTGCTTTGAAAAAACGGTAACGGAAGATGCTGAATTTTCGGTTGAAACCGCCGTTTTGAGCATAGAGGAATATCATAATTTAAAAAAAGTTCACGGTTTGTTTTCAAATTATGCAGTTGACTGTGATAAAATAATCGGTAACATAAGAAAACTTCCGAAAAATAATGCCGATAAAATTAAACTTTCAAATTCTTCGGTTACAAAAACACTTAAAAAACTGCTTACCGAAAAGAAAGTCCCTAAAAATTTGCGTAATAATCTGCCTGTTTTTGCCGACGATGGCGGCATCGTCTTGGCGCATAAGATAGGCGTTGCAGATAGGGTAAAGATTGATAATTCAACAAAAAAGGTCTTATTTTTTAAAATTTATGAGGTTTAAGGAGGAAGATTATGCAATTAGATAAGGATATTGAAAGAGTTTTGGTTTCCGAAGAGGAATTAAAGGAAATCTGCCAAAGACTCGGCAAACAAATTTCAAAGGATTATGAAGGCAAGGATTTGCTTTTGGTAAGCGTATTAAAGGGTGCGGTTGTGTTTATGGCTGACATAATGAAAGAGGTTACCTGCGACTGTCAGATTGACTTTATGGCGGTTTCTTCCTATTCGGGAACGAAAACGACCGGTGTTGTAAAGTTCAAAAAAGACCTTGATGTTGACCCCGACGGCAAGGATATTTTAATTGTTGAAGATATCCTTGATTCAGGAATAACCCTTGCTTATTTGAAGAAAATATTAGAGGACAGAAACGCAAAAAGCATCAAAATTTGCGCTTTGCTTGATAAACCCGCAAACAGAAAATCGGATATCGTTGCCGATTATGTCGGTAAAGTTATTCCGGATGAATTTGTTGTGGGATACGGTCTTGACTATAATGAAAAATACAGGAATATACCCTATGTCGGTATTCTTTCACCGAGCGTTTATAATAAATAAAAATAAATTTCGGCAGTTCGTATAAAAGGAGTTATTTAATTGAAAAAGAATCTTAGAAATGTTTTGCTTTTTATAGGAATACCCGTTATTCTTATTTTGGCATTAGCGGCGGTATCTAACATAACAAAGACCACCGAAAAAGCAAAATACTATGAAATTGTTGATCAAATCAGAAACGATGAGGTTAAAGAGTTCAGCTTAAATCTTTATACCGGTGATTTGACCTATACCCTCAGAAACGAAAAGGGCGAAAAGCATTATTCCGTTCCCGATGCCAACCTTTTTTATAACGATGTTAACGAAAAGGTTTTGGAAATAAACGAAAATGCAAAGTCCGAAAAAGATATGATTAAGTATGACTATAAGAGCGGCGGTAAAACCTCATGGATTATGAGTATGTTGCCGACGATTATTATGGTTGTTCTTATGATAGTTTTCGGTATCTTCATTATGCGGCGAATGAACTCTGCCATGGGTGCCGATAAAACAATGGGATTTGGCAAAGCCAAGGTTAAAAAGGCGGACGATAAAAAGAAAACCACCTTTGCGGATGTTGCCGGTGCCGAGGAAGAAAAGGAAGAGATGTCCGAAATCGTTGACTTCTTAAAGGACCCCAAAAAGTTCAGCGAAATGGGTGCTCATATTCCGAAAGGTGTCCTATTGGTAGGACCTCCGGGAACAGGTAAAACATTACTTGCCCGTGCCGTTGCCGGTGAGGCAGGCGTTCCGTTCTTCTCAATTTCCGGCTCGGATTTTGTTGAAATGTTCGTCGGTGTAGGTGCTTCCCGTGTTCGTGACTTGTTCGGTGAAGCCAAGAAGAATGCACCGTCTATCATATTTATTGACGAAATTGATGCCGTTGGCCGTCAAAGAGGCGCAGGTCTCGGCGGCGGACACGACGAAAGAGAACAAACTCTTAACCAGTTGCTCGTTGAGATGGACGGCTTCGGTGATAACGGCGGAGTTATCGTTATGGCTGCAACAAACCGCCCCGATATTCTTGATAAGGCGCTTTTAAGACCGGGAAGATTTGACCGTCAGATTACGGTTAATTACCCCGATGTTAAGGGCAGGGAAGAGATATTGAAGGTTCATTCAAGAGGTAAGCCGTTAGGTCCTGATGTTAACCTTTCAACCATTGCAAAATCCACCGCCGGATTTACGGGTGCTGACCTTGAAAACCTTCTTAACGAAGCGGCTCTGCTTACCGTTCGCCATAAGAAAAAAGCCATTACTCAAAACGAAATTGAGGAAGCAACCCTTAAGGTTATCGGCGGTCCCGAAAAGAAGAGCTGGGTTATTAAGGAAAGCGAAAAGAAAAATACCGCTTATCACGAAGCAGGTCACGCTATTACGGGATATTTCTTGCCGACGCAGGACGAAATTCATTATATTACGATTATTCCGAGAGGCAGAGCATTGGGCCTTACCGTTTCGCTTCCGAGCGAGGATAAGTTCAGTAAGTATAAGACCGAAATGGAAGAAGAAATTGTTATGCTTTTAGGCGGCAGAATTGCCGAAAAGCTTTGCAATTCCGATATTTCAACCGGTGCTTCAAACGATATTGAAAGAGCAACAAAGCTTGCCCGTGATATGGTCGTTAAATACGGTATGAGCGAGGCGCTCGGTCCGATACTTTATGCCAACTCAAATGACGAGGTATTTTTAGGCAGAGATTACGGTCATGTTGAAAACTGCTCCGAATCGGTTAATGCCTTAATTGATAAAGAAGTTCACAGAATTATTGACGAAGCTTATAAGAAGGGCGAAAAGATACGTTCCGATAATATTGATAAGCTTCATGCCGTTGCCGAAGCTTTGGTTCAAAAAGAGAAGATTGACGGTGACGAATTTAAGGCAATTATGGAACAGTAATTTTTTAACTTTACGGGAGGAATAAATCCTCCCGTATTTTTTTGCAAAATTTGGATATATTGATAAATTTTTGTCAAAAATGCATTGACAATATTATATTTGGGTATTATAATATATAAGGCGAAAATTTGGAGCTTTTTTGCTTCAAAAATATTTTTTATGTTAAGAGGTAATCAGAATGACTGAAAACAAGACAGTTGTTAAGTGGCTTGACGAGATGAAAGCTTTGCTTTGTCCCGACAAGGTAATGTGGATTGACGGTAGCGAAGCTCAACTTGAAGAATTGCGTAAGGAAGCCGTTTCTACCGGTGAAATGATAAAGTTAAACGAGGAAAAGCTCCCCGGTTGTTATCTTCACAGAACTAAACCTAATGATGTTGCCCGTGTTGAGGACAGAACTTTTATCTGCACAAAGGATAAGGAAACCGCCGGTCCTACTAATAACTGGTGCGCTCCCGATGAAATGTATGAAAAGTTATATAACATCGCAAGAGGAACATATAAGGGCAGAACAATGTATATTATCCCTTATTCTATGGGTCCTGTCGGCTCACCCCTTGCCAAAATCGGTATTGAAGTAACCGATTCTATCTATGTTGTATTAAATATGGCTATTATGACCCGTGTCGGCGCCGAGGTATTAAAGGTATTAGGCGATTCTAATGACTGGGTTAGAGGTTTACATGCGAAATGTGATGTTAACCCCGATGACCGTTATATCTGTCATTTCCCCGAGGATAATACCATTATTTCGGTTAATTCCGCTTACGGCGGAAATGTTCTTTTGGGTAAAAAGTGCTTTGCTCTTCGTATTGCTTCTTTCCAGGGTTGGAAAGAGGGCTGGATGGCTGAACACATGCTCATTTTGGGACTTCAAAATCCAAAAGGTGAGGTTAAATATGTTGCCGCCGCTTTCCCGTCTGCTTGCGGTAAAACAAACCTTGCAATGCTTATTCCTCCCGAGTATCTTCGCAAGAAGGGCTATAAGGTTTGGACGGTTGGCGACGATATTTCCTGGATGAAGATAGGCCCCGACGGCAGATTATATGCCATTAACCCCGAAAACGGCTTCTTTGGTGTTGCTCCCGGAACTAATGCTCAGTCAAACTTCAACGCTCTTGAATCAACAAAGAAGAATACCATATTTACAAATGTTTGCTTAAATCTTGACGATAACACCGTTTGGTGGGAAGGTCTTGATAAGAATCCTCCGAAGAATGCTCTTAACTGGAAGGGCGAGCCGTGGGATTATACAAAGTATGACAAGGCAAACAAGGTTGCAACCTCCGGCGCTCATCCGAATTCAAGATTTACCGCGCCCGCAAAGAACTGCCCTTGCATTTCCGATGAATTTGATAAGGGTCAGGGCGTTCCGATTTCCGCTATTATCTTCGGCGGCCGCCGTGCAAAGTGCGCTCCGCTTGTTTATCAGTCAAAGGACTGGGTAAACGGTGTATTTGTCGGCTCTGCAATGGCTTCCGAAACAACCGCAGCCGCTGCCGGTGCAGTTGGTGTTGTTCGTCGTGACCCGATGGCAATGCTTCCGTTCTGCGGCTATCATATGGGCGATTATTTTGCTCATTGGTTGGAAATGGGTAAAAAGTTAGGCGATAAAGCTCCGAAAATCTTCAATGTTAACTGGTTCCGTACCGATGATGAGGGTAACTTCGTATGGCCGGGATTCGGTGATAACGCCCGTGTTCTTAACTGGATTATTGACCGTTGTGAGGGCAAGGCAGATGCTACCGAAACCGCTATCGGTTATGTTCCAAAGCCGGAAGATATTGACCTTACCGACCTTGATATGGATATTGAGACCCTTAAATCAATTCTTAAGGTTGATAAGGATGTTTGGGAAAAGGAAGCCGCTGAAATTGAAGAGCATTATAAGAAATTCGGCGATAAGTTGCCAAACGAACTTCGTGAACAACTTAATAACCTTAAAAATAATTTAAGCAAAATGTAATTTTAACTAAAATATAAAGCAGTAGGAAAAATTTCCTGCTGCTTTTTTTATTTTTCCTATTGACATACGGATTAAAAGTGGTAAAATAAAAGTCAGAGAAGGTCAAAAGGTCAAAAAGTCAATTTGTGGGTGATAATATGAAATTAAGTGATTTAATAACCGACGAAATTTTGAGAATGTTAAACGAAAGCGAACAGCAAACGGCGGAAATTCAGCGAAACGAGTTCGCCAATTCGCTTGGTTGTGCGCCGAGTCAAATCAACTATGTTTTGTCGTCAAGATTTACCCCGGAGCACGGCTACATTATTGACAGTAGGCGAGGCGGCGGCGGTTATATCCGCATTAAGCGAGTTGTTATGAATCATTCCTCCGCCATAATGCATATAATTAACTCAATCGGCGATTCAATAGACGCTTTAAGCACGAGGGTTTTGCTTGAAAACTGCGTTGAAACGGGGCTTGTTGAAAAGGATATGGCAAAGGTTATGCTTTCGGCGGTCAACAGTAATGTTATGAGAAGAGTTATGCCCGAAAGCCAAAATCTTTTGAGAGCGGCAATTCTTAAAGAAATGTTTCTTGTTCTTCTTTAATTTGATTATATTTTAAGGTTTATGTCAAGTATAAATATATAGTAAGCAGGTGATATTATGAAATATAATTTTAAAGGTTTTACCGAAAAATCAAATGAGGCATTAAATAAATCGGTTACGATAGCCGAAACCCTGGGGCATACCTATATCGGCAGTGAGCATATTCTTTTGGGACTTTTATCCGTTAAGGACAGTATTGCCTGCGAGGTGCTTAACAGCAATAATATTGATTTCAACGGGGTGTTAAGGGTAATAAAGGAAGAAATAGGTATCGGAAGCCGAACCCGTCTTTCTCCCGAATACTTTACCGTCAGGGCAAATAATGTCATAGAAAGCGCAATTTTAGGCGCAAAGTCCATAGGTGAAAGATATGTAAGCACAGAGCATATTTTAATAAGTTTGTTGGGCGAAGCCGATAATTATGCAACAAGATTTTTAAAGGAACTCGGAATTAACACTGAGGATATTATTGTTCAAATCGCAAAAAAATGCAATTTTGATACTAAAGATAACGATAACACCAAAAAGGATAACACTAAAAAGCAAAAGACCGAGAATTTATCAAAGTTCGGCAGGGATTTAACAGGTTTTGCAAAGGACGGGAAAATTGACCCCGTAATCGGCAGAGATAAAGAAATTGAGCGGGTTATCCAAATTCTTTGTCGCAGAACAAAGAACAACCCCTGCCTTATAGGTGAGCCGGGTGTCGGAAAAACCGCCATTGTTGAGGGACTTGCCCAAAAAATCGTTTCGGGCGATGTTCCGGAGCTTTTGCTTAATAAGAAGGTGTTTTCCCTTGACCTTGCCGGAATGGTTGCAGGAACGAAATACAGAGGCGATTTTGAGGAAAGAATAAAGGCGGTTATTGACGAGGTATTAAATAACGACGATATAATTATCTTCATTGACGAAGTTCATACGATTATGGGTGCCGGAGCCGGAGAGGGCTCAACCGATGCCGCTAACATCTTAAAACCATCCCTTGCCCGTGGCGATTTTCAGTTGATAGGTGCCACAACAATAAGCGAATACCGAAAAAACATTGAAAAGGATGCGGCACTTGAGCGAAGATTTCAACCCGTTGATGTTGCCGAGCCGACGGTTGAGGATTCTATCCTTATCTTAAAGGGTTTAAGACCGAAATACGAGGAATTTCATAAGGTAACGATTACCGACGAGGCAATAGAGTCGGCAGTAAAGCTTTCGGCAAGATATATTAACGATAGATTTTTGCCCGATAAAGCGATAGACCTTATTGACGAGGCAGGGTCTAAAATCCGTCTTAATTCAACCAAAGCGCCCAATGAATTTATGCAAATTGAGGAGCAAATTGATAAAAAAGAGGACGAAAAGGAAAAGGCAATAAATTCGCAGGATTTTGAAAAAGCCGCAAAGCTTCGTGACGAGGTCAAGGACTTAAAAAATAAGTTAAAGGGTCAAAAGGACGACTGGCGCAGCAGTAATAACTTTAAGACAAAGATAATGGCTTCGGATATTGCCGATATTGTTTCAAATATAACGGGAGTTCCGATTACGAATTTAACCAAGGAGGAAAGCGAACGGCTTTTGACCTTGGAGGAGGAGCTTCATAATAGAATTATCGGTCAAAGCGAAGCGGTAACGGCGGTTGCCAAGGCAATAAGAAGGGGCAGAGTCGGGCTTAAAGACCCGAAAAGACCTATCGGCTCATTTATCTTTTTAGGGCCTACGGGTGTAGGTAAAACCGAACTTTCAAGGGCGCTTAGTCAATCAATGTTCGGCAGTGAAGATATGATGATAAAGCTTGATATGTCGGAATATATGGAAAAGCATACCGTTTCCCGACTTATCGGCTCGCCTCCCGGCTATGTCGGATTTGACGAGGGCGGTCAGCTTACCGAGAAGGTCAGAAGAAAACCTTATTCCGTAATCTTGTTTGACGAAATTGAAAAAGCGCATCCTGATGTCTTTAACATTCTTCTTCAAATTCTTGAGGACGGTGTTTTAACCGATTCGCAGGGAAGAAAGGTTGACTTTAAGAATACCGTTATTATTATGACTTCAAATATCGGAGCAAGACAAATTACCGAAAAGCGCATTTCTTTCGGCTTTACCGAGTCAAACGACCAAGAAAACGGCGATGTTAAGCCAAAGGTTTTAGAGGAACTGAAAAGCGCATTCAGACCGGAATTTCTAGACCGTGTTGATGATATTATCGTCTTTAATAAGCTGACAAAAGAGGAAATAAGGCAAATAACCGAAAATATGCTTAATAACCTAAAAGAGCGGTTATCGGCGCTTGATATATCGGTTGAATTTTCCGCTGAGGTTATTGATAAGTTGGCGGACAGCGGATATGACCCCGTTTACGGCGCAAGACCGCTTCGCAGAACAATCCAAACCGAAATAGAAGATAGATTAAGCGAAAAAATACTTGACGGAAGTATTGTTAAAGGACAAACGGCTCATATAAAACTCAATAACGGCGAATACGATTTCGGTTAAAAAAATCCGAGTAAGTTAAAAAACTTACTCGGATTTACTTATCCTATAAACGATGCATCTTTAAGCTCAAGATATGTATTTTCGCCTTCCTTGTAGGAATTGAGCGTTCCTTGAATAACAAATTCCTGATTTTTTGTCGGGTAGTCATTCGGAAAAGCATAAGAGGTATCTTTAAGAATAAATTCAAGACCTGCACTGCAACAAGCGGTCGGGTCGCTTAATAAACAGTAATAATAGCTTCGTGTCTTTCCTTTTTCAAAATCAAATACACCTTTAAGCCGTATAACTTTTCCGAGATAACCGCTGTAATTTCCCGAAATTTCCGCCACCTTTGAATAGGCAATATTGCTTGTAACGCCGGAAAGGTCAATATCGGGCTTTTGAACATCGGTTGAGGTTTTCGGTTTAAACGGGGGAGAGGTTGAAACGGGCACCGAATTAGTTGTCTGCCCGTTGGTGCTTGTCGTTTGTCCCGAAGCGGTGCTTTGTGAACTTGCAGAGCTTGTTGTATTGCTGCTTTGGGAGGTTGTTTTCTTGTGCCCGTCGTTTACACCTTTGGCGGTCTTTTTATTGCCGCCGCAACCGACAAATGTCAGCATAAGAGTAACACAAATACAAAAACAAACTATTCTTTTCATACTTTTTTACCTCCTTTGAACGCTCCTATTATATAGTAAAGCGCAAACACGATAACATCTATTGCAACTATTGTTGAACCAGCGGGGGTGTTGTACATTGCGGATAAAACTAATCCGAGGGTTGAGCATATAACCGAAAGTGCGACCGAGAAAATAGTTACTCCCTTAAAGCTTTTGAAAATTCTCATTGCCGAAAGGGCGGGGAATATAACAAGAGCCGAAATAAGAAGAGAGCCGACTAAATTCATTGCAAGAACGATAATAACGGCTATTAGTATTGCGATAACAAGATTATATAAATTTGCGTTTGTTCCCGTTGCGTTGGCAAAGCTTTCGTCAAATGTTACTGCAAAAATCTTGTTGTATAAAAATAAGAATGCCAAAATAACAAGTCCCGAAAGAATGGCGCAAATGATTACCTGGTCTAACGAAACGGTTAAAAATGTCGCCTGTCCGAAAAGGGTTGAACAAACATCACCGTTGGTGTTTCCGGTATAAATGCCGAACTGCTTTGCGATGTTTATAATAAGATATCCGAAAGCGAGGGAAGCAACCGAAATCATCGCTATTGCCGCGTCGCCTTTGATTTTGGTGTTTTGTCCGCTTCTGAGAATTAAAACGGCGCATAAAACCGTAATAATAAGCGTAATATATGTGTTTTCGGTGGTGTCACCGGCGAAACCGATAATGGTTGCAACCGTCATGGCGCCGAAAGCAACATGGGATAATCCGTCACCGATAAACGAATACCGCTTTAATACAAGCGTAACCCCTAAAAGCGACGAACAAACGGCAATAAGTATGGCAACGATAAGGGCATATTTTGCGGTTTCAAGCTGCGTAAATGCCGCAACAAGATTATTTATTGCTGTTTGAAAATCGGGGATAGCATTAGTCATTACCGTCACCGCCTTTCAGTCCGAAAGCCGACGAAAAATCGCTTTTTAAGTATTCTTCTTTAGTGCCGAAGAATGAGTCGTTACCGATATGGAGAATATGCGATGCATATTTTACGGCGGCGCCGATGTCATGCGAAATCATAATAACGGTGATGCCATGGTTTTTGTTAAGGTCATATATAAGGTCATACATATCGGCGGTAACTTTGGGGTCAAGACCCGAAACGGGCTCATCTAAAAGAATCATTTGCCTTGTTGCGCATAAAGCACGGGCAAGTAAAACCCTTTGTTGCTGACCGCCCGAAAGCTCTCTGTAGCATCTTTTTTTGAGTTTTTCAAGTCCCAAACGCTCAATCTGACTGTTTGCCAATGCCTTTTGTTCCTTATTATAAAACGGATTAAGACCGCATTTCGGCAAACATCCCGAAAGAACGATTTCCCAAACACTTGCCGGAAAATCCTTTTGTATTTCGGTTTGTTGGGGAAGATATCCTATTTCCTTAACCCTCAAACCGTCGCCGTAGGCAATAGTTCCCGAAATAGGCGATTTAAGACCTAAAATCGTTTTCATAAGGGTTGATTTACCCGAACCGTTTTCACCGACGATACATAAATAATCGCCTTTGTCAACCGAAAAGGAAAGTCCGTCCCTTATAGTCCTGCCGTCATAACCGAGGGCAAGGTCGTTTGCTTTTAACTGTGCCATTTAACTACCTCATTTATTAAGAGCTTCTTTGAGAATTTTCAAATTGTTTTCGGCAATTGAAAGATAGGTATCGTTTGTTTTGCCTTTTTTAACCGTTGCGGTTTGCATTGAATTTAATTCTAAAATTTTAATATTTTTAAGCTTTGAAGTTTTTATAACCGTTTCGGCAATTTTCTTATTGTTGCCTTCAAGAACAATTACCGAAGAAAGTTTTTCTTCCTTTAGCTTGTCCGCAAGGAAAGTTATTGTTTTGAAGGTTGCGTCACTTTCGGAGGAGCAACCCGAAAAAGCGGCATAGTATTTAATACCTAAATCTTCGGTTAAATATCTGAAAGGAAATCTGTCGGCAAACAGTAAGGTTTTTGTTTGAGCCGAATTAACCGTCTCTTTATATTTTTGGCTTATATCCGAAAGCTTTTGCTTGAATTTTTTGGTGTTTTCTTCATATATACTGCTGTTTTGCTTGTCAATCTTTGAAAGCTTTTTGCATATTTCATCGCATATTGCCGATGCCTTATCAAATGATAGCCAAATATGCTCGTCATATTCAAGTTCCTCGGCTTCTTCGGCATCGTGTTCTTCTTGCATGCCCTCAACGGTTTCTTCTTCAAGAATGTTATTTTTCAGAACATCCATTGTGTTAAGAGTGTTGATGTTTTTGCTTTTGTTGGTATTTATAACATCCTCAACCCATTCGTCCGATTCGCCGCCGATGTAGATGAATAAATCACTGCCGGTAATTTTAACAAGGTCGGCTGATGTCGGCTGAAAGCTGTGCAAATCAACACCGTTATTAAGTAAAAATGTCAGTTCAACATCGTCTGCCCGTTCGCCTAAAATTTCTCTTGTCCAGTCATAGCAGGGGAAAATGGTTGTAACAATCTTTAATTTGCCGCTTTCTTTTGACCCGCAACCGCAAAACATTCCGACAGTAAGCAAAGCGGAAAGTAATAAACAAATAATCTTTTTCATAAAGCCACCTAATTATTTATACATTTTTTGCAAATACCGTATAAAACCGTTTCAGATTTGTCAAGAATAAAACCGTCGGTCTTTTGAACTGTATCAATAAGCTCAACCGCACTGTTAATATTCATATGAAATGTCTGACCGCATTTTTTGCAGGAAAGATGCAGACGGTTTTTGCAGTGCTCGTTATCGGTATACTGATAATAAACATCTCGGGAGCCGTTTTTGGTAAACCTTTTCAAAACCCCGTCTTTTTCAAGGAGTGCTAAATTTCGGTAAACGGCACTGATACTAATTTTACCGCCGTCAAGCAGTAAAACAATATCCTTTGCCGATAATTGCTCGTCGGGGTGACGCTTAAATAGGTCGGTCAAGATTTCTCTTTGCTTTGTATGATATTTTGGCATAGAATAACCACCTCAATTTGCGACTGATTCGCAAATTTGATTATACAATTTCACCAAAAAAAAGTCAAGAAATTTTTTTATAAAAAAGTCAATTTTTTTGTTGACAAAATTCCTATTTATGATATAATGATTTTTGCCGACATTTTTCGGTGAATAATATGGACCAATAGCTCAGTTGGTTAGAGCAACCGGCTCATAACCGGTTGGTCCGGGGTTCGAGTCCCTGTTGGTCCACCATTTTCATATCAGCACTATCGTTATCGGTAGTGCTTTTGTTTTTTTATGATAATTGAAAATAAAGAAAGTTTATGCTAAAATAAAAAGCGGTGATTATATGAAAACTAAGAAATCGTTAGTTTGCCTTATTATTTCGTTTCTTATAATATCATTTACTCTTGTAACCGTTTTTGAAAACATAACCTTTAAGGTTAAGAATTATACTGTTATTGATAAAAATCTGCCAAAAGCATTTTCGGGTTTTAAGATTGTTCAAATATCCGATTTGCATAATTTTTGTTTTGATAAAGATAATAAACTGTTGCTCAAAAAGGTCAAGGAGCAAAAACCCGATATTATTGCCATAACGGGTGATTATATTGATGACAACAAAAAATATACTGATTTTGCTTCGCTTGTTGGTTTTTCAAAAGAACTCTTAAAAATAGCCGACTGTTATTTTGTTTCGGGTAATCACGAAGCGGTTTACGGTGAAACAAAGAATTACAATACTTTTGTGAAACTAATTAAACGGGCAGGCATAACTGTTCTTGACAACGAAATGTCAGAAATTTGTAAAAACGGCGAAAAAATTGATATTATAGGGCTTAAAGACCCGTTGTTTACCGAAATCGTTGATAAGAAATACACAGAAATCAAAATAGTATATGAAGATAACTTGAAAAAACTTAAAACCGATAACTATAAGATTTTACTGTCTCATAGACCGTCGGCTTTTGATATTTACAATAAATATAACGCAAACCTTGTCCTTTCGGGTCATGCACACGGCGGACTTATTAACATTCCTTTTGTCGGCGGAGTTTTTGCACCGGGCGAAGGATTTTTCCCGAAATATGATAAAGGTGAATTTAAGAAAGATGATACAACCATGATTGTTTCGGGTGGTCTTGGCGGAAGTAAAGCGTATGTCAGGATTAACAACCGACCGCAGTTGGTTGTAATAACGCTTAAAAGGTAAAAAATTATGATAAAGAATATTATTTTTGATTTCGGTAAGGTTATCACAAATTTTGAGCCGGATATTATTATGAGCGGTGTTATTAGGGACAGTTCCGACAGAGCAATGCTTGAGCCGATTTTGTTTGACCGCAAATATTGGGATAAACTTGATGACGGCACGGTAACCGAAAGCGAGGTTTTTGAGCAGGTAAAAGACAAAATTCCGGAAAAACTCAGAACCCAAGCCAAAGAGGTTTTAATTCATTGGTATCGTTATTTGCCGATATACGATGAAATGGTCAAAATAATAAATAAACTTAAAGAGAACGGTAAAAAGATATATCTATTATCAAATATAAGTAAAGATTTTTCCGAAAATTATAAGAATGTTCCGAAACTCAGTGAACTTTTAAAATTGTTTGACGGTTTTGTTTTTTCTTCAAAAGAGGGGATAGTTAAGCCAAGTAGGGAAATTTTTGAACTTGTTTTAAAAAGATATTCACTAAAAGAGAACGAAACCTTATTTGTTGATGACCGAGAGAAAAATATAGACGGTGCGAAACTATGCGGAATAAATACATATCTTTTTAAAGAAGATTTTGATGTGTTTGAAAAATTCCTTAAAGAAAACAATATTGTTAAATAATTCACAAAGTCGGAGCAAGAAATCGGTAAAAAATAAAAAATATTGACATTTTTTTAACAAACCTATTGACTTTTGAGAATGAGTGCAATATAATGTAACATAATCAATTAAAAATGTCGCAAAAATGCGGCTTTGGAGGTTTTTATTATGGCAAGAGTTTATAATTTCAGTGCAGGTCCTTCTATGTTACCGGAAGAGGTATTAAAGACCTGTGCGGACGAGATGTTTGATTATGCGGGTTCGGGTCAGTCCGTTATGGAAATGTCCCACCGTTCTAAAGAATATCAGGCAATTATTGACGAGGCAGAGGCAAATCTCCGTGATATTATGAATATCCCGGATAACTATAAGGTTTTGTTCTTGCAGGGCGGCGGTTCTACTCAGTTTGCAATGGTAGCGCTCAACCTTATGAACAAGAACAAGAAGGCAGATTACATTATCACCGGCCAATGGGCAAATAAGGCATATAAAGAGGCCGCCCGTTACGGAAATGCAAGAGCCGTTGCTTCAAGCGCCGATAAAACATATTCTTATATTCCGAAAACAAAGCGTGAAGATTTTGATAAGGATGCCGACTATGTTTATATTTGTATGAATAATACAATTTACGGAACAAAGTTTGCCGAGCTTCCCGATACCGGCGATATTCCGCTTGTTGCCGATATTTCAAGCTGTGCGCTTTCAGAGCCGATTGATGTATCAAAGTTCGGTCTATTATTTGCAGGTGCTCAAAAGAATATCGCTCCTGCCGGTGTTACCATTGTAATAGTTCGTGAAGACCTTATCGGTAACGCTATGGATATTACTCCTACAATGCTTAACTATCAAACCCATGCCGATAACGGCTCAATGTTCAATACTCCTCCTTGCTACTGCATCTATGTTGCAGGTCTTACCTTTAAGTGGATTAAGAAAATGGGCGGACTGGAAAAAATGAAGGAATTAAATGAAGCCAAAGCAAAGGTTCTTTATGATTTCCTTGATAACAGCAAGATGTTTAAGGGCACTGTTGTTAAAGAAGACCGTTCTTTGATGAATGTTCCGTTTGTTACCGGTAACGAAGAGCTTGATGCTAAGTTTGTTGCCGAGGCAAAGAAGGCAGGATTTGTTAATATCAAAGGTCATAGAACCGTTGGCGGTATGAGAGCTTCTATCTATAACGCAATGCCTATTGAGGGCGTTTTGAAGCTCGTAGAATTTATGAAGAAATTTGAAGAGGAAAATGCATAATGTATAAGATTAAAACCTATAATAAGATTTCAAAAATCGGCTTAAATGTTTTTGACGATAAATATACCGTTGGTGATGAGGTTGAAAATCCGGACGGTGCGATTGTCCGTTCTGCTGCACTTCACGATGTTGAGTTTCCCGATACATTAAAGGCAATTGCCCGTGCAGGCGCAGGAACAAACAATATCCCGATTGACCGTTGCAGTGAGCAGGGAATAGTTGTATTTAATACCCCCGGCGCTAATGCAAATGCCGTTAAAGAGCTTGTTATTGCCGGTATGCTTATCGGCTCCCGTAGAGTAGTTTCGGCTATTGAATGGGCAAAAACCTTAAAGGGTCAGGGCGATGAGGTAGGCAAGCTTGTTGAAAAAGGCAAGAGCGCTTTTGCAGGTCCCGAGCTTAAGGGTAAGAAGTTGGGTGTAATCGGTCTTGGCGCTATCGGTGTTTTGGTTGCCAATGCCGCTAACCACCTCGGTATGCAGGTTTACGGTTATGACCCCTATTTGTCGGTTAACCATGCTTGGAATTTAACCCATAATGCCGTTCATATCTTTGATATTAAGCAGATTTTTGAGGAATGTGATTATATTACCGTTCATGTTCCGCTTAATGACAGCACAAAGAATTTGATTAACGCCGAAAGCATTGCTCTTATGAAGGACGGCGTTCGTATTCTTAACTTTGCCCGTGCAGGTCTTGTAAATTCTGATGATATGATAGCCGCTCTTCAGGCAGGTAAGGTTGCATCCTATGTTGTTGATTTCCCGACTGATGAAATGCTTGATGTTGACGGTGTTATTGCCATTCCGCATTTAGGCGCTTCAACTCCGGAGTCGGAAGATAACTGCGCTCAAATGGCCGCTACCGAGCTTATTGACTATATTGAAAACGGTAATATCGTAAACTCGGTTAATCTTCCCGAAATTTCAATGCCGAGAAGCGGAAAAGCAAGGGTTTGCGTTATTCATAAGAATATCCCAAATATGCTTACATCAATTACCGGTATAGTTGCCGAAAACGGTGTTAATATTGAGAATATGCTCAATAAATCCCGTGGCGACTATGCTTACACAATGCTTGATGTTGCCGAAGCAAACGATGAAATTGCAAATAAGATTTCAGCTATTGACGGTGTAATCAAGGTTCGTGTAATCTGATTAAAATAAATATAATAAATACTAACGGCAGGCACAAAAAAGTGTCTGCCGTTTTTATATATCAAAATAAATAATTATTGTTTTGCAAGGTCTTTAAGTGTTTCGCCTGTGATACGGTAGGTTGTCCAGTCGGACATCGGCTTTGCCCCTATTGATAGATAAAAATCTATGCTCGGCTTGTTCCAGTCAAGGCACCACCATTCAAGCCGTCCGCAACCGCGTTCAACGGCTATAGCGGCTAATTTTTTAAGAAGTGCTTTTCCGAAGCCTAGACCTCGGTATTCGGGTAAAACATACAAATCTTCAAGATAAATACCCGCACGGCCCAAAAATGTTGAAAAATTATGGAAAAACAGGGCAAAACCGATTTCTTTGCCGTCAACACATGCGAATATTACCTCTGCCTTTTGCTTGTCAAAAATCCAATTTGCGAGTGTATTTTCGTCGGCAACAACCTCGTCCGACATTTTCTCATATTCGGCAAGTTTTTTAATGAACTCCAAAATAAGCGGAGTGTCTTTGCGCTCGGCATTTCTGAATGTTAATTTTGCTTCCATGTTTTTTCTCCGTATTAAAGTTATATTCGTCAGTGGTATTTTTCGTCAAGAAGTGCATTAAGCTTTTCCATTGTTTCTTTGTCGGGTGAATTTACATCGGCGAGGGGAAAGGGAATACCCAATGTATCATATTTCTCTTTGCAGAGGTTACGAAAGGGAAGAAGCTCTATTTTTTCAACACATTTATAAGCTTTTGCCGTCTCGTTAAGCAAGCGGACAGATGCTTCACTGTCGGTTATATCGGGAATTATGACACGGCGAAGCCATGTCGGGATAGATAGGCGATTGAGTTCAAAAAGAAATGCTTCAACATCCGAAAGATGAGCACGGGCATTTTTAAAATACTCGTCTTCTGTAGGATATTTATGGTCAAGCAGAACAAGGTCAGTTACATCAAGAAGTGCCTTTACATCGTCATTTAAAATCGTGCCCGAAGTATCAAGCGCCGTATGAATACCGTAACTTTTTAACTTGCAAAACAACTCTTTAACGAATTTTGCCTGTATAAGCGGCTCTCCGCCGGAAACGGTTACACCGCCGTTTTTACCGAAATAAGGACGGAAGCGAAGAATACGGCGGCAAAGCTCGTCCAAATCCGTTTCTTCTCCGCCCGAATAATCCCATGTATCGGGATTATGACAGCAAATACAACGAAGCGGACACCCTTGCATAAAAACAACACAACGCACTCCGGGACCGTCAACAGTCCCTAAGCTCTGTAGCGAATGAATACGCCCTTTCATCATACAAAGGAATGGAATGTGCGCTTGATAACTTCTCTTTGCTGTTCTTTTGAAAGCTTGCAGAAGTTAACCGCATAGCCGGAAACTCTTATAGTTAAATTCGGATATTTTTCGGGATGGTCGTATGCATCAAGTAAGGTTTCACGGTTCATAACATTTACATTTATGTGGTGAGCGTCATTATTAAAATAACCGTCAAGAATACTTACTAAATTTTCAACTCTGTCATTTTCGTTTTTGCCGAGTGCATCGGGGATAATTGAGAAGGTATTTGAAATACCGTCTGATGCAGAGGAATAGGGAAGTTTTGAAATGGAGTTAAGTGCCGCAAGAGCGCCGTTTTGTTCACGGCCGTGCATCGGGTTAGCGCCGGGGGCAAAAGGTTCGCCTTTCTTTCTTCCGTCGGGCGTTGCACCGGTCTTTTTGCCATACATAACATTGGAAGTTATGGTAAGGGCGGAAAGTGTGTGCTGAGCATTACGGTATGCAGGTGTCTTTTTAAGTTCGGTATGGACACGAACGAGCATATCCTCGGCAATTTCATCGGCACGGTCATCGTCATTACCGTATTTCGGGAAATCTCCGACGGTCTCAAAATCAACGATTATGCCGTTTTCGTCACGAATCGGTTTTACCTTTGCATACTTTATTGCGGAAAGGGAATCGGTTATAACCGATAGTCCTGCAACGCCGAATGCCATAAGCCGTTCAACATCGGTGTCGTGAAGCGCCATTTGGGTCTTTTCATAGGCATACTTATCGTGCATATAGTGAATACTGTTCATCGTATTAACATAAAGTCGGCAAAGCCATTCAAGATAGGTATTAAAGCGGTCCATAACCTTAGTATAGTCAAGAACATCGTCTTCAATCGGGCTCATTTGAGGTCCTAAATGAGTGCCGAAAACATTATCAACACCGCCGTTAAGCGAAAGAAGTAAAAGCTTCGCAAGGTTTGTTCTTGCGCCGAAGAACTGCATTTGTTTGCCGACCTTCATAGCGGAAACACAGCAGGCAATAGCATAATCGTCACCGAAACGGGGACGCATAAGGTCGTCATTTTCATACTGAATTGCATCGGTATCGCAGGAAACCTTTGCGCAGAATTTTTTGAAACCTTCGGGAAGCGCATGGCTCCATAAAACGGTAAGATTCGGCTCGGGCGCAGGTCCTAAATTGTAAAGTGTGTTAAGCATACGGAATGAGGACTTTGTTACAAGCGTTTTATGATTTAAATTCATTCCTCCGATGCTTTCGGTTATCCACATGGGGTCGCCGCCGAAAAGCTCGTTATATTCGGGTGTCCGAAGGTGTCTTGCACAGCGAAGTTTAAGAACTAAATCGTCAATAAGCTCCTGTGCTTCTTCTTCGGTTAAAAGACCTGCTTTAATATCACGCTCAATGTAAATATCAAAGAAGGTAGAATTTCTTCCGAAGGACATTGCGGCGCCGTTTTGCTCCTTGTTTGCGGCAAGATAACCGAAATAGGTCCATTGGATTGCTTCACGGGCGTTTGCAGCCGGCATTGAAATATCAAAACCATACATAGCCGCCATTTCTTTAAGCTTTCCGAGAAAGTTTATTTGCTGATAAAGCTCTTCAAGCAGACGGATATTCTCAACATCCATATAATTTTCTCCGGCTTTTGCTTTATCCTTTTTCTTTTCCTCAATAAGGAAGTCAATACCGTAAAGGGCAATTCGTCTGTAATCGCCGATAATGCGGCCTCTGCCGTAGGCATCGGGGAGTCCGGTTAATAGCGCACAGTGACGGGCGGCTTTCATTTCATCGGTATAAACTCGGAAAACACCGTCATTATGAGTTGTTCGGTAGGTGAAAAATTCTTCTATTTCATCGCCGAGCTTATATCCGTATGCTTCACAGGCGGAACGGGCCATACGGATACCGCCAAACGGATTTACACCGCGGGTAAGGGGCTTTTCTGTCTGTAGTCCTACTATGATATCGGAGTCGGTAAGATAGCCCGGTTTGTAGTTACATAGCGAGGAAACTGTGGTGGTATCAATAGATAGAACACCGCCTTTTTCCTGCTCAAGCTTTTTAAGCCGTTCAAGTTCATCAAGTGCCTCTTTAGTGCGCTTTGTTGCACCTTTCAAAAATGAAGCATCGCCTAAATAAGGAGTATAGTTTTTGTCAATAAAATCCCGAACATTGATTTTCTCCTGCCATTCGCCTTCGGAAAATCCGTTCCACTGTTCAAAATTCATAATTTATTACTTCCTTTGCTTTGGATTGTTTTCAAATAGAAATAAAAAGAGGGCACCCCTGAAAAAATCAGAGTTGCCCAGACGGTCGGCTTATAATTTCCAATCGGCACACTGTGTTAATTCACATTCCGTCAGCGCCGAAGGAATATTGATTACTTAACTATTATACTACAAATTTTGCTTTTGTCAAACAGAAAAATAAAATTTATTTATTCAGATTTTTTACCGGCAAGGAATTTATATACCAAAGCCGCAAGAACACCGCCGACAAGCGGAGCTGCAATGAATACCCATAAGCTTGAGAGAGCATCGCCGCCGACAAAAATGGCAGGACCGAAGCTTCTTGCAGGGTTTACCGAAGTTCCGGTAAACGAAATACCCAAAATATGAACAAGAGTAAGAGTAAGACCGATAACAATACCGCTTACAGAGCTGTTTTCAACCTTTGAGGTAACGCCAAGAATAGCAAA
Organism: Clostridia bacterium; assembly: GCA_024404195.1. Taxonomy (GTDB): domain Bacteria; phylum Bacillota; class Clostridia; order Oscillospirales; family Acutalibacteraceae; genus UBA737. The sequence continues at coordinate 1,192 of JAKSQJ010000007.1, read as the reverse complement.
AACAAATACAAATGTCAAAATAACCTCAATGATAAATGAAATAAGCCATTTGTCATCATAAAGCCCGTTTGCGCCAAGAGTGCTTTCTTTACCGACAACTGCCTTCAAAGCGGCGGCACCGGCAGTAGCCCCGGCAAATTGAGCAACAATGTAGCCCAAAAAGTCCTTAAAAGACAAAGATTTGTTGATGAGCATTGCAATAGAAACGGCAGGATTTATATGGCAACCTGAAATATTACCGATAGAATAAGCCATAGCAACGATAACAAGACCGAAAGCAAGTGCGGTCAATAAATATCCTGAGCCACATTCGGAATTACAGCCGACAACTGTGGCAGTTCCGCAGGCAAAGAATACCAAAACAAAAGTTCCGATAAATTCTGCTATGTATTTTTTAAGTGAATTCATAAAAAAGACCTCCAAATTTTTATTTATTTTATTATAGCATTATAAATTTGCGAAAGCAAGTTAAACCGTTCTTGTTTAGGCGTAATTATTATAAATTGTTTATAATTTTGCGTAACGGTAAAACCTTTTTCGGTGATACGGATAATTCGTCAATGCCGATATTTATAAAATATTCCGTAAGTTCTTCATCGGCGGCGAGTTCTCCGCATATTCCGACGGGTATTCCCGCGACATGAGCATTTTTTGCAACCTTTTCAATAAGACGCAAAACCGCAGGGTGTTTAGGGTCAAAATACCTTCCGAGCTGACTGTTTCGGTCGCAGGCAAGGGTATAGGCGGTAAGGTCGTTAGTTCCGATACTGAAAAAATCGCACATCTTCGCAAGTTCGTCACTTATTATAGCGGCGGCGGGAGTTTCAACCATAATACCTATTTTTACATTGTCATCAAACGGCCGCTTTTCGCTTTTAAGCTCGTTTTTTACTTCATTTATAACTGCTTTGGCTTCATTTATTTCCCAAGCAGAAGCAATCATGGGAAACATAATTGACAAATTACCGTAAACCGAAGCTCTGTAAAGGGCACGAAGTTGTGTCTTAAATATTTCTTTTCTTTCCAAACATATTCGGATAGCCCTTGTTCCGAGAGCAGGATTTTGTTCTTTCGGAAGAGCAAAATAGTCAACATTTTTATCTGAACCTATATCGCAGGTGCGGATAATTACTTCTTTACCTTTCAGGGCTTTAAGCACCTTTGAATAGCTTAAAAATTGCTTTTGTTCGTC
>JAKSQJ010000006.1 GCA_024404195.1 Clostridia bacterium | reverse complement strand
TGCCGGCAATTTTGTTCATTGTTCTTCATCAAAAATCCGCTGTTTTCAGGTGCAAGAGTGCCCTTTCCGTCGGTTTTTTCGCATATTTTCAAAAATATTCATAAAATTATGCATATTTTCTTGAAAACCTAAAATGTTTGTAGTATAATATTATATCTATAATTATATTTATATTTTAGGTTGGTAGGTTATGAACAGAAAAGAAGCAAGAGAAGAGGCATTTATCCTTATTTTTGAAAAGGAATTTTCAAAGGACAGCCTTGAGGATATTTTGGAGATTGCCGAGCAGGTAAGGGATGTTAAACCCGATGACTATATTAAAAAAGTTTTCTTCGGGGCTTTTGAAAACATTGATGAAATTGACGGCGCCATATCAAAAACCGCAGTCGGTTGGAGTATAAACCGTATTTCAAAAACCGCTCTTGCGATTTTGCGCCTTGCAATTTTTGAGATGAAATTTATGGATGATATTCCCGTTTCCGTTTCCATAAACGAGGCGGTTGAGCTTGCCAAAAAGTATGCAACAAAGGAAGATGCTTCCTTCGTAAACGGTATTCTTGCCACCGTTTCAAAAGAAATGCAAAATGATTGATAATGCAATAAGCGTAAAACAACTTAACCTTTATGTCAAATCTCTTTTGGAGGGTGATAAGAGGTTAAACAGGGTTACCGTTGTAGGAGAACTTTCCAACTTCAAAAATCAATATAGCAGCGGACACTGGTATTTCACCCTTAAGGATAGCGATGCCGCAATTCGCTGTGTTATGTTCAAAAGCTCGGCTAATCGTGTTGCGTTTGTTCCGAAGGACGGCGACAAGGTTATAGTAAACGGCAATATTTCGCTTTACGAAAAGGACGGCACCTATCAGCTGTATGCAAGTGATATGGCGCAGTTCGGCGAGGGCGAGTCGGCGCTTCAGTTTAAGCTTATTGCCGAAAAGCTTAAAAATGAGGGACTTTTTGACGAGTCCACCAAAAGACCTATTTGTAAATTTCCTAAAAGAATTGCCGTTGTTACCTCTGCTACCGGTGCGGCGGTTCACGATATTTGCACAACCCTTGAAAAAAGAATGCCCTCTTGTGAGGTTGTTTTGTGTCCCGTTACCGTTCAGGGCGATACGGCGGCTCAAAGTATGATAAAAACGCTTGACCGCATTTATGACCTAAACGGTATTGATACGATAATAATCGGCAGAGGCGGCGGCTCAAGCGAGGATTTATCCTGCTTTAACGATGAAATGCTCGCAAGAAAGGTTTATGAATCTCCCGTTCCCGTTATTTCGGCGGTAGGTCATGAGGTTGATACAACTATTTGCGATTATGTTGCCGATGCAAGAGCCGCAACTCCGACCGGTGCCGCAGTTATCGCAACCGAAGATATGTCCGATTATATTGACGGAATTAAACAGTTAAGATTACGGCTTTTAAGACAGATAAATGCGATAATCGGAAATTATGAATTAAGATATAAGGCGGCGGCAGAAAGAGGAGTTCTCGTTAATGCAAGCGAGTATATTGACCGAAAGATGCAAACCCTTGATTATCTTTCAAAGGATTTAGAGGGTTATATGACCGCCGTTTTGCAAGATAAAGAAAAAAACTTTTGTATGCTTGTTTCAAAGCTTGAGGCGCTTAGTCCCCTTAAGGTATTAAAACGGGGCTTTTCGGTTGCTACGGGCAAAAACGGTGCGGTTTTGTCGGTAAACGAAGTTGATGTCGGCGATAAGCTTAGTATTCGTTTTAGTGACGGAACGGTAAAATGCGAGGTAATAGAGAAATGAAAGAATTTGATTTTGAAAAATCCTTAAAGGAGCTTGAAGATACCGTTAATCTTCTTGAAAAGGGCGATATGACGGTTGACGAGTCCATTTCCGCCTTTGAAAAGGGTGTTAAGCTTTCAAAGGACTGTGCGAAGTATTTGGAAAATGCCAAGCAAAAGATAATCACATTGACCGAAGCCGAAAGCGAGGAAAATAATGATTGAATTGACCCTTAAAAACTATCAGGAAAAGATAGATATGCGACTTGATATGCTTTTGTCCTTATCGGCGCAACCGTATAACAAGGTAGTTGAAGCCGCAAGATACAGTTTGTTTGCCGGCGGTAAAAGAATAAGACCGATTTTGCTTTTGGAGTTTTATAAGCTGTTCGGCGGAAATGATGACTGTGCATATAATTTTGCGTGTGCTATTGAAATGATACATACATATTCGCTTATTCACGACGATTTGCCGTGTATGGATAACGATGATATGAGAAGGGGAAAGCCCTCTAATCATATAAAGTTCGGTGAGGGTATGGCGCTTTTGGCGGGTGACGCTCTTTTGACCGAAAGCTTCGGTGTTGCGGCAAGAACTATCGGTATTGATGAAGCGAGGGTTAAAGATGCCTTGACCTATCTTTCAAACAACGCAGGAATAAACGGTATGATAGGCGGTCAGGTTATTGATACCTGCTTTGAGGGTGAAACCGATATTGACCTTATTACCAAAACATATTCGCTTAAAACGGGCGCTCTGATTAAAGCGGCGGCAGTTTGCGGCAGTATTCTTGCAGGAGCCGACGAGGAAATGCAGAAAAAAGCCGAAGAATATGCATTGTGCGTCGGTCTTGCTTTTCAGATAATTGATGATATTCTTGACCGTCAGGGAAGCGAAGAAAAATTAGGCAAACCCGTAGGCAGTGACCTTAAAAACCAAAAGGTAACAATGGTTGACCTGTTGGGCGTTGACGGTGCAAAGGCAAAAGCAAAAGAGCTTACCGACCGGGCATTAAATATTTTGGATGAACTCACAAACGAAAACGATACCTTAAAGGAAATAACAAATTATTTGCTTGATAGGGATTACTGATAATATAAGAGGACGATTTTTTTGGAGTATAAATATTTACCTTTGATTAAATCTCCCGATGATGTTAAGAAGCTTGACTATGACCGACTTGAAACACTTTGCGGGGAGATTAGAAATGAAATAATTGAAACCGTATCAAAAAACGGCGGTCATTTGGCATCAAATTTAGGCGTTGTTGAACTGACTGTTGCGCTTCACCGTGCGTTTAATTCTCCAAACGATGCGATTATTTTTGATGTCGGTCATCAAAGCTATACCCATAAGCTTTTAACGGGCAGATATGATAAGTTTTCAACAATTAGAACGGAAAACGGAATTTCCGGTTTTATGCGCCCCGACGAAAGTGAGCATGACCCTATTGTAACGGGGCACAGCAGTAACTCAATTTCTGCGGCATACGGTATTTACCGTGCGAAAAAGATAAACGGCGAGGAAGGAACTGCCGTTGCGGTAATCGGTGACGGCGCTCTTACCGGCGGTATGGCATTTGAGGGACTTAACAACGCCGGAAGAACAAGGGGAAACTTTATTATTGTTCTTAATGACAATAAGATGTCAATTTCGCATAATGTCGGCGCTATGTCAAGGGCATTTACGAAGCTTCGCAACCGTCCTTATTATCATAATGTTAAATTTGCGGTTAATAGGTTTTTGCAAAAAATTCCACTTATCGGCAGGGGCATTGCCGCTTTGACCTTTAAGATTAAAAAAGCATTTAAGCGAATTGTCTATAAAGAAAGTATATTTGAATCTTTAGGATATAACTATTTAGGTCCCGTTGACGGGCATGATATAAAGGCAATGGAAAACCTTTTTAAGATTGCCGAAAGATATACAAGACCGTCGGTTGTTCATGTTGTAACAACAAAGGGCAAGGGCTATGCCTTTGCGGAAAACAAGCCGAAGAATTATCACGGTGTTTCGCCCTTTGATGTTGAGGTTGGAACGGTTGAAAGCAAAAAAATGACCTTTTCCGATGTTGCGGGTAACACCCTTTTGGAACTTGCAAGAGAAGATGAAAAGGTTTGCGCCATAACCGCCGCCATGACATCGGGAACGGGACTTTCCGCCTTTGCTACAGAGTTCAGAAACAGATTTTTTGATGTCGGAATTGCCGAGCAACACGCCGTAACCTTTGCGGCAGGACTTTCAAAGGGCGGTTTGATACCGTTCTTTGCGGTTTATTCTTCGTTTTTGCAAAGGGGCTTTGACCAGGTTATCCATGATTTAGCCATTGCCGATATCCCCGTTAAGCTTTTGGTTGACAGAGCCGGAATCGTAGGCGAAGACGGCGAGAGCCATCAGGGAGTTTTTGATGTTTCCTATCTTTCAATGATTCCGAATATGAATATATATTCGCCTTGCTACTATGAGGAACTTTCCGAAACGATTAAAAATGTTTCAAAAACAAATGAGCTTTGTGCAGTAAGATACCCGAGAGGTTGTCAGTCGGGAGAGCCGCCGATAGATATTAAGGGTGATTATACCTACATTAATAACGGCAACAAAAGAGCAGTTATTACATACGGCAGGTTGTTTTCAAATGTTTATGAAGCGGTAAAGGACACGGATGTTTCGGTAATCAAGCTTAATAAGATTTATCCTTTAAGCGAAAAGGTTATTGAAATCATTTCGGAATATAACGAAGTATATTTTTATGAAGAAGCATCCAAAAAGGGCGGAATTGCCGAGTATGTCGGCGAAATGCTTATGGAAAAATCGTTTGGCGGAAGCTATAAGGTTTTTGCGATAGAGCAAAGCTTCGTTCCGCAGTTGCCCGTTTCCGTGGCATTTAAGAAGTTCGGATTTGACACCGATTCTATTAAGAAAACTCTCGGAGTGTAAAAAAATGCAGGAAAAATTACGACTTGATGTTGCGCTTTTTGAAAAGGGCTATGCCGAAAGCCGAGAAAAAGCCAAGGCGCTTATTATGGCGGGTATTGTCTATGTTAATAACCAAAAATGCGATAAGTCGGGAACTAATATCAAGCCCGACGATATAATTGAAGTCAGGGGAAATACCCTTAAATATGTCAGCCGCGGCGGATTAAAGCTTGAAAAGGCAATGGAGGTTTTCGGACCCGACCTTAACGATACGGTTTGCGCCGATATCGGTGCATCAACCGGAGGATTTACCGACTGTATGCTTCAAAACGGCGCCAAAAAGGTTTATGCCATTGATGTCGGATACGGTCAACTTGCCTGGAAGCTTCGCACGGACGAGCGGGTAATAAACCTTGAAAGAACGAATTTCAGATATGTAACAAAAGAGCAAATTCCCGAGGAACTTGATTTTGCAAGTGTTGATGTTTCTTTTATCTCCCTTTATCATATTTTGCCCGTCTTAAAAACTCTTCTCAAAAAGGACGGCAGGGCAGTATGCCTTATAAAACCGCAGTTTGAAGCAGGGAAAGAAAATGTCGGCAAAAAGGGCGTTGTCAGGGATAAAAATGTTCATATTGAGGTTATAAACAAGGTTTTAGGTTATGTAAAGGATAACGGATTTATAACCTTGGGTATTGATTTTTCTCCCGTTAAGGGGCCTGAGGGAAATATTGAGTATTTATGTTTTATAGAAAATTCAAATAACGAAAATAATAGCGAAATTGATGTTTTGGCAACCGTCAACGCATCATACAGTAAGCTGAACGGAAGTGATTAAATGAACATCTCGGTTTTGCCTAATACGGATAAAAGGGGTTGCCTTGAAACCCTTGAAAAAATGGGCGAATTCTTTAAGGAAAAAGGAATAAAGGGATATTTACCCGAAACGGTTTGTTGCTCAAACTTTGAGTCCATACCCGAAGAAGAATTGTTTATAAAGGGCGATTTTATCGTTACGATAGGCGGTGACGGAACTATCATCCGTTATGCCAAGCGTGCCGCCGAGCATAATAAACCGATTATCGGTATAAATGCCGGAAGAATGGGATACCTCGCCAATATTGAGCAAAGCGAATATAAGCTTTTGGAAAAACTTTTAACGGGCGATTATAAGACCGAAAAAAGAATGATGTTAAGTGTCAGCGTAACCGATGAAAACGGCAAAATAAGCACCTATAAGGCATTAAACGATGCGGTTATAACAAGCGGATTTATTTCAAGAATAATTGATATTTATGTCGGAGTTCATAATGACAGTATTCATTATAGGGCAGACGGTATTATCGTTTCAACTCCAACCGGCTCAACCGCATATTCGCTTTCGGCAGGCGGACCTATTGTTGATTCTGCCTCTTGTTGTATGTGTATAACGCCTATATGTTCTCATTCCCTTTCGGCAAAGCCGATAATTTTAGGTGCCGACAGAGAGCTTAAAATCAACGCCGTTTCTAAAAAAAGAGCGGATATATATTTAACGGTTGACGGAAAAAAGGTTGCTCAAATCAAGCCGAAAACCAAAATTATTATTAAAAAATCGGAAGAAGCGGTTGACCTTATCCGTCTTAACGATAAGGATTTTTATTCAACCCTTTCTATGAAATTTTCCGATATGATAAAGTAAAGGAGGAAGCACGGTGAAAAACAAACGACACGAAAAAATTCTGGAAATCATAAATATTAAGCCGATTTTTACGCAAGATGACCTTCAAAATGAACTGCTTAATTACGGATACAATGTTACGCAGTCAACCGTATCAAGAGATATAAGAGAGCTTAAACTTTTTAAGGGACACGACAGTAACGGTAACTATTGCTATGTTTCTCCCGAAGCGAGGGCAGAGGACAATAATGCCGGACTTAAAAAATTTATGCTTCAATCGGTTTTGAGTGTTGATTATGCGCTTAACGATGTTGTAATAAAGTGCCAGACCGGAATGGCGCAGAGTGTTTGCGTTGCCGTAGAGTCGGAGTTTTCCGATATAATGCTCGGCTCTGTTGCGGGTGACGATACCGTTCTTGTAATAACCAAAAGTGAGGCCGAAGCCGCAAACTTTGTTAAAAAGATAAAAAAACTTTTGTAAAAGGATAAGATATGCTTAAATATTTGCGTATTGAAAATATTGCCGTTATTGAAACTGCCGAAATTGATTTTTTAAACGGTTTTAATGTTTTAACGGGTGAAACCGGTGCCGGTAAATCAATAATAATTGACTCAATAAACGCCGTTTTGGGTATGCGGACAAGCAGGGACCTTATAAGAAAAGGTTGCGATAAAGCATCCGTTTCGGCTATCTTCGGTAATTTCGGTAATGAAACGCTTAAAGCATTACGCTCAAACGAAATAGAGCCGGACGATGAGGGAAATGTTTTTATTTCAAGAAGCATTACCCAAAACAGCAGTTCGGTTAAGATAAACGGCAAAACCGTAACGGTCGGAGTATTAAAGGAAATCGGAAAATATCTTATTGATATTCACGGTCAGCATGACAGCGGACTATTACTTATTCCCGAAAACCACTGTTCTTATATTGACAGAATGGCGGAAAACTCCGTTCAGATTGATAATTATTATGCCGAGTTTAAGAAGCTTAATTCAATAAGGCGGGAGCTAAAAAGCGTTACCGAGAATGAGGACGAGAAAAAGCGGCGAAAAGAGTATTTGGAGTTTTGTGTCGGCGAACTTAAAGCCGCCGATATAAAGCAAGGTGAAAGAGAAGAATTAAAGGAAAAACTAAACCTTGCCGAAAATTACGAAAAAACCGCCAAATCCTTAAACGATGCGATAGTGAGAATTTCGGGCAACGATGAATTTGACGGCGCTTTGTCGCTTGTTGAGGGTGCGATAAAAAGCATTTCTTCAATAAACATAAGTAAGGTTGATTTGACCTGTAAACTTCTAAACGGTATTTCCGCCGAGCTTGAAGCCGCCGCCGACAGTTTAAGAGAAACGGTCAATTCAAGCGATGATATATCCTTTAATAAGGATTTAATTTCCGATAGATATGACCTTGTAAACCGTCTTATTAAGAAGTATGGCGGAAGCGAGGAGGCACTTTTTGAGTTCCTTGAAAATTCCGAAAAGGAGCTTCAAAAAATCTCAATGAGCGGTGAGCTTGAAGAAAAGCTTTCCGATGAGCTTGAAAAATCAACCGAAAAACTTATAGAGCTCGGTGAGATTTTAAGCCAAACAAGAAAAAAATGCGCTGACGAATTTTCAAGGAGGGTCACCGAAACCCTTAAATATCTTGATATGAAAAATGTTGCTTTTGATGTAAATATTCAAAACGGAACATATACAAAATCGGGTTGCGATATTTTGGAATTTGTTGTTAAAACAAATGTCGGCGAGGATTTTTTACCGCTTCATAAAATTGCCTCGGGCGGTGAACTGTCCCGAATAATGCTTGCGATAAAGAGTGTCCTTGCGAGTGCCGATAATGTTGAAACAATGATTTTTGATGAAATTGATACGGGAATAAGCGGTTTTGCCGCCGATAAGGTCGGAAATCGGCTTAAAACCATTTCAAATCTTCGGCAGGTCATCTGCGTAACGCATTTGGCGCAAATTGCGGCTTATGCCGATAATCATTTGAAAATAGAAAAATCCGTTAAAAACGGCAGAACATATACGAATGTCACTACCCTACGGTATGAGGACAGAATTTCGGAAATTGCCCGAATAATGTCGGGAACCGAAATGACCGAAAATTTATATAATTCAGCAAAAGAGCTGTTAGATAGGAGTAAGTAAAAAATGGAAATTTATGATGAATTGGTTGCAAGAGGACTTATAGCTCAGGTAACGGACGAAAAGGAAATAAGAGACCTTGTAAATAACGGTAAGGCAACATTCTATATCGGCTTTGACCCTACTGCCGACAGTTTGCATGTCGGACATTTTATGGCACTTTGCCTTATGAAGCGTTTGCAAATGGCAGGCAATAAGCCGGTAGCGCTCATAGGCGGCGGAACGGCTTACATAGGCGACCCTTCGGGCAGAACCGATATGCGTTCAATGATGACCCCCGAAGTAATCAAGCATAACTGCGATTGCTTTAAGAAGCAGATGAGCCGTTTTATTGAGTTCGGCGAGGGCAAGGCGCAAATGGTAAATAATGCCGACTGGCTTTTAGGTCTTAATTATATTGATGTTCTTCGTGATGTCGGCCCCTGCTTCTCGGTTAACAATATGCTTCGTGCCGAATGCTATAAGCAAAGAATGGAAAAGGGACTTTCGTTCCTTGAATTCAACTATATGATTATGCAAAGCTATGACTTCTATCATCTTTATAAGGAGTATGGCTGTAATATGCAGTTCGGCGGCGATGACCAATGGTCAAATATGTTGGGCGGAACCGAGCTTATCCGAAAGAAGTTAGGTAAGGATGCCTATGCTATGACCATAACCCTTCTTCTTAATTCCGAGGGTAAGAAAATGGGCAAAACCGTCGGCGGTGCCGTTTGGCTTGACCCCGAAAAAACTTCTCCGTATGAGTTTTATCAGTATTGGAGAAATGTCGGCGATGCCGATGTTCTTAAATGTATAAGAATGCTTACCTTCCTTCCTCTTGAAGAAATTGACAAGATGGATAAATGGGAAGGCAGTCAGCTTAATACCGCTAAGGAAATTCTTGCCTTTGAGCTTACAAAGCTTGTTCACGGCGAGGAAGAAGCAACAAAAGCGCAGGAAACCTCAAGAGCCGTTTTTGCAGGTGCCGGAAGCCATGAAAATATGCCGACCGTAACCCTTTCCAATGATGATTTAACCGATAATTCAATCGGAATTTTATCCCTTATGGTTAAGGGCGGTCTTTGCGCTTCAAACGGCGAGGCAAGACGCCTTGTTCAGCAGGGCGGTGTATCGGTAAACGACCAAAAGGTTACCGACCCTTCTTATAGCTTTACCAGTGAAATGCTTAAAGAGGGCGCCATAGTTAAAAAGGGTAAAAAGAGTATTACCAAATTTACCGTAGAATAATGGGACTTTTTAAGAAAAAGCCGAAAAACGAGGGTCTTTTAAGAACTTTTGACGGCAGAGAGGTTAAATATGTCACCAAAAGGGTATTAAAGGAAGACGGAACGGTAAACCATATAATTGTCGGAAAGCAGGGCAGAATAGCCGTAATAGACGACCAAATTCGTGTGATTTGCGGCGAAAAGGATATTTTTAACTGTCCTGTCTCGGCTTCAAAATATTATCTTTTATTAAGCGGTGACGGTGTAACCGTTGAGGGCGATAATACCGTTTCCGGCGAGTATGATAATATAACCGCTTATTATTCGTATTATAGAAAATGATTGAAGGTTTATGAAAAGAGAATTAGAACGCCATACCCTTATTGAGCGTAGTATAATAAAGAAATACCGAAAACAGATTTGGAATAACTTTATAAGGGCAGTAAAGGAATACGATTTAATAAAGGAAAACGATAAAATTGCCGTTTGTATTTCGGGCGGTAAGGATTCCATGCTTCTTGCTAAATGTATGGAGCAGCTAAAAAACCATAGCGAAGTGCCGTTTTCACTTGTTTATCTTGTTATGGACCCCGGCTATGTCCCGAAAAACAGGCAACTTCTTATTGAAAATGCAAAGATATTAAACATAAACATTGAAATATTTGAAAGTAATATTTTTGATGTTGCCTATAATGCAGGGGGGTCGCCCTGTTATCTTTGCGCCCGTATGAGAAGGGGAGCGCTTTATGATAAGGCGAAATCCTTAGGTTGTAATAAAATTGCATTAGGTCATCATTTTGACGATGTTATAGAAACCGCTCTTATGAGTATGATGTATTCTTCCGAGATAAAAACAATGCTTCCGAAACTTAAAAGCACTAATTTTGAGGGTATGGAGCTTATAAGACCTTTATATTGCGTTAAGGAACGGGATATAATTTCCTGGTGCAACTATAACGACTTGCATTTTTTAAGATGTGCCTGCCGGTTTACTGCCGACAGTGACTTTGATGAATCTTTATCAAAAAGAAACGAAACAAAAGAACTTATAAAGTATATAAGAAAATTCAATCCCGTTGCCGATGATAACATTTTCCGTAGCTTACATAATGTAAATATGGCTACCATTCCCGGTTGGCGAGATTCCGATAACGGGGAAACTCATTCTTTCCTTGATGAATATTGATATTTTTCAGCATAGAGTAGGAGGAGATTTGCAGATGAAGAAGAATATAGCAAATTTCATTACAAGTATCAGAATATTCGGTGCAATAGCGCTGTTTTTTGTGGAGCCGTTAAGCAAATGGTTTTTTGCGGTTTTCCTTTTTTGCGGATTAAGTGATGCCGTTGACGGATTTGTTGCAAGAAAATTCCAAATTACAAGTGAATTCGGCTCAAAGCTTGACAGTGTTGCCGACCTTTCCTTTTATTCTGCCATGATGATAGTTTTGCTTAACGATTTGAGGAATGTTTTATGGGGTTGGCTATGGATAGTGCTCTTTGCTATTCTCTTAATAAGATTAACCGTTTATCTTATTTCGGCATTTCGGTTCGGCAAGTTTTCGTCACTCCATACAATTCTTAATAAAGCAACGGGCGTCGGAATGTTTTTGCTTCCGGTGTTCCTTATCTGCAAACCGATAGTGTTTAATATTTACAGTGCAATCCTTTGTGCAATCGCTATCGTGGCGGCAGTTCAGGAATTGCTATTCTACTTAAAAATAAAAGAAGAAAAATAAAAAAGCGGACTCATTTGAGTCCGTTCTTTATTTTTAAGTATGCATATTATTAAAAAAGTTCTTCTTGCGAAATCGGGTCAATGCCTAATTTTTTAAGTGTCAATACGGCGGTGTCGTTATCATTTGTTTTGGTGATTAAAACGGCGCCGTCATTTCTTTTGTTTACAAAAGCATACATATATTTAACCGAAATATCGTTTTCGGTTAAAATTTTAAGAATGTTTGTTAATGCGCCGGGGTTATTACCCATCGGAATTGCGATAACATCGGTAATTTTAACCATAACTCCGCTTTCCTGCAAAAGCCCCTTCGCTTTTTCGGGGTCATTTACGATAAGACGCATAATTCCGTATTCCGAAGTATCGGCAATGGAAAGGGCGCTTATGTTAATATCGTTTTTTGAAAGTGTGTCGGCAATGGCGTATGCCCTGCCCGACTTATTTTCAACAAAAACCGAAAGTTGTTTAACATTCATATCAGTTACCTCAATGCAAAATGCGTTTATCTATAACGCGCTTTGCCTTTCCTTCGCTTCTTTCAATGGACTTGGGGTTTACAAGATGAACCTTAGCACCGATACCGAGAGTTGAGCGGAGCATTGAAGTTATCTTCTTCTCGGTTTTTTCAACCGACTCAATCTCATCTTCAAACATTGATTCGCTCATTTCAACATTTATATCAAGTGTATCGTTGTTGTTAACCCTGTCAACAATAATCTGATAATTAGGTGTAATATCACCCTCGGAAACCTTTATTAAAACTTCCTCAATTTGAGAGGGGAAAACATTAACACCACGGATAATAAGCATATCGTCGCTTCTGCCCGACGGTTTTCTCATACGAAGATGAGTCCTTCCGCATTTGCAGGGCTCAAAGTAAAGTGAAGAAATATCCCTCGTTCTGTAACGGATAAGCGGAAATCCCTCTTTTGTAAGGGTGGTAAATACAAGCTCACCCGTTTCACCTTCGGGCAAAACCTCTAATGTTTCGGGGTCAATAATTTCGGGGATAAACATATCCTCCCAGACATGCATACCGTCCTGCGCTTCACATTCGCAGGCAACACCCGGTCCCATTATTTCGGATAAACCGTAAATATCGTATGCCTTGATATTAACCTTTTCTTCAATAGTTCTTCGCATATCGTCGGTCCAGGGCTCTGCACCGAAAATACCCATTTTGAGTTTTAACTTATCCTTAACACCCATCGCTTCAATTTCTTCGGCTAAATAAAGGGCATAGGAAGGGGTAGAACACAAAACAGTAGTGCCGAAATCTATCATTGTTTGAATTTGCCTTTGCGTATTTCCCGTAGAGGTCGGAATAACGGTTGCACCGATTTTTTGAGCGCCGTAATGAGCGCCCAAACCGCCGGTGAAAAGTCCGTAACCGAAGGAAATCTGAATAAAGGCATTATTATCGGCACCGATAGCGGTAAACATTCTTGCAATACACTCTGCCCACATTTCAAGGTCGTTTTCGGTATAGCCGACAACTATTTGCTTTCCCGTTGTTCCGGAGGAAGCGTGAACACGCACAATTTCGGACATAGGCACGGCAAACAAACCGTAGGGGTAATTATCCCTAAGGTCGCTTTTGTATGAAAAAGGAAGTTTTGATAGGTCGTCAACGCCGTGAATATCGGCAGGTTTAAGACCCTTTTCGTCCATTCTTGCCTTAAAGGTCGGCACATTTTCATACATTCTTTTAACCTGAGCCACAAGCCGTTCACTTTGTAATGCCCTTAAATTTTCACGGGGCATTTTTTCTATTTTTTCATTCCACATTTATAGGTCTTCCCTTATAAATTATATCCGAGGTCAAATGCCTTTAGGTTTACATCAAGAAGTTTTTCGGGGACGGTTTCCTTTAAACTTTCAATCCATTTTTCATAGGGTATTTCGCTGTTTTTGGCAAGAACACCGATTAAAACAACATTAACCGTCTTGATATTTCCCGCTTCTCTTGCAAGTGATAAAGCGTCAAGTTTTACAAGCTTTGACTGTTTATCTAACTTATCGGCAAGATTTTCAGGATATTTTGCGGCGCCGGTTATTACCGGCATCGGATTTATTTCCTGAGTGTTGGCAATCATAGTGCCGTCATTTTTAAGAAACGGCAAAGCCCTTGCGGCTTCAAGAATTTCAAAAGCCAAAATCAAATCGGCTTCACCCTTATCAATGGTAGGGGAATAAACCTTTTCGCCGTATTTAACATAGGTAACAACACTGCCGCCTCTTTGGCTCATTCCGTGAACCTCCGAAACCTTAACATCGTAACCCTCTCGGATAACGGTATTGCCTAAAATTCGGCTGGCAAGCAATGTTCCCTGACCGCCGACACCGACTATCATAATACTTTTAGTCATAGTTTAGTCCTCCTTAGAAATTGCACCGAACGGGCAAACATTAACGCAAAGTCCGCAACCGTTACACTGGGTATTGTCAATAACAACCTTGTCGTCCTTAACGGAAATTGCAGGGCAACCGAGCTTCATACACATTTTGCAGTTCTTGCAGTTGTCACCGATTTTGCAGTGACCGGTATATTTAACCCTTTTAAGTAATGCGCAGGGTCTTTGAGAAATAATAACCGAGGGCTCGTCTCTGTTAACTTCTTCCTTAACAACCCTTTCAAATTCCTTAACATCAAACGGGTCGGCAACAACAACATGCTCAACTCCGAGCGCCTTACAAAGAGAGATTAAGTTAACCTGCTTTGTTTCTTCGCCTCTTATTGTGTAACCCGTTGTCGGGTTATCCTGATGACCGGTCATACCGGTAATGGAGTTATCAAGAATAATAACGGTGTTTGCGCCCTTGTTGTAAACAATATCGGTAAGACCCGTTATACCCGAATGCATAAAGGTTGAGTCGCCTATAACCGAAACCAATTTTTTGTTAAATTCGCTGCCTCTTGCCTTTGCCATACCGTGAGCGGCGCTAACCGATGCACCCATACAAATCGTTGTATCAATACTTGCAAGGGGAGGAACGGCGCCTAATGTATAACAGCCGATATCACCCGAAACGGTAAGACCTAATTTTTTAAGAACGAAATATGCGCCTCTGTGGGGACATCCGGCACACATAACGGGAGGACGGGCGGGAAGCGGCTCCAAAAGAGCGTTTTCCTTCGGAATTTTCTCGCCTAAAACGGCACTTTTTATCATAGAAGGGGTATATTCACCCAAAAGCGTAAATGCTTCTTTTCCGATAACATCAAGACCCAATGCCTTGCACTGTGTTTCAATAATCGGGTCAAGCTCCTCGCAAACATAAACCTTTTTGCATTTCTTTGCAAAATCTATAATCTTTTTATCGGGCAACGGATATACCATACCGATTTTAAGGTAACTTGCCTTATCGCCCAATGCCTCGTGAGCATAAAGATATGTAGTTCCGCCGCAAATAATACCGATATCGGTTGAGTTTATTTCTTCGGTATTTATATCGGAATTTTCCGAAAACTCTTTAAGAGCCAAAAGGCGATTTTCAACATCAACATGGCGCTTTATGGCGTTGCCCGGCATCATAACATATTTCGGGGCATTCTTTTCGTATGGCTTTAACTCGTCGTTTTGGCGGTCGCAAAGTTCAACTAAACTTTGCGAATGGGAAATACGGGTTGAAAGACGCAAAAATACGGGGGTATCAAACTTTTCGCTTATTTCAAAGGCGAGTTTTGTAAATTCCTTACATTCGCCCGAATCCGACGGCTCAAGCATCGGGATTTTGGCGGCTTTCGCATAATGTCTTGAATCCTGCTCGTTTTGAGAGGAGTGCATTCCCGGGTCATCGGCAACGCAGAATACAAGACCGGCATTAACACCGGTATAGCAAGAGGTGAAAACGGGGTCAGCCATAACATTAAGACCTACATGCTTCATACATGACATACTGCGGGCTCCCGCAATTGAAGCGCCTATTGCAACCTCGGCGGCAACCTTTTCGTTAGGCGACCATTCTGCATAAATTTCATCATACTTTACGATATTTTCGGTAATTTCCGTGCTCGGAGTGCCGGGATAAGAGGCAACAACACGAACACCTGCTTCGTAAGCGCCTCGGGCAACTGCCGCATTTCCTAAAAGTAACTTTTTCATTTTTTCATCAGTCCTTATTTTTCTATCTGCTTTGCAACTAAACTTTCGCCGCAGTATTTTTCTCTTAGTTTCGGTTTTTCAATTTTACCGGTCGGATTTCTCGGAATATCGGCAAAAATGTAAACACGGGGGCGCTTGTATTTCGGAAGTCCCATACAAAATTCTCTCATTTCGTCCTCCGATAAAATAAAGCCCTCTTTTGTTTCAATAATTGCGCCTGCAACCTCGCCTAAACGGTCATCGGGGAAACCTATTACCGCAACATCCTTTACGGCATCGTGCTTGCGGATAAAGTTCTCAATTTCAACGGGGTAAAGGTTTTCACCGCCCGATATAACAACATCTTTTTTGCGGTCAACAAGGAAAATAAATCCGTCCTCGTCTTCCTTTGCCATATCGCCGGTATAAAGCCAACCGCCGTCTAAAACCTCATTGGTTGCTTTTTCATCGTTATAATAGCAGTTCATAACGCCGGGACCCGAAACGGCAAGCTCGCCGACATCACCTTTTTTAACAACATTATGGTTTTCGTCAACTATTTTAGTTCTCCAACCGTAACCTGCCTTACCGATAGCGCCGACCTTATGGATATTTTCTATACCCAAATGAACACAACCCGGTCCTATTGATTCGCTTAAACCGTAGTTTGTGTCGTAGTCGTGGTGAGGGAATACTGCCTTCCAACGCTTGATAAGAGATGGTGGAACGGGTTGAGCGCCTATATGCATAAGTCGCCACTGTGAAAGCTCGTAATCTTTGAGTTTTATATCGCCTCTGTCAATTGCGTCAAGAATATCCTGCGCCCAAGGGACCAAAAGCCAAACAATAGAGCATTTTTCTTCCGAAACGGTTTTTATTATCCATTCGGGCTTAACACCTTTAAGCAAAACCGATTTAGCGCCGACAAGGAAGCTTCCGAACCAGTGCATTTTAGCGCCGGTATGGTAAAGCGGAGGAATACAAAGGAAAACATCGTCCTTTGTCTGTCCGTGGTGATTTTGCTCAACCTTGCAAGAATGCATTAAGCTTCTGTGAGCGTGAATAATCGCCTTCGGGAAACCGGCTGTGCCCGATGAAAAATAGATAACCGCCTCGTCATCGTCGGTAAGGGTAATACTCGGCGATTTTGTTGAACAGTAGGTAACCAAATCATCATAGCTTTCGGCAAATGAGGGACATTCCTCGCCGACATAAAGCGAAAGTTTGATAAAGGGAATTTGCTCGGCAATATCTTCCATTCTTCCTACAAATTCGGGACCGAAAAGAATACCCGAACAGTCGGCTTTTTTAAGACAGTATTTGATTTCCTCTGCGGTGTAACGGTAGTTAAGCGGAACAGCCAAAGCGCCGGTTTTTAATATACCGAAGTAAATAGGCAACCATTCAAGACAGTTCATTAAAAGAATTGCCACCTTATCGCCCTTTTTAATTCCTCTTGAAAGAAGCAAATTTGCTATTCGGTTTGATTTTTTGTTAAATTCTCTCCAGGTTATCTCGCTTCTGAAAGAATCAATGTTGCTTGATTCAATAAGGGAATATTCCCTCCAGGTAACCTTCTTTTTTTCTTCCGACTGCGGGTTGATTTCAACCAATGCGACATCGTCGGGAAATGCCGCCGCATTTTTTTCCAAAATTTCGGTAATAGGCATATAAAAACTCCTTATTTTTGCAGAAAACAAAAACTGCCCTCTGCATAATACAGAGGGCAGTAGATAACTGCGGTACCACCTCATAAATATCAGCGCTTCACAACGCTGACCTTAGCGGGTTTCAAATAAAACCCTGTGGGATTACGGCCACACCCGTTGCCGCCTACAAGAATAAACCTTCGGGGGCACAGCTCACGAATCGTATTCAAAATACATCCTCATATTGCCTCGCACCAAACGGCAACTCTCTTAAATCGGAATATATTTCTACTTGCTTTCGGTCATAGCTTTTATATAGATATAAATATATTATATCATAAAGGCGGATTTTGTCAACTTTTTATTTTTGAAGATTGATTGTTTTAAATAATGTCAATAACGGTATATCCCGGCATGGGGGTATCGCCGTTGGCGCTGCTTTCGGCTTTACGGCATCCCGAAAAGGACAGGACAATAAGCGCCGAAAGGACAAAAAGTAAAAATGCTTTTTTCATTCGTTTTCACCCTCGCTTTCAATATCTTGTGTCAGTTGCTTATTTTCTAAAATACTCTTCATTTTTTCAATACATTCTTCGCAAACGCATTGACCCTCATACTCAATACTGCTTGCAAAATTATCGCAAAAGACGCAGGTCGGTTGATACTTTTTAAGGATGATTTTGTCTTCTTCCATATAAATTTCAAAACAGTCCTCGGCATTTTTAACACCCAAAAGATTTCGGTATTCCTTCGGAATAACAACTCTGCCTACATTATCAACCTGTCTTATTATTCCCGTAGTTTTCATAAATTATCTCCTATTCTAAACTCCAATCAATCGGTTTTTGTCCGCTGCTAATTAAAATTTCGTTTGTTTTTGAAAAAGGTTTGCTTCCGAAAAAACCGCCGTAAGCCGAAAGGGGACTCGGGTGAACGCTTATAAGCTTCTTGTGAATGGGATTATTTATAAGCTCGGCTTTTTTTCTTGCGTTTGCGCCCCAAAGGATAAAAACGACGGGTGTTTGCTTTTTGTTAAGCTCCAAAATAACTCTGTCGGTAAAGTTTTCCCAACCCTTACCTTTATGACTGTTGGCTTCGCCTTTTCTGACGGTTAAAACCGTATTAAGAAGCAAAACTCCCTGCTTTGCCCAAGAGGTCAGTTCGCCGTGGTCGGGCGCAACAAAACCTATATCGGAATTTAATTCTTTATATATGTTTATCAAAGACGGCGGGGGAGGATTGCCCTTTTTGACCGAGAAGCAAAGCCCGTGTGCCTGATTCGGCTCATGGTAGGGGTCCTGACCTATTATTACCGCCCTTGTATCCTCAAACGAGGTGAGTTTCAGAGCGTTAAAAATATCATACATATCGGGATAAACCGTATGGTTTTTATATTCGCTTTTTAAGAAAGCCCTTAAATTTTGATAATAGGGTTTTTCCCATTCGTCCTTTAATATTTCGTCCCAATCGTTACCTATATTAACCATTTTATATGTAATCATACACCTCAATTATACCGCTTGAATGGTAGAGAGAGGGGGTAATGCGAACCGAAAACCCTCTGCCCTGTTCACAGGTCCATTCAACCGAGCGTTTACGGGGAACGGCACAGTTTGAAAGAAGCATCATAATTGCCCCGCCATGCATAATGGCGGCGGATTCATATACGCCTTTATCCATCATATCACGGACAACCGTATTAAGTCCCAAAGCAATGCTTTTGATAAAATCTATATTGGTTTCGCCCGAAGGAGGAGCGTCAATTTTGCCCGAAGTCCAAAGAGCGTAGTTTTCGTCAAGTTCTAACATTTCAGCGGTTTTGCCCTCAAATTCTCCGAAATCATACTCCGAGAATTCGTCAATAACCGTCGGCTCAAAGCCGGGGTAAAGAATGGAAGCCGTTTGCTTGCAACGAAGTAAAGGACTTGTATATAAATGTTCTATTTGCGGATATTCTCCCGTTTCATAAAGGGTTTTAAGCTCCTTTACCCCTTGCGGACAAAGGGGCAAATCGGTGCGGCAACCGATATACCGTCCCTCTAAATTTGCGTCGGTAATACCGTGCCTTATCAAATGGATTTTATAAGTTTTCATAAAAGTATCTCCGAAAGGGCGGTAATAATAGAGTTTGAAACAAGCATACCTTTATCGGTAAGAGAAATATTATTGCCCTTTTTATTTATAAGTCCGTTTTTTACAAACGGTAATAACAAGCTGTCTATATTATCACATAAAAAGTCCGATAAATCAATACCGTTTTTAAGCCGAAGACCGAGCATCAGCTTTTCTTCTTTTGTTCCGCCTAATGCGTCAAAAACTGTGGCAGGGCGCTTAATATACCCCGAAATATCGGCAGGATAGTAAAATCTTTTGCCGTCTAAAAAAGAATGAGCGGAGGGGCCAAGTCCCAAATATTCCTTTAACTGCCAATATTTTAAGTTGTGTTTGCTCTCAAAACCCGATTTTGCAAAGTTGGATATTTCATAATGGGAATAGCCGTTTTCTTCCAATTTTTTACACATATAAAGGTATTGCTCGGCAACACCGTCCTCGTTTGGAAGGTCAAGAGGAATTGAGCCGAACTTTGTTTTTTGTTCAACCTTTAATATATATGCCGAAATATGAGGAACATCAAGACCAAACATAAAATCAATATCTTGGCTTAAAGAATTTATATCGCTGTTCGGAAGGCATATCATTAAATCGGCGGAAATATTCTCAAATCCCGCATTTTTAATGCGGTTTATTGCATTTTCGCTTTGCTTTGCGGTATGAGTTCTGCCTAAATTTTTAAGCATTTCATCATTACCGCTTTGAACACCTATTGAAATTCGGTTTACTCCGCTTTTTTTGGCGCTTTTAAGGAAAATATCCGATACATCAGGGTTTACTTCTACCGTTATTTCGGCATTTTCGCAAACGGTGAAATTATTATAAATTTCCTCTAAAAGAACGGATATTTTGTCCTCAAGGACAGAGGGAGTTCCGCCGCCGATGTATATAGAATCAATGGGACGGTCAATAAGGCCGCCCCATTTTTTTATATCTCCCGTAAGGGCAGACAAATATTCATCAAGCAAATTCTCCCACATTGTAAGCGAATAAAAGTCGCAATAAGCGCATTTTCGTTTACAAAACGGAATGTGAATGTAAAGTCCTATGTCAGTCAAGGATAATACCCGTGCAGCTTCCGGGAACGCAAGCCGCATTTGCTTCGTCGGTATCAATATGCATGGCAAGAGCATAATTATCGCTGACCCTTGCTACAACATCGTCAAATATAAGTGCTCTGCCCTCGGTCGGAATTTTAACCGAAACGATTTGCTTATCCTTAATACCGTATTTTTCACCGTCGGCAACGGTCATATGTATATGACGCTTTGCGGCGATAACACCCTCGCTGAGCTCAACCTCACCGCAAGGACCTACTAATTTACAAGCGCCGCTTCCCTTAACATCTCCCGATTCACGAATGGGAGCGGTAACACCGATAGTTCTCGCATCGGTTAAAGATAACTCAACCTGGTCGGCACTGCGGCAGGGACCTAAAATAGAACATTTAAGAGAATTTTTAGGACCTACAACGGTAACCTTTTCTTCGCAGGCGAACTGACCCGGCTGGGAAAGGTCTTTTTTGTTGGTAAGCTCGTGACCCTTACCGAAAAGGGTTTCAAGAGTTTCCTTTGTAACATGAACATGACGGGCTGAAATTTCAACCAAAACTTCTTTTGACATAAGATATATCTCCTTAAAATTGATTACTTATAATTGTATCATATTTTTATAAATTTACAAGAGTTTTTTATTATTCCGCCCAATATTTTCTGTCAAGAGTTCTGAAACGAATGGCGGATAAAATATGCCTTTTTTCTATCATTTCGCTGCCATTTAAGTCGGCAACCGTTCTCGCAACCTTTAATATGCGGTCATAAGCTCTGCCGCTGAGTCCCAATTCATCAAAGCAGCGGCTTAGATATTTTGAGGCATCATCGGTTAAAACGCAAAATTCTCTTAACATTTTAGGGGTCAGCCGAGCGTTGCAGGTAACACCTGTGCCTTTATACCGTTCTATCTGAATTTTTCGGGCTTTATTTACCCTTTGCCTTATCTGTTCGGAGGTTTCTTCAGAACTTTTGTCACTTAACGATTCATAGTCAACGGGAGGAACCTCAACATGAAGGTCAATTCGGTCAAGCATGGGTCCTGAAATCCTGCCTAAGTATTTTTTAACCATATTTGAAGAACAGGTGCATTGCTTTGTCGGATGCCCGTAATTTCCGCAGGGGCAGGGGTTCATGGCGGCGACAAGCATAACGGAGCTTGGATATGTAGCACTTCCCGAAGCTCTTGAAACGGTTATCACACCGTCCTCAATAGGTTGGCGAAGCGCCTCCATTGCATCTCTTTTGAATTCGGGTAACTCGTCTAAAAAAAGCACTCCGTTATGGGCAAGAGATACCTCGCCCGGTTTTGGTATAACTCCGCCGCCCGTAAGACCGACCGAGGAAACCGAATGATGTGGCGAACGGAAAGGACGAAGGGTTATAAGAGGGTTATCTTTGTTGAGAATACCCGCAACCGAATGAATTTTCGTTGTCTCAATGGACTCATCAAAGGTCATTTCGGGAAGAATAGTCGGAAGCCGTTTTGCAAGCATTGATTTTCCGGCACCGGGAGGGCCTATCATAAGTAGGTTATGTCCACCTGCGGCGGCAACCTCCAAAGCTTTCTTTGCGGCGGCTTGTCCTTTTACTTCGCTGAAATCGGGCATAATGCCGAAATCGGCGTTTTCATTTGCTTTAAAGATTACGGGCGAAAGCGGAACTTCTCCCGTAAGATGTTTGAGTAACTCTTTAACCGAGCTTATTCCGTAAACCGAAATTCCCTCAATAACCGCCGCCTCGTTGGCATTGTCTTTCGGAACAAAGATATTTTCAATTCCGCTTTGCCTTGCGGCGATGGTCATGGCAAGAACACCGCTTACGGGGCGGATATTTCCGTCAAGCGAAAGTTCGCCGATAAAAACGCTGTCATTTAAGGAAACCTTTATTTCCTTTGAGGCGGAAAGAATGGCAAGAAGTATGGGAAGGTCATAAACGGCGCCCTCCTTTTTCTTGTCGGCAGGGGCGAGATTGACGGTTATTCTCCCCGTAGGAAACTTAAAACCGCAGTTTTTTATTGCGGCGCGGACCCTGTCACGAGATTCTTTGACCGCCGTATCGGGAAGTCCTACAACATCAAAGGAGGGAAGTCCTCCCGAAACATCGGCTTCAATATCAAGCATATAAGAGTCAATACCGAAAAGTCCGACACTTTTTAGTTTGGAAAACATTTTTTCACGCCCCATAGTTTTTATTATCCTAATTATAACTTATATTCCGACTAAAAACAATAATTATTGACGAAAAATGCAGGGTATAGTATAATTTTTAATGGATACGGAGGAAAAGTGTTATGAAAAAGGTTAAAATTACCGTTATGAAAACGGCAAGATATGACGATTTAATAAAAGAATTTGAAAACCCGATAAGTCATGCCTGCGATATGACGGTGGGTAAAATATTTTTGGCAAACGGCTACAATAAACCCGAAAATTTTTGCGACAGCGCCTGGGAAAGCATATCTCCGTTTGTTCTTGCGCTTTCAAGCGGCGGCGAGGATATTTATGACGGTTGGATGAAGAATAAAAACTCGGCTATGATTTCCTGTAACGACGGTTGTCGCCCCGTTTCTTTTTATCTTGCAGCATTAGACGAGGACGCAGATTAGGTGAAAGGTTTTTTATAAAAAAAGAAGCCGAAAAGCCGACAAAAAAGGTGTTAAAAATGAAGAAAACAGTTAAAGCTTTATGTGTTTTACTTGCGGTTTTGATGTTTTTGGTGTCCTGCGGAAAAGCGCAAACAAAACCTTCGCAAAAAAAGAACGAGGAAAAAACAAAAACCGAAGAAACCGTAAAAGCCGAGGAACAAAAACCGAAGGAAGAAGAAAAGCCCGATTATTTTGCCGAATACGGTGATATATTAAAGGGTATGGGAGAAGTCGGAAAAAGTGTTGTTTGCTATGGCGAACTTAAAGACGAAAAATATTCGCCCGATATAGAAAAATTAAACGGCATATTAAGCTCTTATTCAAAAAATGTTTCGGTTGTCGCTTATTCTCTTGATAATTCAAAATCGCTTTGTTATAACACAAAAAGCGGTATCTTCGCCGCCTGCACGGTTAAAGCGGCATATACCCTTTATTGCCTTAAACAAATGGAAAACGGCAAGGGGTCTCTTGATACCCAAATGACCTATGAGCAAAAGCATTACGAAACGGGAACGGGGGATATGCAGTATAGCGCAATAGGGACAAAATTCAATATGCGGACAATTCTTAATAAAACAATGAGTATCAGCGATAATGTCGGCTATAATATGGCGGTTGACTATTTCGGCAGAGATGGCTATAACTCTTGGATTTCCTCTCTCGGTTGTTCTTCGCTTCAAATAAAGCCTACTGTTTGGAGTCTTCATACAAAGGCAAAGGATTTGGCGGTTATATGGAGAGAAATTTATAATTATTTTAAGACAAATACCGAATATTCAAAATTCTTGTATGATTCCTGCACAAACACGAAGAATAACTATGCCACCGCTTCACTCGGCGGTGTAACCTATTCTCATAAGCAGGGCAATAACCGAACGGGCGACTGGCTTTCATACAGCGATGCAGGGATAGTTTGGAAAGAAAATTCGCCGTATATAATCGTAATTATCACCGATGCGGCAGGTCCCTCGGCGTATGACGCAAAAATGATGAGCGATGTTATAAATATAATTCATGAAATAATGTGAAATGACATAAAAAACAGCAAATCCCCACCGAGTTGGTGGGGATTTTTATATAATGGGGCAATATCGGTAATTCTGTGGGTTAGACCTTCCGGCACCGCCGATATGGGATATCCTTTTTTGCGCCCTAATATATTGTATGTAAATTTACGCAATGGGTGACTTTCTTATAAACAAAATTCCCATAGTGTTTCTTCCGCAGTGGGAGGAAATCGTGCAACCGGCACGGGTAAACAAAATTTCGTCAAAATAGTTATAACTCTTAACTATCTCAATAAGCTCCTTCATAAGCTGTTCATCGCAACCGGCATGGGTAACAAACACTCTGTCTTTTGAAATATCATCAATGTTGTTAAGCCGCTCCTTAACATATTCCTTTAACACATCGGAATATTTGCCTCTATACTTCTTTCCTACTTCCATAAGACCGTTTTTAACCTCAATGCAGGGTTTTAGTTTCAGAAGATTTGCGCCGAGCATTGAAAGAGCAGAGCATCTTCCGCCTTTATAAAGGTATTCTAAACTGTCAATAACAAATGATGCATCAACATTCGGAATAAGGGCGGTAACCTTTTCGGCTATTTCCTTTGCAGGAAGTCCTTTTTCCCTTAAATCTCCGGCATAAAGAGCCAAAAGTCCGCTTCCGGTTGATAAATTCATAGTATCAATAACATAAACATTTTCAAAATCCTCTGCGGCAATACGGGCGTTATTCAAGGTTGAAGAAAAGCCCGACCCCAACGAGAAAAATACAACCGAGTCGCCGTCCTTTGTAAGCTCTGAAAAGAAATCACCGTATTCGGCAATATTTAAAGCGGCAGTTTTCGGAAGCTCGCCCGTTTTCGCATGATGTTCATAAACCGCATCGGCATCAATATCAATGCCGTCACGAAGGGTTTTGTCACCGAGGATAACATTGATAGGCACGGTTTTTATGTTATATCTTTCAATGATTTCGGGGCTTAAATCGGTCGTGCTGTCGCTTGCTATGATTATTTTTTCGCTCATTAGATTTTCCTCCAAAGAAAACGGTAATTATTTTTTATTCTTAACCTTAACGCTTGAAAGCGGGTTTGAATCTATTGCATTTTTGATTTGATTATCGGAAATATGGGTATAAATTTGCGTTGTCCCCAAATTTGCGTGTCCCAAAATATCTTTAAGCACTCTTATATCAACATTTCCGTGCTGATACATCAGCGTTGCGGCGGTGTGGCGAAGCTTATGGGTTGAAAGTCCCTGACCGCCTAAACCCGCCTTTTCAAGATACTTTTTTACGATAACCTGAACGGTTTTGTTGCTTATTCTGCGGTTGTTTCGGCTGATAAATAAAGCATTTTTATCGGCAAAATTTATACTGTCGTTAGGGCGAACTGCCATATATGCCTCAACTGCTTCCCGACAGGCATCGTTAAGGTAAACTATTCTCTCCTTGTTGCCCTTACCCAAAAGCCGTAAGGTTCCGTCGGAACGGATATCGCCTAAATTTATTCCGCAAAGCTCGGAAAGTCGCATTCCGCAGTTTAAAAACAATACCAAAATGCAGTAGTCCCGTTCTTTATAAGGTCCGTCAACACAGTTTAAAAGGTTTAAGGAGTCCTCTAATGTAAGGTGCTTCGGTAATGACTGCTTAACCTTCGGGGAATCAAGCATTTCGGCAGGGTTTACCTCAATTAAGTGGATTTGGTTTGTCAAATACTTAAAGAATATACGAAGCGTTGAGGTTTTTCTTGCCCTCGTTGCGGCGCTGTTGCCTCGGCTGTCCTTACAAAAAACAATAAAGGAATAAAGGTCGGAAATCGTGACTGTTGATATAAGCTCGGCATCAACCTCGCTTATGGAAATTTCCTCAAAATCGGTTTTTTTGTCAACCTTTCCTCTAATAAGAAGAAGATAACGGAAAAAGGTTTGTAAATCAAGATAGTATTCGTCAACCGAACGGGAGGATTTTCCCTTTATCGTTTCGCTGTATGTTAAAAAATCTCTGATGACAGGGGGAGCAGAAAGCAGAATATCGTGTTTCATAAAAAGTCGGGAAATATCCCTTGCTCCTTGAAATTATTTTAAATATTTTACCATACTTTTCTTATCTTTTCAATCCTAAAACACAATAAATTGTGAAAAAGAGAAATAATATTACTATAAGTTGTATATATTACTTGACATATCATAAGAATAATGGTAAAATTTATCTTGTCGGTTTGTGTCCGTTTTCATTAGCGAGGAAATAGGTAAAAACCGTCGTAGCATTGACTACCTAAATTCAATCGGGAGGAAACTGGCGGCTCCCGTCGGATAACATATTTACCGTCTGTCCGAGAAAACCGTTTTTATATAAGGAGGTTGGAAACCTATGTTACCGTATATTATCGGTGGCGCAGTTGCTTTAGTGCTTGGTGTAATCGGCTTTTTCTGTGGCTCGGCTTTTCGTAAAAAGTCGGCTGAAAAAGAAATCGGTTCTGCCGAGACGGAAGCAAAGCGCATTCTTAATGATGCACTTAAAACTGCCGAAACTCGCCGAAAGGAAGTTCTTTTAGAGGCAAAGGATGAAATTCATCAGTTGCGTCAGGAAACCGAAAAGGATTTAAGAGAACGCAGAAGCGAGGTTCAAAGGCAGGAGCACCGTCTTCTTCAAAGAGAAGAGATGCTTGACAAAAAATCAGACAATTTAGAGGCAAAAGAAGAAAAACTTGCCGAAAGAGCAAAGGAAATTGATTCAAAAATTGAGGAATGTGAAACCCTTAAAAAGAGTCAAATGGAAATGCTTGAAAAAATTTCGGGCTACTCAAAGGAACAGGCAAAAGCATATTTGCTCCAAATTCTTGACGGTGAGCTTGTTCACGAAAAGGCAGTTCGTATTAAGGAATTTGAACAGACAACAAAGGACGAGTCCGCTAACATCGCCCGAGAGGTTATAGGCAGAGCAATTCAGCGCTGTGCCGCTGACCATTCTTCCGAAATGACCGTTTCGGTTGTTGCTCTTCCGAATGACGAAATGAAGGGCAGAATAATAGGCAGAGAGGGTAGAAATATCCGTGCTATTGAAAATGCTACCGGTGTTGACCTTATTATTGACGATACTCCCGAAGCAATCACCGTTTCAAGCTTTGAGCCGATTCGCCGTGAAATCGCCCGTGTAACACTTGAAAAGTTAATTCAGGACGGAAGAATTCATCCTGCAAGAATTGAGGAAACCGTCTCAAAAGCAACCGCAGAGGTTGAGGCGGTTATTAAGCGTGAAGGCGAAAAGGCAATGATAGAAACGGGTGTTCATAATATTCACCCCGAACTTATTAAACTTTTGGGTCGTTTGCATTTCAGAACAAGCTACGGACAAAATGTTCTTAACCATTCTATTGAGGTTTGTCATTTGTCGGGACTTATTGCTTCCGAGCTTGGCGCCGATGTCGGTCTTGCAAAGCGTGCCGGTCTTCTTCATGATGTCGGCAAAGCCATTGACCATGAGCAAGAGGGCTCGCATATTCAACTCGGTGTTGAGGTTGCAAAGAAGTATAAGGAAAACGATATTATTGTTAATGCCATTCATGCGCATCACGGTGAGGTTGAGGCAAAATCGGTTATTGCCTGCATAGTTCAGGCCGCCGATGCTATCTCGGCTGCAAGACCGGGTGCAAGGCGTGAAAACATTGAAAACTACATCAAGCGTCTTGAAAAGTTAGAGGAAATCGCTAATTCCTTTAACGGTATTGAGGGCTCTTTCGCAATTCAGGCAGGCAGAGAAATCCGTATTATCGTAAAGCCCGAGGTAATAAGCGACGATAAGATGCTTATTATCGCCCGTGATATTGCAAAGCGCATTGAGGATGAGCTTGAATATCCCGGTCAGATAAAGGTTAATCTCATAAGAGAAAACCGTGTTGTTGACTACGCAAAGTAATAATCATTCATAAAAAAGGAAGGACAGATTAGTCCTTCCTTTTTTGTGTTATATATTTTATCCCTGACTGTCAAGGGGGAGCTTAAAGCTCGGTATAAATTCCTCTAAAAATGTATCGGCTTCGGGTAAATTCATTTTAACTATTGATGCCTTGGTTGACTCTAATGCTTTATTAAATTCCTTGTTTCCGCTCTCGGTTTCTTCAATACATTTAATATATGCCGAAATTTTATCGGCGGCTTTTATTATCTTTCTTTCTTCTTTTGTTACATTATAAAGTTTGCGGTATTCTTCCGACATATCGTCAGGGAGCATTGATAAAAGTTTATTTTCGGCGATACCCTCAATTTCCTTGTAAACGTTGTTTATTTCGGGGTTATAATACTTAATCGGGGTCGGCATATCACCCGTTATAATTTCCGAAGTATCGTGAAACATAGCGGCAGTTGCAACTTTGTTTGCGTCAACATTTCCGCCGAATCTTTTATTCTTTATTATGCATAAAGCATGGGCGATTATTGAAACCTCCAAGCTATGCTCCGAAAGGTTTTCCCTGCGGGTGTTTCGCATAAGCCCCCAACGGTAAATATTTTTCATTCTTGAAATCATTGCAAAATAATGGTAATTCATTTTTTTCACTCCTTGTTGAATATTATACCATTTTTTGGTATAATTACAATATATAAAGTAATTTGTAAAAAAATAGGTGATTTTTTGGATTTTTCTTTTGAGAAGAAACTGACACTTAAACCAAAAAAGGAAAAAGCACTGTCAACATTTTTGATAGGGCTTTTTACGGCTTGTTGTATATTTGTTCCGTTTATGGTAATGAGTAAAGGGTATTTTATTTTTTACGGCGACTTTAATGTTCAGCAAATACCGTTTTACCAAATGTGCCATAAGGCGATAAAAGAGGGTAATGTTTCTTGGAACTGGCTTACCGATTTAGGCGCAAACTTTATCGGCTCTTACGGTTATTACCTTATCGGAAGTGTTTTCTTTTGGCTTACTATTCCGTTTCCGAACAGTTTTGTGCCATATCTTTTAGGACCGCTTCTTATCCTTAAATTTGCCCTTGCGGCATTAACCGCTTACTGTTATATAAGAAGATTTACGAGAACACCCGAAGCCGCACGGCTTGGCGGACTTTTATATGCCTTTTCGGGATTTTCGGTTTATAATATTTTCTTTAATTCTTTTCATGAATCAATAATTTGTTTTCCGCTTCTGCTTTTGGGCCTTGAAATGCTTATTACCGAGAATAAAAGGGGAGTATTCGCCCTGTCGGTTGCCCTTTGCGCCGCCGTTAATTATTTCTTCTTTTTCGGTATGGTGGTATTTTGTATCATATATTTCTTTGTCAGGGCATTTTCCGGTGCGGTAAGACCAAAGGTTTCAACCCTTTTTGCTATCGGCTTTGAGGCGATTTTAGGCGTATTGATGGCGGCGGTTATTCTGCTTCCTTCGGTATTGGCGGTTAGCGGAAACGAACGGCTTTCAAGTGTTCTTCTCGGTTGGAATGCGATAACCTACGGAAAAGAACAAATTTATCTTAATATAATAGAGTGTTTCTTCTTCCCGCCCGATATCCCCGCCCGTCCGGTATTTTTCCCCGGCGCCGATGTTAAATGGTCGTCACTCGGCGGATGGCTTCCGCTGTTTAGTATGACGGCGGTATTTACGCTCTTTATTCATAAAAAGGGCTCTTGGCTTAAAAGGGTTATTGGAATTTGTATTTTTATGGCGCTTGTTCCCATTCTTAACAGTTCTTTTTATGCCTTTAACACCGCCTATTACGCAAGGTGGTATTATATGCCTATTCTGATGATGTGCCTTGCTAGTGCGCATCTTATTGAGGATAAAACGGTTGATTTTTCGGCAGGGTTTAAGTGGACTCTCGGTATAACACTCGGCTTTGCGCTTACTATCGGATTATTTCCTCAAAAGAACAGTGACGGAAAGCTTGTTTTCGGACTTTTCACAGTGGACGAGGATAATACCTATTTAAGACGCTTTTGGATAGCAGTTATTATTGCGGTTTTGTCGCTTGTGTTGTTCAGAGTTTTGCTTAATGTCCGCAAAAAAAATACCGAGCGGTTTTTCAAAGCTTCAACCGCCTTTGTCTGCATTATTTCAATAGTTTATTCCTGCGTATTTATTGCCAGCGGAAGAACTCATTCTTACGATATTGAAAATACAATGATTAAGGATTTAATTGAGGGCGAGGTTTACCTTGATGACGATGAGAATTTCAGAATAGATACCTATGACTGCGTTGATAATACGGGTATGTTTTTAGGGCTTCCTTCAATAAACGGCTTTCATTCGGTAGTGCCCTCGTCTATTTCGGAGTTTTATGATTATTTAGGTGTAAAGCGTGATGTTGCAAGTCGTCCCGATACTGACCTGCCTGCCATAAGACCGCTTCTTTCGGTTAAATATCTTCTTGCCCGTATTGACGGCGAGAGCTTCCAAAACGATAACGACACTATGAAAATGCCGAATTATTCCTATGAAAAGGCATCGGGCGGATTTTTGGTATATAAAAACGAAAATTATGTTCCTTTCGGCTTTGCTTATGACTATTATTTTACCGAAAAGGATGCAAAGTCAAAGTCGGGGGATATACGAAGCCGAATGATGCTTAAAGGCGTTTTGCTTGATAAATCCCAAGCCGAAAAATATAAGGATATATTGACAAATATTAAAGAACGGGAAGACCTTTTGCCCGAAACCTATGCCGAAA
Source organism: Clostridia bacterium (assembly GCA_024404195.1). Classification (GTDB taxonomy): domain Bacteria; phylum Bacillota; class Clostridia; order Oscillospirales; family Acutalibacteraceae; genus UBA737. Next base: position 12,877 of record JAKSQJ010000006.1, on the reverse strand, counting down.
CGGGTATAAAACCTTATAGCAATGCTCAAATGCAAGCCGATGCCGAAATTTTAAGAGAGAACAGCGCATCGTCATTTAAGATAGATAAAAAGGGCTTTTCGGCAACCTTTAACAGAGAAAAGGCGTCGCTTGTTTTCTTCTCGGTGCCTTATGATAAGGGTTGGAGCGCAACCGTAAACGGTAATCCCGTTACACCCGAAAAGGTTAATAAGGGATTTATGGCGGTCGTTGTTCCGAAGGGTAAAAGTAAGGTCGTATTTACCTATAAAACACCGGGGCTTACCTTGGGTGCCGAAATTTCGCTGATCGGTTTTGTTATATTCTTAATATATTTCCTTTCGGCAAAACTTATATCAAAAAAGCACCCTCAAAATTTAGAATATCCCGAAGGCAAAATGTTGCTTTCAAAATGGCGAAAATCCGATATAGCCGAAGAATGCGCCGAAGAACTCCAATATGAAAACGAAAGCATACTGTCAAATCTTACCAAAGAGGAAAAAAAGAAGGAAAAAACACCTAAAAATAAGGATAACGGAACTTTTGAAATAAATACCGATATCTTTGATGACTGATTTTTTGTTGACAAAGTGCTTTTTGGTGGTATAATATTTTTAACAGTTGAAAACAAGGGGGCTCGGTTAAGCCGGGCTGAGATAAAGTTGTCTTTTTGACTATGCTTTGACCTATAACCTGATGCGGATAATGCCGCCGTAGGGAAATACGATGATTTTTGTATTGCCGCAGGAGATGGTTTTCTTCTGTGGCAATTTTTAATTTAGGAGTGATTTTTATGACAAAATCAACAAAACCGATTTATAAGATTTGCGAATGTGCGGTTTTAATCGCAATATCGCTGTCCGTTCAGTTTTTTGAAATCAAAATAGGATTTTCGGGCGGCTCAATAGATTTTATTATGATACCGCTTTTTATCATTTGCTACCGTCACGGCGTTAAATACAGTTTTTTAAGTTGCTTCGTTTTCGGACTTCTTTACTGTCTTATCGGCGGAAAATTCGGTTACGGTCTGCCGAGTGTTATGCTTGATTACATTTTGGCATATACCGCCGTCGGTGTCGCAGGTTTCTTTAAGGGGAAATCATATTTAATTGAGATATCGGTGTTAAGCGGATGCTTTGCAAGATTTATAATTCATTTTATAAGCGGCATAACCCTTTATGCAATAACAACCTCAACCGCTATTGATTCAATCGGCTTTGAAACCTCAAATGCGGTGATATTTTCCCTTGTTTATAACGGACTTTATATGCTTCCGAATACCGTTATCGCCGTTATCGTTATGTCACTTTTGCGAGTTGCGCTTAATAAACTGCCGAAATATTGAGAATTAAGAGTGTAGAATTAAGAGAGTAGAATTAAAAATGCGGGCGAACACAGTTCGCCCGCATTTTTATATCGCTCTTCATTTCATAAACCGTTAATTCTAAATTCTAAATTCTAAAGTGTTGCCGCCATTACTGCTTTAATGGTGTGCATACGGTTTTCGGCTTCCTTAAATACTATTGATGCTTTGCTTTCAAAAACGCTGTCGGTAACCTCCATTGAGGTAATACCGTATTTTTCGTGAATTTTTCTTCCTATAACCGTATTAAGGTCATGGAAAGCAGGAAGACAATGCATAAACACGCATTTTTCTCCGGCATTTTCCATTAACTTATCGTTTACCTGATAGGGAGTAAGGTCCTTAATTCTTTCCTCCCAAACGCTTTCGGGCTCACCCATTGAAACCCAAACATCGGTATAAATAACATCGGCGTTTTTAGTTGCCGTCATCGGGTCTTCAATAAACTCCAAAACCGCTCCCGTTTGCTTTGCGATTTCCTTACATTTATCAACAAGCTCGTTTGAGGGGAAGTATTTTTTCGGAGCGCAGGCAACAAAATGCATACCCATTTTAGCGCAGCCGACCATTAAAGAATTGCCCATATTGTAACGGGAATCACCCATAAATACAAGCTTTTTGCCTGTAAGTGTTCCGAAATGCTCCTTTATGGTTAAAAAGTCGGCGAGAATTTGTGTCGGGTGGGATTCGTTTGTAAGTCCGTTCCAAACCGGAACACCGGCACTTTCGGCTAAAATTTCAACCCTTTCCTGCTCAAAGCCACGGTATTCAATACCGTCATACATTCTTCCTAAAACCCTTGCGGTATCGGCAATGCTCTCCTTGTTGCCTATCTGCGAAGCGGAAGGGTCAAGGTAGGTTACATTCATTCCGAGGTCATAAGCGGCAACCTCAAAGGCGCAACGGGTTCTTGTGCTTGTTTTTTCAAAGATTAAAGCGATATTTTTGCCCTTGCAAAGCTTATGCTCAATGCCGGTTTTCTTTTGCTCTTTAAGCATAGCGGCATAATCAACCAAGTATTCAATTTCTTCACCCGAAAAGTCAAGAAGTTTTAGAAAATTTTTGCCCGTTAAATTCATAATTATTCTCCTTTACAAGCGTTTACGATAATTTCGGCTGCTTTTTTAAGCAGTTCGTTTGGAGTATTAAGCGGCGGAAGCAGACGAACTTTATCCTTTGCAGTAAGACAAAGCACACCGTTTTTGATACATTCGTTTACAACCTCGCCTGCGGTTTTTGATTTCGGTTTAAGACCAATCATCAGTCCCATACCGCTTATTTCCGCTATATCCTCGCAACTTTTAAAAACATCTGTTAAAATCTTTGCTTTTTCGCTGACATTTTTGAGAAAATTGTCGTCTAACTTATCAATAACATAGTTTGCTGCGGCACAGCTTATCGGATTTCCTCCGAAGGTTGAGCCGTGGTCACCGAAGCCGAAAACATCCTTAACCTTTTCGGATAAAAGGGTAGCTCCGATAGGAAGCCCTCCGCCTAAACCCTTGGCGGTTGAAACGATATCGGGCGTGAAACCGTAATTCATATATGAATAAAGCTTGCCCGTTCTGCCGTTTCCCGTTTGAACCTCGTCTATTATTAAAAGAACATCATTTTTTTCGGTCCATTCACGCAAAAATTTTAAATATTCCTTTGAAAGCGAAATAACTCCGCCCTCGCCTTGAATACATTCGGCTAAAACGGCGGCGATTTTTGTTGTTTTGCTTAAATTTATAAGCTCATCTTTGTTTTCCGCCTCAACCGAAACAAAACCGTCTGTAAGGGGTTTATAAAGCTCGTGGTAATGCTCCTGACCGCTTGCGGCAAGGGTTGTAAGCGTTCTGCCGTGAAAACTGTTTTTTATCGTAACAATAGTGTAGCAATCCTCGCCCTTATTCTCGGCGGCATATTTTCTTGCAACCTTTATGGCGCATTCGTTTGCCTCGGCGCCGGAGTTAGAAAAGAAAACCTTCTTAAATCCCGTTTTTTGGCATAACTTTTCGGCAAGCATTACGCAGGGCTCGGTATAGTAAAGATTAGAGGTATGTTGAAGCTTATCTAATTGCTCTAATACGGCATTTTTCCAGCCGTCATCACCTATACCGAAGATATTAACTCCTATACCGCTTCCCATATCAATATAATCTTTTCCGTCTGTATCGGTAAGAACAGAGCCCTTGCCCTTAACAAACTCCAAAGGGAAACGGTTGTAGGTTTTTGCGATATATTTTGAATCAAGTTCAGTGATATTCATAATTATTTCTCCTTAAATAAGGTTCCTGCACCCTCGTTTGTTAAAAGCTCCATAAGAATTGAATGGGGGATTCTTCCGTCCAAAATAACAACATTCTTAACGCCGCTTTTAACCGCATTTACGCAACAATCAACCTTAGGAATCATACCGCTTGTAATAATGCCTTTACTGTAAAGCGCTTCGGCTTCGTTTACCGTAATTTCGTGAATTAGGGTCGTCGGGTCGTCCTTATCCTCTAAAATGCCGTCAATATCGGTCATCATGATAAGACATTCTGCCCCCAAAGCGCCGGCAATATGAGCGGCGGCGGTATCACCGTTTATATTATATGAGTTGCCGTCCTTATCGCAACCTATCGTTGAAATAACGGGAATATAGTTCATTTCAAGCAAATCTTCAATGGGCTTTGGGTTTATTTTCGTGATTTCACCGACAAAACCGAGGTCTTTCTTTTTGAAGGTTGATTCTATCATTCTGCCGTCCATACCCGAAAGACCTATGGCATTTCCGCCATTTGTTTCAAGAAGATTTACAAGCGTTTTGTTGACCTTTCCGGCAAGGACCATCTGAACTATATCCATAGTTTCGGCGTCGGTTACCCTAAGTCCGTCAACAAAGGAGGTTTCCTTGCCCATTTTTTTCATGGTATCACTTATTTCGGGGCCTCCGCCATGGACTAAAACTATCTTAATGCCGATAAGCCATAAAAGGACAATATCCTCCATAACCTGTTGCTTTAATGTGTCGTTAATCATGGCATTTCCGCCGTATTTGATAACAACGGTTTTTCCTGTATATCTTTTAATATAAGGAAGTGCCTTTGTTAAAACTTCGGCTCTTTGATTATTTGATAAATCCATTTTTTATACCCTCTTTATGTGCGGTAATCACCGTTTATTTTTACATAATCGTATGTAAGGTCGCAACCCCAGGCGGTTGAAGAAAATTCTCCGTCATTAAGGTCTATGAGAATATCTATTTCGCTTTCAAGCAAAATGGATTTTGCAATTTCTTCGGAAAAATCAATTCCCATTCCGTTTTTGCAAACCTCTACTTTTCCTGCCTTGCTTTCAAACGCAACATCTATTTTTTTGACATCAACATCGGCTTTACTGTAACCGATAGCGCATAAAACTCTGCCCCAGTTGGCGTCGGCTCCGAACATAGCCGATTTTAGAAGATTTGAACAAACAACGCTCTTTGCAACAAGCTTTGCGTCCTTGTCGGTTTTAGCGCCGGTTACTACACATTCAAGCATTTTGGTAGCGCCCTCGCCGTCGGCAACGATTTTTTTGGAAAGATAAACATTAACGCTGTTAAGCGCCTTCATAAAGGCAGCAAAATCCTCATTTTCTTCGGTTATTTCGGGATTTTCCGCCATACCGTTACAAAGAACGGTTACCATATCGTTGGTTGAGGTATCGCCGTCAATACTTAACATATTAAAGGTATTTTTAATATCGCTTGAAAGTGCTTTTTGCAAAAGGGCAGGGGAAATAGCAACATCGCTCGTAATAAAAACAAGCATGGTAGCCATATTAGGATGAATCATTCCGCTTCCCTTGGCAATTCCGCCGATATGGCAGGTTTTACCGCCTATATTAAACTCAAAAGCAATTTCTTTTTTAACCGTGTCGGTGGTCATTATTCCCGCGGCGGCGTCATCACTGCCGTTTTCGCTTAAACCTCTGATTAACTCGTCAAACCCGTTTTCAATGGGTGTCGGGTCAAGCGGTTGACCGATAACACCGGTTGAGGAAATAACTATATCGTTTTTGTCAATGCCTAATTTTTCTGCAATACCCTTTGATATTCTTTCGGCAACCTCAACTCCGCCAACGCAACAGGTGTTTGCGATACCGCTGTTGCAGATGACGGCTTGTGCCTTACCGTTTTCAAGATGCTTCCTTGTAACCGTTATCGGTGCGCCGTAAACAAGATTGGTTGTATATACGGCGGCGCAGGAAGCGGTTTTTTCACTGTAAATTAAGGATAAATCCTTTTTGAGTTTATTCTTTCGGACACCGCAGTGAATACCGTTTGCCTTAAATCCCTTTGCGGCACAAATACCGCCCGATACTGTTTTCATAATTATTTTCCTCCGTTTTTAAGGTTAAGTCCGTAATCTTCATTAAGTCCCAAAACAACATTCAAATTTTGAATGGCACTTCCCGATGCGCCTTTGCCTAAATTATCAAATCTTGATACAAGCAAAATCCGCTCATCGTTTCCGCAAACCGTTATTTCCATATCATCGTATCCCGAAAATTCGCAGGCCGAAAGGAAATTACCGTCCGTATCGTTAAAATGAATCAAACCGCTTTTATAATACTCTTTATAGATGGCTTTAATATCGTCAATGTTGCCCTTTATTTCGCTCTTAAAGAGGGGGACCGTAACTTCCATACCCGAATAATATGGAGCAACGATAGGACAAAAAGCAGGGGCGTTTTCAAGGCCGCAAACCTTTTGCATTTCGGGAAGATGCTTGTGGTTTTGGTTCAGTCCATACATTCTCGGCGCCTCAAAAAGTTTATCTCTGTTTTCTTGCTCATATTCGGCAATCATCTTTTTACCGCCGCCCGAATATCCCGTTAGAGAAAAACTTTGAAGCAGGGCGTCGGGTTTTATTATGCCGTTTTCGGTAAGCGGAGCAACAAGGGAGATAAAACCGCTTGCGTGGCAACCCGGATTTGCTATCCTTTTTGATGCCCCTATTTTTTCTCTTAAACCGGCAATTTCGGGAAAGCCGTAGGTAAAATCTTCATTTGTTCGGTGAGCCGTTGAGGTGTCAATGATAACGGAGTTTTTGTTGATTACGAGCGAAACCGCCTGTCTTGCCGCCTCGTCGGGCAGACAAAGAATGGAAATGTCCGCACTGTTTAAGCAGTCCTTTCGGGCATTTTCGTCCTTTCGCAGTTCTTCGGGTAAAATCAAAAGCTCTAAATCGTTTCTTGCCGATAACCGTTCCTTAATTCTAAGACCCGTTGTTCCGGCGCTTCCGTCAATAAAAACCCTTTTCATAGTTTAACCTCTTTTTACTGTTTCAGTATGCATAAAATATGAATATTATGCATAATATTGCATAGTATAACATATAATAATAGATATGTCAACATTTTTTGCATAAATATTAGGATATTTATTCTTTTGGTAAATTCAACGGCAACTGTAGGGGACGGCGACCACATCGTCCCGTTTCGTTTTATACAAACCAAACGGCAACCGTAGGGCAGGCACCCTCCACCACTTGCGTGGTCCCCCTCCCTCGTTCACGAGGGAGGCAGGCAGAGGAAATTTGACTTAGAGCAGTTGCCGAAAAGACCCCCTTTTAAGTCAAGTTTCATATTAAAGCCGCCCCTTTGATAAAGGGGAGGTGGCAAAATCTCCGATTTTGTCGGAGGGGATTTATCCGTTGTCCGTTGTCTGCCGTCTGCTATCCGAACGGGCGAACACTGTTCGCCCCTACTTAAAACTTCGTGTTCTATTCGGGACAAACCGTTCATAGTATTAAGCAAAGGAAGGGCTTAAAAAATGAATGACGCTGTAAAAAACATTTTAAGATATTTACCCTTAAATATTAAAAGAGTAATTGAATTTTTGCCCGAAAATATACTAAGCGATATTCAGGAAATTCGGCTTCGCAGTAATTTGCCGTTGGCGGTAACTATCGGCGGAAGAACAATTTTTTTGCTTAAAAACGGACAAACTTCAACCGAAAATAACGGGGCATATATCTGCACAAAAAGCGAAACTGACGAAACCTTTATGCTTCTAAAGAACCAGTCGGGAGAGGCCCATTTGGACGAAATAAAAGAGGGCTTTATCCGTATGGAAAATGGTTGCAGGGCGGGAATTTGCGGAACATTTTCCGAAAAAGGAATGATATACGATGTTTCGGGAATAAACTTGCGAATTGCAAGGCAGTTTATAGGTTGCGCAAACAAAATAACCGACGGTTATTTATCAGGCGGTATTTTGATTTTAGGGCCGCCCGGAAGCGGCAAAACAACACTTCTTCGTGACACCGTCCGAACACTCTCAAAAAGCGGAAAAAGGGTGGCGCTTATTGACCAAAGGGGCGAAATTTCCGCCTCGTGTTACGGCGTTTCACCTTACGATTTAGGCGAAAATACCGATACATATATTATTGCGGATAAGCCGCTTGGAATCAGAATGGCACTTCGGACAATGTTTCCGCAGATTATCGCCTTTGACGAGATAGGAAGCTATGAGGAACTTAAATCGGTAAGCGACAGTTTTAATGCCGGAGCTCAAATAGTTACAACCGCTCATATAGGCAAAATCGGAGACATTAAAAGGCGAAAAACCGTTAAAGAGCTTATTGCTTCGGGCGGGATTAAAAACATTTTTTTGTTATCGGAAAATATAGGGGAAAACCCTCAAAAAATAGATTTGGAAGTGCTTAAAAATGATTATGATTTTTAAGATAATCGGCGGACTGCTTTTGGTTGTTTCCTGCTGGGGCTTCGGGTTTTATAAATCCTATGAAATCAAGGTAAAACGGGATTTTTTAAGGGAAATCGTTTTAAATCTTGATAAGCTTCAAAGCGAAATAAGGTTATGCTCGGGGGAGCTTTTCCCGATACTTAAACGGACATTTAATAATGAAAAAATTTCGCTAAAAAACAAGAAATTCCAAATTTCCGAAAAATATATTGACAGAAAAAATCTCCAAATCCTTAATAAAATGATAGCGATTTTGGGAACGGCAGATACTTTAGGCGAATGCGAAAAAATAGAGGTTTATAAAGGAATTTTTAAGAAAATATGCGACGAATACGAAAAGAAATATACTGCTGACAAAAAGGTTTGGCAAACATTGGGGATAAGCGGCGGAATAGCGGCGGCATTACTTATAATATAGGTGAAAAGAAAATGAATGTTGATTTTATATTCAAGATAGCGGCAATCGGAATAATCGTAACGGTCCTAAACCTGCTTTTAGTCCGCTTCGGCAGGGAGGAACAAGCGATGCTTACAACCCTTGCGGGTCTTGTCGTTGTGCTTTTAATGATAGTTAAATCAATAGCCGAGCTCTTTGGCGAAATAAAAGGACTTTTCGGACTATGACGGCAGAGGTATTTAAAATTTCGCTTGTTGCATTGGTTTCGGTTTCTATAGTGTTAATTCTTAAAAACTATAAAAGCGAGTATGCGTTTCTTTTTTCACTTGCGGTATCCTTATGTTTAATAACGGTAATAACGGCGCAAATCTTTCCTACCCTTAAAGCCCTTGCCGACATATATAAAAAATCAAGCGGAAACGGTTATGGTTTTTCGGTCATTTTAAAGGCAGTTGCTATTTCTTATCTTGCCGAGTTTTCGGGCGATACCTGCAGGGATTTCGGACAAACTGCCCTTGCAGGAAAGGTTGAACTTGCGGGGAAATGCGCTATATTAGTGCTCAGCATTCCGCTTATAACCTCAATTTTGCAGACCGCGATAGGTTTTATGGATTTATGAAAAAAATCGTATTTTTATTATTTGTTTTGCTCTTTTGTTTTTTGCTTTCGGTAACTGCCTTTGCCGATACAAAGGAGGAATACCAAAACGGGTATTCTATAATTCAAACGGAAGAATTTAACCGCTTTTTAGAGCAAAACAAGAATGATTATATAGTAAAAAACGGCATTGATATAAAGGATTATGACTGGGTAAACAAGGTAACCGCAAAGAGCATATTTGACGAAATTTTAAGTATCGTTAAGTCAAAATCCGTTACGGCGGTAAAGGTGTTTTTTTCTCTTGTTTCGGTCATTTTTATTGTTGGCGCCGCAGGAACACTTGATATAAAAAGCTCTGTCAATAAAACCCTCGTTTTAGTTGCGGTTTTGGCAGTTTCCTTAATTGTTTCGTCGGATATTTGGGGACTTATCACATCGGTTTTTGAGACGATAAAGAATATAAGCAAAATGATGCTTTTGTTTGTTCCCGTCTTTTCGGCGGCGCTTTTTTCTTCGGGAAAGGCGCTTACAAGCATATCCGCAGGGGCAAACTTAACCCTTTTGGCGCAGGGCATTTTGCTCTTTTCAAGTGAGTTTTTAACACCCCTGCTCGGCGGATTTTTAGCGGTCAGTATGGTTTCTTCAATAACGCCCTTTTCCTTTGTCGGCGAGATAGGGAAGATGTTAAAACGGGTGACCGTCTTTTTGCTTTCCTTGATTTTTACCGTCTTTGTCGGAATAATGGGCTTACAAACTTCGGTAAACTCCGCCGCCGATACATTAAGTATTAAAACAACGAAATTTATAGTCGGAAGCTTTGTGCCTATCGGGGGCGGAGCGCTAAGTGATGCAACAAATATGATTTATTCTTCAATGTCGCTTATTAAATCCTCTGTCGGTGTTTACGGAATTTTGATAATCGCTCTTATGTGTCTTCCTGTAATTATAGAAATTTTGCTTCTTAAATCGGCGGTTTTTGTGCCGTCAGTTATTGCAAAATCCTTTGGAAACGATGCGGTTTGCGAGCTTCTTTGTGCGCTTAATTCTCTGCTTTCGGTCGTATTTTCATTCGTTTTGTTTTCAAGCGGAATATTTATTTTTTCCGTTGCGGTGGGACTTTCGGCAGGTGGAGTATGAAAACATTATCATCGTTTATTATATCCTTTTGTTCGGTTTGCGCCGCAGTAGGCGGAATATATATGATAATTCCGTCGGGCAAACTTTCAAAATCGGTTAAGTATATTATCGTTTTGACCGTTATTACCGCTTTTTTGGGACTTTTTACCGTAAGTTTCGGCATAAATTTCGGTTTTGATACGAAAGAAAAGGTTGATACCTTCAATAATTCCGAAGCCACCGTTAAGGCGGTTTTTGAGAAGGCGCTTAAAGATAACAAAATAAATTATGAAAAAATAATCATTTTTACTGATAAAACCAAAGAAGGAGGCATAACTATTACTAAGGTAGAAATATATTCTTCCGACCAAGAGGAAAAAATTCTGTCGGTAATAGGTAACAGTGAAGCTTACGATGTGGAAATTATTGGATAGGGATAGGGCGAAAAATTTACCCGAAAAATTAAAAAATCCGAAGGTTTTGCTGATAATCGGACTTGCGGGAATACTTTTAATCGGATGTTCTTCTTTTATAGGCGGTAAAGGTGAAACAAAAAGCGGCGGAGAATTTAATCAGAAGGAGTATGAAGAAACTATTGAAAAAAAGGTTTTTTCAATAGTAAAGGGCATAACGGGGGACAGAAACGCAACCGTTATTGTAACCCTTAAAAACGGTGTTCGCTATTCCTATGCCGATGATACTCTTGACGATACAAATATGACCGACAGCGAAAAAACGACCCAGCAAAGCAGCCGAAAAGAATCAAATCATATAACGGTAAAGGGTTCCTCGGGGGAAGAAAAAGCGCTTATTGTAACCGAAAATATGCCTGAAATAAGGGGAGTTGCGATAGTATGTAAGGGTGGCGGCGACAGTGCGTTTTCCGAAGAAATCAAATCGGCGGTAATGGCGGCGCTTGATATAACCGCCAAAAGAATATACATAACCGAAAGCGGTAAATAAATAATTTTATATTTTAAGAAAAAGGTGATAATTATGAGTAAGGGTAAGGTTTTAGGAAAGGGTCAGCTTATTGCGGTTTTGATGGTGGCGGCACTTGCAGGGGCGATTTTCTTAAATGTCAAGTTTTCTTCAACCCAAAAGTATTTAGGCGAGGCAACCTATGTAAGCAGTAATAAATCAAAAGCGGTCGCAACAAGCTCAAAGGCAACCGAGCCGTCCGATTATTTCAGCGAAGCGAAGCAGTCAAGACAAAAGGTATATTCCGATGCCGAAAATAAGGTAAAAGAGCTTCTTGATACCGATAAACTGACCGACGAAGAAAAGAAAACCGTTACTGATACCGTTAAAATGATTGCAACGAATATGGAAAAATGCAATAATATTGAAACGATGTTAAGCTCAAAGGGGTTTAAGAAATCGGTTGCGATTTTGACCGCAACCGATGCAAATATCGTTGTTAAATCCGAAGGGCTTACAACCGCTCAAACTATGCAAATTCAGGATATTGTAACAACTCAAACGGGGATAAATCTTGCAAACATTAAAATTGTTGCGGTAAAATAGTTGTTTTTTTGAAAAATTGTGTTACAATATAAAAAAAGGATTCGGAGGACTTATAATATGTTAGAAAATAAAACCGAACTTTCCGTCAGCGATGATGTTCTTGAAAAAATGGCAGAAATTGCCACCCGTGAAGTTGCCGGTGTTGCCGATTTGGCAAAGAAAACCGTTGATATTAAGGGCGCCATAAAGAGCCTTAATGCTTTTAAGGCAATAAAGGTTCAAACAAACGGCGGAACATTAAGCTATGATATTTATGTTGTGCTCAATAAGTCGGCAAAGCTTCGCGAAACCGTAAGCGCAATTCAGGAAAAGGTTAAAAATGAGGTTCAAACAAGCACGGGTATCGCCGTAACAAAGGTCAATGTAACCGTTGCCGATATTTTTGATGATACCGAAAAACCGCAACCTGAAGAAGAACAGTAATGTGAAAAAAATCACCCTTTGGAGAAATTAAACTCCGAAGGGTGATTTTTTATGCCTTTATTTAGTTTTATTTGTTTTTATCTATCGGGATAAGTTTTGTGAAAACGCAGGTGTGTCGGGGTGTTATTTGTTTGTCCTCGTGCAAGGAGCCGAAAAACCATTGCTTAAAGTCAAGCGAACGGCAAAGCTCTTCAAAATATCCGTTTAGTTTGTTTACCCTGTCAATATTTCCCTTTTTAAGAAGCATTGCGCTCTTAACAAGTGAGGGTGGCTCATGGGTGATAATATAATCAACCTTGCAGTTTTCTTCGTCAAGGCGTCTTGCTCCGTCCGCCATTTGAAGCGGTGTCGGCTCTTCTTCTCGCCACCAAAGTCCCTTTGCAACACGCATATCCTTATCAATGCTTTCTCCTCCGCCGAAGGTGAAGAAGGTGTTGCCCTCTATATTAAATATCTGACCTCTCATAAGGTGTAAAAGATTTCCCTCAATTCGGTGGACCTTTCCGCCCTTCCAAACGGTAACACGGCTGCGGCCGATTTTATCCAAATTATCGTGGGTGCCCTCAACAAAGGCGGTAACGAATTTTCTTGTTGCGAAAAACTTGATAAATTTCTTTTCAAGCTTGCCTCCGTCAAAAACATAACCGAAGTCACCGCAAACGATAAGGGTATCGCCCTTTTTTAATTTTCTGAACTCTTTATCGTATAAACGCTCTATGTCGCCGTGCATATC
>JAKSQJ010000057.1 GCA_024404195.1 Clostridia bacterium | reverse complement strand
GCGGCTATCTTTTTAAGCTCCATAATTCCGCCTGCGTGGGAAATATCGGGTTGAATATAGTCGGCGGCACGCATTTCAAACAAATCCTTATATGATTTAAGCGTATAAAGCCGTTCGCCTGCCGAAATAGCAACGGGGGATTTATCCCTTACTGCCTTTAATGCTTCAAGATTATCGGGCGGAGTCGGCTCCTCAAACCACATCGGCTTAAACTGTTCAAGTTCTTTTGCAATTTTTATACCCGTCGGAACATTAAATCTTCCGTGTCCCTCAATAAGCAAATCAACCTTATCTCCTACGGCATCACGCACGGCTCCCACACAGCGAAGCGCCTTATCCAAATCGGCATTTGAAATATCTAAATAAGATTTGCCGAACGGGTCCCACTTCATTGCGGTAACGCCACGCTTAACAGCGATTTTTGCTTTTTCTCCGAATTCCTCGGGCTCCTTTGCTCCTGCAAACCAACCGTTTACATAAATGCGGACTTTATCGTTTACCTTACCGCCCAAAAGCTGATAAACGGGAACATTTAGGTGTTTGCCCAAAATATCCCAAAGTGCCATTTCAACGGCGGAAAGTGCCGACATAAGCACTGCACCGCCTCGCCAATAGGCATCTCTGTAAATATCGTGAAAATGCTTTTCAATATTTAAGGGATTTTTGCCGACAAGATACTCTTTTATATGCTCTACCGCACCTAAAAGCGCTTTTTCTTTGTATTCAAGAGTTGCCTCGCCGACACCGTCTATTCCTTCGTCGGTATAAACCTTTACAAATACCCAGTTTGTTCTGAAACAGTCAACCGTAAAACATTTAACATCTGTTACTTTCATAATTCTATCTCCTTATAAATTTTCGGTATTACCTTGCTATCGCAGGAAAAATCTTCGGGGTTTATTTCGTCAAACATACCGAAATGAATGGGAACGGTATATTTTGCATTCACCCTTTCGGCAAATCTTTCAGCATCGGCCATATTCATATTGTTTCCGACACCGTTAATCGGCAAAAACAAAGCATAAATATCCTTCGGGATATCCTTAAATATTTCCTCGTTATAAAGAGTATCTCCCGTAACATAATACTTTCTTTTTCCGTCATCAATTATTACTCCGATAGGTGTTATGTCACTATGCTCGGCTTTAACGGCGGTAAATTTTACATCAAAATATGTCCAAGATGTTCCTCTGTTAAAAAGAACAAAATTATTGTTTCCGCCGATAGTCCGCACCTCGTCCCATACCGATTTCGGAGAAAGCACCGTAACGCAGCTTTCCTTATTTATATAATACGGAACGGTAACGGGGTCATAGTGGTCTAAATGATTGTGAGTAAAAATCATAACATCGGGCTTTATTTTCAAAAACGATGCATCTAATTCTTTTCGCCTGTAATTTTTCGGCTCAAAATTTTTTACATTATCCGAAAAATAAGGGTCTATCATAATACATACTTTTTCGTTTTCAAAAAGCAGTCCCGCTTGTCCTAAAAATGTAACCTTCATATTTATTTTGATTCACCGCTATTTAACACTGTCAAAAACTCTGACATAATCAACAATAAACTTATCGTTTTCAACTATTTTATCA
>JAKSQJ010000056.1 GCA_024404195.1 Clostridia bacterium | reverse complement strand
GCTTCGGCAGACGAAAAACCGAACTTCAAAAAAGCATCACAGCAAAATGTTTTTAACTGTTCATAACTGTATCGGACTGAATTCATAATATATGCCTCCAAAACAATTTTTTATTAAACAATAAATCCGATGTTTTATTTTATAATATTATTCGCTATATCTCAATACCAAAGGGCCATCTTGTTTTAATACCCACCGCTTTTATATGTGAATCGTTTGAATAAGTAAGTATTTTCGGCAAAAATGCCTCATCGCAATTATCAAAGGCAACAACGGTTATACCGCTGTGGCACATACTGAACCTTGTGCAAAACATCGGATAAGGAATATCAAGAATATTGCTTAAAAATGCGCTTCCGAAACCCTCGTGAGCAAAAAGAGCAACAATATCGTCATTCGGTTTTTTCGGTATAAAGCAACGGTTTTCCCTATCGTGAAAATACCCTAAATCTTCCAAAAACTCATCGGTTTTCAGAGATATGCGTTTAATTCCGCTTTTGCATTTCTTATCCTTAAAGGCGGGATGATTATACCAATCAAACCCCAACTTTTCAATTTCTTTTGATGCGAATAATCTTCTGTAATTATCGCAATCCTTCATAAAGTATCTTTTGCCCTGACTGTTATAATCCATAAGCTCCTCGGCGGAATATTTTTCGTTACACCAATCAAGGATTTCATACTCTTTATTTTGCTTTTCGCAGGTAGGAATTGCCGTTTGTATTGCCCTGTTTGAAGAAGACACGAAAACCCTGTCAAATTTTACATCACCCAAACGGTTGACAAGCGCTTTTGCCTGTTCCTCTCCCAAAGGTGTTAAGCTGTCCGGCTCATAAATCGGGTCGCCGTGCCTTATAAAATATAAAAGCATTATTCTTCCCCTTTATCTTTCGGAATAATCGGATAAAGTTGGATTGTATTACCGCCGTCAACGACAAGTTCGGCACCGGTTGTGTTTCTGGCGTGTGCCGCAAAATACCAAACGGCATCGGCGACATCCGTTCCGTCCGCAACATCACCGATAGGTGTATATTTTGACGGAACATTCTTATAAAAATCGGGGTTTTTAATCCAGCGGTCTGTTCTTATCATTCCGGGCAATACCGCATTGACACGGATATTATATTTGCCAAGGTCAAATGCAAGTGCCCTCATCATACCGAGTTGCGCTCCCTTTGAGGTTGAATAGGCAATTCTGTCGGGTATTACTCTGTAAGCCGTATTTGAATTTATAAACACGATATTTCCGCCGCCGTTTTCTTTCATTCTCTTTGCGGCACACTCGCATATAGAGTAATTCCAAATAACATTTGTGTTAATAACCCTTAAAAAATCGCTTAAAGGGTTTTCAAAGATTTTCATATTAAGTCCCTGGTCGGCGGCATTCAATACTACCGTATCAACGAAAATCCCCTTTTTATCCAAATCGTCAAAAAGATTTTTAACGCCTTCTTCGTCAACGGTATTTTCATCCGTTACAGAATTAAGAGCATAACCTAAAATCTTGCAGTCGGGGAATTTCTCTTTATATTTTTCTTCGGCCGATACAACCTTTTTTATATCTCTGCCGGTGAAAACAACGGTATAACCCTCTTCCAAAAACTTATTTACAATATCTACGCCCGTATTCGTGCAGGCGCCGGTAACAAGTGCTGTTTTCATTTTTTTGCCCCCTTAAAAATAAAACTCGGTTTTTGCGGGGCGAATATCGGTAAGCGCACCCGTATAATGCCTTAATGTATGAACGGAATAAGGATGCTTTAAGCATTCCTCCTCGTTTATTTCAATACCGAGACCCGGCTTATCGGGAATAGTTATATATCCGTCCTTATACTCTAACTTTTCGTTTGTAACATCTTTTCGCCACTCTACATCGCTATACATAATTTCAAGGATATTAAAGTTAGGACAGCAAGCGGCAAGCTGTAAAGTTGCGGCATTTGCAACGGGACCCGACGGATTATGCGGTGCAAAAGGTATGTAATAACTTTCGGCAACGGCGGCTATCTTTTTAAGCTCCATAATTCCGCCTGCGTGGGAAATATCGGGTTGAA
>JAKSQJ010000055.1 GCA_024404195.1 Clostridia bacterium | reverse complement strand
ATACTGACGTATGTCGGCAATTTTTGAAGCAGTTATTCGCAAAAAAACACATTTTCAGGCTGTTTATCCCTAAATAAGAGCGCCCAAACCGTCGGTTTTTGTCTTTTTTATACTTTTTATTTGAAAAATTTAATAATTGACCTGATAATTATTCGCAATATTCCGGGCTTTGATTTAGTTCCGATTAGGTAATAATATAACTTCTGGAAGAAATTAAAGGTCTTTTTAACCTTGCCCGTAGGGGTCTTTCCTTCCTCTTTTTCCTCAACCGCACTAATCAGTTCTTCGGCGCTTTTTATCTTTTCGGAATCAACGGTATTTTCTATTACCTCATCACTATTAGCATCATCGGAGTTATTTGTCTTGCTGACAATTCCGTTATCTTTATTTTCGTAAACCTTTGTTCCGACAACATTTTTTATACCGAGCTTTTTCGCTTTTTCTTCGGTATAATAATAGACATCCTTTGAGGCGTTGCATCTGATACAATGCTTTGAAATTTTCATTGCAACCGAATCAGTCGCAGCTCGGTCAACCGTCCAATAATCAGTAAAACTATGCCCTAATGCGGCGGTCTTATTCCTTGTTTCCTTATTGCCGCATTCACATTCAAAAATTGAATATCCGCCGGCATCGCAGGACGGATTTATCTTTTTGTGCAGTTTATAATTATGGGTATGTTCAGGCGGGACAGGATCGTCGCCCTCTTCTTTTTTCTCGGGTTTATCAAGCCATGGATAACTGTCGGGAATAGTATTGACACCGCCGATTATAAAACTATCGTTATTGGCGTTCGGCTGGAAGGTGTTATGTTCAAAATCGGAGAAGCATCCCGATAAATCTTTACCCCTTAATTTCGGGTTGATATTGCCTATTTCAAACGGATGCTTACCGTTAATCTGACGGTCAATTTTGAAAGTAAATCTGAAAACAACACCCGTTCCGGTATAAAGGTCGGCACTGCCCTCAGGGCTCCAAACAATACTTACATATCCGTCGGTAGGATGGTCTACAATAAGATATTTTTTAACATTTGTATCAACAACCGAATAAAAATATCTCGGTAAATAGGTATAAGTCGTTTTACCCTTTTGAACGGTTGAAAAACAGGTATTATCATAAAGAAGCGTAAAGGTTAAAGCGCCTATGCCGGGATTTTTCGTAAATGCGATATCAACGGTTACGACACCGTCCTCGTTGGCATCCGAAACTATGACATCAATATCGGGACCTTTTTTGATTAAGGCAAGACCGTTAAAGGAAAAAACCGTTCCGAAAACAATAAAAAGAGAAAGAACGGCACAAACAAAACGCAAAGCCGTTTTTTTCATAGTTTCACCTCCGAAGCAAACGATATTTTCTATACAAATTATAATTTATAAAACGCTAAAAGTCAACTATGCACCGCAAAATTTCATCACTAAATCGGTTGGTAATATTTTGGCGACAAAACGGTAAAATTTATAGATAAATCTATCCGTATAAACTCCCCTGCCCTTTGCCGAAGCTTTAAGGGATTTTTCGGCAATTTTTCGGGGCGATACTCTCGGCAGACCGTCAAAGGTTTTACTTGCACCCTCTGTTATATCCGCAACCGGCAAAAACTCCGTATCCATAGGGCCGGGACACACCGCCAAAACACCGATTTTTCGGGGTTTAAGCTCGGCACGAAGTCCCTTTGAAAAGCTCATAACATACGCCTTTGTGGAGCTATACACCGTCATTCTCGTATTGGGAGCAAAAGAAGCAATGGAGCAGGTGTTTATTATTCGGGAATTTTCTTTCATATAGGGCAAAGTAAGATAAGCAACCGCCGTAAACGCCTCGCAGTTAAGCTTTACCATTCCCCGGTTGTTTTCAAGAGAAATATCGGTAAAAAGTCCTAATTTACCAAAGCCGGCATTGTTGATAAGCAACTTGACATCGGGCTTCTTTTCAGCTAAAATCCGAGAGAAATTCTCGGCAAAATCTTCGGCGGTAATATCAAAAGGAAGCGGTATTATTTTAGGTGAAATTTCCTTTGCGATTTCCTCTAACCTATCGGCTCTACGGGCGATAATCCATATCTCGTCCAACCCTTTTTCGCTCTCAAAAACCGCTTTTACATACTCTTTTCCGAGCCCCGACGAAGCGCCCGTTATTATTGCAATATTCAAAATAATCACACCTTTAATTTATATTCCTTGTTACATTTAGTATAATACAATATTTGGAGCATATTTTCAATATTTATAATTCTTAACTTTTCATTTGACATTTTGCCGAAAAAATAATATAATAGCCATTGTAAATCAAATATGCGGGTATGGTGGAATTGGCAGACACGCATGATTCAGGTTCATGTGCGAAAGCATGCAGGTTCAAGTCCTGTTACCCGCACCAGTTTGAGTGTTCATAACCAATCTGAGTATTGGATGTGGACACTCGTTT
>JAKSQJ010000054.1 GCA_024404195.1 Clostridia bacterium | reverse complement strand
ATTACTAAAACTCAAATTTCGGAATATATGATTTATCGGCGCTTGAAAGGTCTTGGAAATAACAGTTTTCAAAACCGCTTTCCAAAATATAATTTAATACCTTTTCATACTCTCTTTTGGTTACTTTTCTGTTTATTTCGGGACAGTTTTCAAGCATTCCGAAAGGAACATACTGTCCCATAAAACTAAAATATGCGCCCTTATATTCTTGACGGACAATATCAAAAATCTTTATTGCATCATTTGTGGCAAGAGGCAAAAGCAAATGCCTTATTATAACGCCCTTTTGCATAATACCGTTTTCATCAAAAACACACTCGGGTTGCAAATTAAGAGCATAACAAATGGCTTTTTGAACAACATCGGGATAATCTGCCGCCGCCGAATATTTCTCGGCTTTTTTAGGGTCAATATACTTAAAATCAAGAAGAAAAATATCAATTAAGCCCTCTAAAACTTTAAGCTGTTCTACCGTTACATAGCCGCTTGAATTATAAACTATCGGAATATCGGGCTTATATATTGAAAGCGCCTCTTTTATCGCCAAAACATAGTGGTCGGGGGTTACAAGGTTTATGTTATGAGCGCCTTTTTGCTCCAACATCTTAAATGTTTCGGCGAGTTCATAAGGCGTTATAACCCTGCCCTTTTTGGACCTGCTTACCTCAAAATTCTGACAGTAAACACACGAAAGCGAACAGCCCGAAAAAAACACCGTTCCCGAGCCGTTTTTTCCGCTTATTGACGGCTCCTCCCAAAAATGCAGGTCTGCTCTTGCAATTTTAGGATTTTCGGGAGCTTTGCAAAAACCGCCGATATTGGCACTTTCCGTCCTTTTTGCACCGCATTTTCTCGGACAAATACTGCAAATCATTTATTGTCCTCTTTGTTTTCTTTCGGTGTGGGTTTTTTATATTCAAAGGTTTTCCGCTTGACAACTACACTGTCATATTCCTTCTTAAAACAAATACGGGCGGCGAACTTTCTATCGCATTTTTCACAGTAAAACACCGAGAAAAACCAGCGGTTTCTGTATTTCCATGCTTCAACCCTCTTGGCTTCGCTTCCGCATTTATCACAAAGAAATTCAAGTTGATTTTTATCAATATATTTACTGTTAATATCGTCAATATAAATTGGTTTATAGGCAAGGCGCTTGAAAAAGTTGTTTTGCGAGGTATCCTGCACCATACTGAAAAATCGCTTTTTATTAAAGAACTTTTTAAGGAGCGCCGCACATAACATACTGTCGTCCTTGGCGGTGTGAAGCTCGTAACCGTCGGTTGTAACACCTAACTTTTCGGCGGCATCGCAAAGGGCAATTTGAGAATTTATCTCATAACCTAAAAGCTTCATTTCGTTTTGGATATACGACTGCAAATCAAGGTAATAATCAATATTGAATTTAATGCCCTTAATAAGAGTTTTTTCGTTATCCATAACGGTATAAAGGTCGGAATTGCTCCAGGTCATCGTAACGGTATCCTCATCTATCCATGCATTATATTCAAGAACCGCCGTTGAGAGAGGAACGCCCTTTAACATATCTTCGGTCGTAATTCCCGTAAGTGCCATAAACCGCTGTGAAACCTTATCGGCAATATCCGAGCGGATAGTGCGCTCAAAGGTATCAATAACCTTAAAGTTTCTGTCAAGCTTTACGGCACCGATTTGCAATATTTGATTTACAAACCTGTTTTTCGGCTTGTAAAACACACTGTCCCATTCAAGATCAAGAATAGTATAACTCATTATTTGTTCTTTGCCTCAAATTTCATTCGGGCTTCCTTACCTAAAATTTTCTTGCGAAGTCGGATATTATTCGGGGTGATTTCCACTAATTCGTCCTCTTTGATAAATTCAAGCGACTGTTCAAGCGACAAAACCGAATGAGGAACAAGACGAAGCGCCTCATCGGAGCCGGAAGCACGGGTGTTTGTCATCTGCTTTTTCTTGCAGACATTACAAACAATATCCTCGTTTTTCGGGTTTTCGCCGACTATCATTCCCTCATAAACCGGAGTTCCCGGACCTATAAACAATCTTCCTCGGCTTTGGGTATTAAATAGACCGTAACCGGTGGATTCGCCCGTTTCGTGAACGATTATTGAGCCGGTATTTCTCTGCTCAATATCGCCCTTATACGGCTCATAGCCGTTAAATATATGATTCATAATACCGTTACCGTTAGTATCGGTCATAAATTGAGAACGGTAACCCAAAAGTCCTCGGGCAGGGATAACAAATTCAAGGTGAGATGTTCCGCCCTCTCTTGTTCCCATATTCTTTATTTCGGCATGACGGGAGCCAAGCCGCTCCATAACGGCGCCGACATATTCTTCGGGCACCTCTATCATAAGAAGCTCCATCGGCTCTAAAAGCTTTCCGTCCTCGTCCTTTTTGTAAATAACGGCAGGGGGCGAAACCTGAAATTCATAGCCCTGTCTTCTCATTGTTTCTATAAGTATTGAAAGGTGAAGTTCGCCTCTGCCCGAAACCTTAAAGGTATCGGCGCTGTCGGTTTCTTCAACCCTTAAGCTTACATTTGTCATAACCTCTTTGAAAAGGCGCTCTCTTAAATTTCTTGAGGTTACAAACTTACCGTCTTTTCCTGCAAAGGGCGAATTATTAACCATAAAATTCATTGAAAGGGTCGGCTCGTCAATCTTTACAAAGGGAAGCGGCTCAATGGTATCAACATCGCAGGCGGTTTCGCCGATTTCAAGGTTTTGAATACCCGAAACCTGAACAATATCGCCCATTTTCGCCTGCTCTACCTCAACCCTCTTTAAGCCCTCATACATATAGATATTGGCAATTTTAACATTTGAAGAAGTGCCGTCCTTATGGCAAAGAGCAACCGTTTGACCCTTTTTAACTTGACCGCGCACAACTCTGCCGACACCTATTCTTCCGACATAATCGTCATACTCAATATTTGAGAAAAGAAGCTGAAGCGGAGCTTCGGTATCGCCCTCGGGAGGTGTGATTTCCTTAACTATTTCCTCAAATAACGGCTTCATATCCGTTCCCTTTGTATCGGGAGAATAGGAAGCATAACCGTCCCTTGCGGAAGCAAAAACAACGGGGAATTCTATTTGGTCATCATCGGCGCCGAGTTCAATAAACAAATCAAGAACCTCGTCAACAACCTCGTGAGGTCTTGCCATAGGTCTGTCAATTTTATCTATGACAACAACGGCTTTTTCGCCGA
>JAKSQJ010000053.1 GCA_024404195.1 Clostridia bacterium | reverse complement strand
TGATTATGTTCGTGTATATCAGTAATCAGAATTAGGTCATAGGGCATTTGGGTGACAGCCTGAATGCCCTATAAGTGCATATATGGTCAGTTTTTATTTATACCTTGAAAGGCAATTTTATGAAAAAATGGAATAGAATTAACAATTTACCCGTCATCCCTTTGGGCGAAAACGGAAAAATTTTGACAGGCTGTGAAAGTCAAAGAAAAATATCAAAAGCTGCCGCAACAGAAGGCGTAGTTCTGCTTAAAAACAGTGATGGTTTTTTACCGCTTAATAAAAACAGCAGAGTCGCCTTAGTCGGAAAAGGCTGTGCAGGATATGTTGAATACGGAGGCGGAAGCGGCAGAGTTTCAACCGAAAACACAGTAACAATATGCGACGGATTTGAACAAAAAGCCAATGAGAATAAAATATCCCTTTTTATGCCGCTTAATGATTTATATAAAGAAAGTGTAAAAAAACAGTATGAAAGCGGAACTTGGAAAGGTAAGGCGCATGAGCCGAGCAATTCTAAAGAGCTGATAACCGAAGCTTCAAAATGCTGTGATACTGCAATAATCACCATATCAAGAAGAACCTGCGAGGGATTTGATGTTGACCTTTCAAAAAACGATAATGCATATAAGCTTTGGAATGAGGAAAAGGAAATAATTGAGCTTGCGACAGAGCTGTTTGAAAACACCGTTGTAATTTTAAATGTCCCCTCGGTTTTTGATGTTTTTGAGCTTCAAAACAATCCGAAAATTGATGCAATCCTGCTTATTTGGAATGCCGGAATTGAGGGCGGAAGTGCCATAGCGGATATAGTATGCGGCGATGCTTATCCTTCGGGAAAATTACCCGATACTTTTGCAAAAACAGAGGATTATCCTTCAACTTCTTCTTTTCTTGAATCGGATGAATATGTTGAGTATACCGAGGATATTTTTGTAGGCTACAGATATTTTGAAACAATTCCAAATGCACATAAAAAGGTAATATATCCGTTTGGATACGGATTGTCATATACAGATTTTGCTTTTAATAATGTTTTGGTAACAAAAGAAAAAAACAATATCATAATAAATTTGGATGTTAAAAATACAGGCAATTTCAAAGGAAAAGAAGTAGTGCAAATCTATACTTCTTCGCCTCAAACCGATATTGACAAGCCGGCTAAGGAGCTTAGGGCTTTCAAAAAAACAAAAGAACTTTTACCGGGTGAAAGCGAGCATATAGTAATTGAATTTCCGATAGGCGAAATGGCATCGTATAATGAGGGAAATTCGTCATTTGTGTTGGAAAAGGGTGAATACATCGTTTTTGTCGGTAATTCCGTAAGAAACATTGCTTTTAAAACAACACTGTGCTTTAATTATGATGAGATAATAAAGAAATGTAATCGCTGTCCCGAGCCGAGAAAACTGTCAAGACGCCTTATGTCAAACGGTGAATACAGGATGTGCGATACTTCCGAATATGATAAATTGCCGGAGCATCCTGACTGGCATTCAAAACCCACATGGTCGCAAGAGCATATATTGCCGGACAGACGGGGAGTTAAGCCGCCCCAAGATACGGTTATGCTTATTGATGTTGCAAACGGCAAGAAAAGTCTTGAAGAATTCATTGAACAGCTAAGCATTGAGGAGCTTATTACTCTTGTGGGAGGAACGCCGAATAAGGGTGTCTCAAATACATACGGTATGGGAGATATGGAATACTTCGGAATACCGTCAATGCTTACTGCGGACGGACCTGCCGGTCTGAGAATTGAGCCCGACTGCGAAGTTTATACAACCTCCTGGCCGTGCGCTTCCATGTTGGCTTCAACATTCAATACTGAGCTTGTCTTTGAAGCCGCAAAGGCAGGAGCCTTGGAGGTAAAGGAAAATAACTTCGGTATGTGGCTTACTCCGGCATTGAATATTCACAGAAATCCGCTTTGCGGCAGAAATTTTGAATACTTTTCCGAAGACCCGTTGCTTTCGGGGAAAATGGCTTGTGCAGTAGTTAAAGGAATACAATCTGTCGGTGTATCTTCTTGTGTAAAGCATTTTTGCTGTAACAATAAAGAAACAAACCGTTATACAAGCGATTCCCGTGTTTCCGAAAGAGCATTGCGGGAAATATATTTAAAGGGCTTTGAAATAGTAGTAAAAGAGGCAAAACCGTGGGCGCTTATGACTTCATATAATATCGTAAACGGGCGTTATCCTTCGGAAAGTTATGAGCTTTTAACCGGAATTTTGCGGAATGAATGGGGATTTGACGGGCTTATATGCACCGATTGGTGCAATTATGCAGAGCATTACAGAGAACTTCTTTCCGGAAATAATATCCGTATGCCGTGCGGAAGCAGTAAGCGTTTGTATGATGCTTATAAAGAGGGACTAATAAGCAGACAAGACCTTGAAAAAAGCGTTAAATATTTACTGTCGTTTTTGCTTAAATTGGAATAATTAAAACGACAATATAGGAGTAAAACATTATGGATAATAAAAATCTTACTATTTTTTTTCATTGCAGCACACATTGGGACAGAGAATGGTATTTGCCGTTTCAGGGATTTAGGTATAAGCTTGTAAAAACCGTTGATGATTTGATGCAAAAGCTCGAAAACAACAGCGACTTTTCCGTTTTTAATTTTGACGGGCAAACTATTGTCCTTGAGGATTATAAAGAGGTTGTCGGCGATAAGACAAAGCGCTTGCAAAATCTTATAGAAGAAAAAAGAGTCCTTGTGGGACCTTGGTATGTTATGCCCGATGAAATGTTAGTTTCGGGTGAAAGTCTTATAAGGAATTTGCTGTTCGGTGAAAAAATTGCCAAAAAATGGAATACCGATACCTGGAAATACGGGTATGTCAATGATGTATTCGGTCATATAGCTCAAATGCCGCAAATTTTCTCAGGATTTGATATAGAAGGTGTATACCTCGGAAGAGGAGTCGGAAACCGACAAAATATAAGTCATTTTGTTTGGAAATCGCCCGATGGCACTAAAATATATACATATCAAGGCTTTTACGGCGGATTTTCCCGTTATGTTGCTTTAAAATACAACACGGAAGAATTTACCGAAAAGTTAAAAGGCTATATTGACGAAGAAATCAATAAAAGCGATGTGCCTATTATTCTTATTACCGATACTAATGACCATATTTTGGCGGAAAATAATGTTTCCGAAATCAAAAATGCAATAAAAGAAAATTATCCGAATGCAAACTTGCTTCATACAAATTTAGAGGAAATGGTGAGTTTGCAAAAAAATTACGAGTCCGATATGCCGATTATTACCGGCGAGCTTGCAGAGACGATGCATTGCCGTTCAAACCCCAATACCGGTAATTTGGTTA
>JAKSQJ010000052.1 GCA_024404195.1 Clostridia bacterium | reverse complement strand
TTTTTGGTCGAGGTGACAAGACTTGAACTTGCGGCCTCTGCGTCCCGAACGCAGCGCTCTACCAAACTGAGCCACACCTCGTAATTACACGACCCAATTATTATAAATGTTTAGCCGTGATATGTCAAGAGTTTTTCTTACTTTTCTTTCGCCTTTTTCCGTCATTATCATATCTTTTAAGCAAAATGATATCAACTGCTAAAAACAAAAGCGCCAAAATTATCACTTGAGTCACAATTATCATTATTGCAATAAAACCTTTTTCGTTTGGATCTCTGCCTGCTAAGGTGAAATACGCAACCAAAGTTCCTGCCGTGATTATGGGAAAAGCTATAAACATTAATCTTGAGTAAAGCTTATTTGCAAACCCCCAAACCTTGTGATTTATAAAGGCACGGGGCGATATTATGCCGTAATCTTCTCTTTTTCTTCTCTTAATATTAACTGCGAAGCCAATGCCGAATACAAGCGACACCAATGGAAATATCGCCATACTCGCATATATTGCTATTCGAATTGCCATTACTATCTCCAAAAACCGTAAAAAGTTTATAAGTCGTTAAGTGTCGTTAATGCTTGATAAAATCTTTCCATACGGGCAGGATCGGGATTGCCTGTCTGACCTAATTCTATGTTTTTATTCTTGCCGTGATAATCGCTTCCGGCACTAACCATAAGGTTATATTTGTCAGCGAGTTTTAGCATTATTTCACGCTGTTCATCGGTATAGGTTGAATAGTAACATTCAAGTCCCATAAGACCGTATCCTTTTAATCTGCTGACTCTTGCCTCAATCTGTTCTTCACTGAAATTACTTGATCCGGCGCCCAAAATTCCATGCGCCAAAACGGGTATTCCGTCCGAAAGCAATATTGCATCAATTATTTCTTCGGGGGTTAAAATGCTTTCGCCGTCATGGTATTCCGAAAGTATCTTGAACCCGTCTCGTTTTTCTTTTATATAACCTTTTTTCAAAAGCAGTGCCGCAAAGTGCGGTTTTCCGGGATTTTCATTTGCCATAAGTTCCTTAATCTCCTCATCGGTAAATGAAAATCCTTTTTCGTCTATAAGAAAGCGAAGACGCTTTTCCGCCTTTTTAAGACGGATATTTCTCATAATTTGTATTGCCTGACGGATATTATCCTTCTTATTGTTATATCTATACCCTAAAATATGATATTTTCCGTATTCATCCTCGCAGGAAAGCTCAACACCCTCAACAAATGTAGGGTCACCGGGTTTTAATAATTTCCGCATTTTTTCGCAGGCGGTATAAGTATCGTGGTCGGTTATTGAAAAAAGGTCTATTCCGGCTGCTTTTATTTTTTCCAATAATTCAACCGTGTCGTCACTACCGTCCGAATGAATGGTATGTATATGCAAATCGGGTTTTTGAAACATTGTTTGCCTCATTAAAGAAGAGTATCAACAGTTTCTGCTAATTTGCAAAGCTCGGTTTTGCAATACTCAATAAATGCAGGATCACCGTTTCTGCGCATAGTTCTGCGAAGAAGACGGATAAGACCTACTATCTTTGCCTGATTCTCACGGTAGTCAAGCTCGGCCTCGTCGGTAGTTTCATAATAATATTCAAGGGTCCTTCTCCAAAGCTTTGAGCCAACCTCGTAATCAATACCCATAAAGCTCTTTGTAGCACTGTGGTCAAGAGCGGAAAAGCCCAAATATGCATTATAAATTGAGCCGAATTCCAAAATCGGATGACCGACTGCAAGAGTATCCATATCAATAAGAATAACCTCATCGTTTTGAAGCATAACATTCTTTACATGATAGTCGCCGTGAATCATTTTATCGCTATACGGCACTTCTTCTATCATCTTTTGAAGCTTATCAAAAACAAGCTTCGGCAAAGCATCTTTACAATCTGCAATCCACCTGAGAGCGACTTCTCTTTGGTCGGGAAGCTGACCTTTCGGAACATCGGTTGAATGGATAAGTTTAAGCAAATCAACATACATTTTTGCATAACCGTCCACACCGTCAGGGTCGGCAACAAGAAGCTTTGCAAATGATTTTGCATTTATCATTTCAAACATTGAGGCATAGTGCTCCCCAACCTTAACAACATCATAAGATATTGCAGTAGGAATACCGAGAACCAATGCTTTTCTTGCAACATCTCTTTCATGCTCAATGGCATCAAGAGAATCGTCATTAAGATAAACCTTAACAACGGTATCGGGGTCAATACGGTAAACCTCACCGTTGGCACCCTTACCGATAACCTCGCAACCCTCAACCGAAACTATACGATATGCCTTTTTTACGGTCATCATATCGGTAAAACCGGTCATATCAAAGATTTCATAAACCTCGGTGTTGGCATTAACGATTTCAAGGTCGGCATGCTTTTTACGGAATTTGAGTATGGCGCGAAGTCCGGCAGAAGATATGTATTCAAGATTTTGAATATCAATAACAAGCTTTTCACCGGTATCAACGGCAACGAGTTTTTCCTCAAATTCGGCAGCATTTGTAGAATCTACACGACCCTCAACAAAAGCTATTACAACATTATCCTTGTTGTCAGCGGTAACATTTATCATTTTTGTCCTCCAAAATTACAGGTTTTTCTTAATAACCAAAATGTTCTTTCCGTCTTTATATTCATAGCGAACATCGTCCATGGTCTTTTTAACCATGAAAATTCCAAGACCGCCGATTCCTCTCTCCTCGGCCGACATAGTAACATCGGGATCCTCTTTGGCAAGAGGGTCAAAAGGTTTACCGTTATCAATAAAGGTAATTTCAACAGCCAACGGCTCTTCAACAACCTCTACCCTAACGGTTGCGGGACCGACTTCCGGATTATAAGCATAGTTTGCAATATTGCCGAACAATTCGTCAATGGCAACATTTATCTGCAACATAGCCCTCATGGGACAGCCAAGTGCTTCAAGCTCGGCATCAACAAAGTCAGTTACGGGCGTAATATTTTCAATTGTTGCTTCAACATTTAATTCTTTCATAATATAACACCGTCGTTTTCTTCTTTAGAATAATACAAAGCAAAATGATACAAAAATATCTCGTTTTATATTATTCAATGGTAAGAATATCACTGAAACCTGTGATTTCAAAAACTTCCATAACGGTTTCGTTGCAATTTCTTACTATCATACTGCCCTTTGCATTCATTGTCTTTTGAGCAGAAAGTAAAACACGAAGACCGGCAGAAGAAATGTATTCAAGCTTTGCCAAATCAAAGATAAGCTCTGTTGCATCACCGAGTTCTTCGCCCAAAAATGCCTCAAGAGACGGAGCAGTTGAAGTATCAAGTCTTCCGTCAAGTGCAACCGATAAAGATTGTCCGTTAAGTTCTTTAGAAATTTCCATAATTTGCCTCCAAATATGTAATTAAAAGGTGCATCACAAGTAGTTTCAATTCTTATAATATATGTATCATTTTTAGTCAGAGTTAAATTATGGTTAAAATCAATTTTAGTCCAGCTTGTTTCATTTAATTTTCTTACGGTAACATTTGTAT
>JAKSQJ010000051.1 GCA_024404195.1 Clostridia bacterium | reverse complement strand
ACCGTTACGGGTGTCGGAGTAGGTGTCGGTGTAGGTTTTATCTGCGGCTTTGGAGAAGCAGGCATTGTTCCCGAAAATACGGGAATTATAAATTCCATGGTTGCATTTTTATTGGTTTTACAACCTTTTGCCAACAGATAACCCTTATTGTATGCATCGTAAAGTGAGGCGGCATACTGATGATTAAATTCACATTTTACAATGTTATAATCCATATAGTAATAGGTGTCCTGCCCTGATTTAACATAATTTGAGCTTGAAAAATCGGCTCCGCCTACAATGGCTTTTTCAATGGTATCCCATCCCATTTTTTTTGCATAATCAAGTCCGCTTGATATAATCTCGTCATTGGTTTTGCCGCTTGCTCCGGCATTAAAAAGGTTATAATAACCCTGACTTCCGGTAACCAACGGGCTTGTGGAGTTTGCTCCCTGCTCACCGATAATGGTAGCAACGATAAAAACAGGACTTACGCCCGAGCTTTCGGAGGATTTAATAATAGCATCAACATATTGGTCTTTATCAAGGAAAGTTCCTTTAACAGCCGATTTTACCATATCCCTTGCGTTGGCTAAACTACTGCTTGAAAGGTTTAAGAACATAAAAATACTGTTATCTGTAAGATGATTTGCAGGATTCATAAAATATGCAATGGCTTCCTTACTTGCATAGGTCCAACGACCGCTACCCTCGGCATTTTTCCATGTTCCGTTTGTATTTTTGGCTCTCGGGTCCCGCCAGGATTCATCGTTATAAGTAAGTTCAACAAACTTTCTCGGAAGGTTTTTAGTTCCGGGACAATATTCGGCATTAACCGCCTCGTTAAAATCGCAATAGGTATATTCGGCGATAAATTTCCAATTAGGATATGTATTATGCAAAGTTCTTAACGATGCTCTATATGACTCCGGAAACAGTAATAAATTCTTCTCAAAATCACTGTTATAGTTCCTTATTGTATCCTTTTTGATATTCGGCGCATAGATATATCCCTGCGTTCCATCGGTAAGCTTAACATTATACCATAAATCTCCGTCGCCGTCGGTTTTAGAGCCGATTAAGGAAACCGGCGAACCTGATTCTACGGTTTTAACAAATGCGGATGTTTCGCCCTCTACGGCATGACCTTTCGTTCCCGCATTATCATACATATTGGCATCCTTTATCAATGTGCCTTTATATTCCGCTGCCAAAACATTAAAGGGCACACAAAGAAACGCAGAAACTATTAAAACCGTAACAAGTAACAAAGAAATAATTTTCTTCATAATTTATCTCCAAATAGAGTGTAGTAATATTTACAATATTACTAAATTTTTCATATACACCTTAATTATACTTTTTTTTGACAATTTTGTCAAATGAAATAATAGGCAATTTCCCTTTTTGAGCTATCTAAATTTTAATTATTTGAGGCAAAATTCCGTTATCAAGAATATCAATAACGGCATAACTTTCGGGTCCTTCTCTTGAAGAAGAACAGGAGCCGGGATTAACAATATAAAGCCCGTTATCATATTCTATATTGGCGATATGCGTATGACCGTAAAGGGCGATATTGCATCCGTTTTCTATCGCATATTTTTTAAGAGCACCGGTAGAGCCGTGCTTTACGCCGAAGGTATGACCGTGGCAATATAGAATTTTATTATTTGAAAGCGACACCGTATCAAAGGATTTACAGCTTGAAAAATAATCGCAGTTACCCGCAACGATATAAAAATTTCTATCGGGATATTCGTAAATCATATCCTCAATATCCGAAACGACATCACCGAGGAAAAATATGTGCTTGGCGGTTTGTTCCCTTCTTATAATTCTGTCAACAACACCGCTTCGTTTATGAGAATCGGAAATAACAAGCAGTCGCAAATTTTCACCTTCTAATGCAAATTTTAATACATAATATATTATAGGGGGAATTCACTTGAAAAACAACAGTAATTTTTACGAAAATATTATTAAAAACACAAACGGAAAGATAAAAAAGAGCGATATTGAAAATGCAAAAAAGGGAGATATAAATGCACTTTTGGGCACACTTTCAAACGAGGATGCACAAAAGGTTAAAAGCATTCTTTCAAGCAAAGAAAAAACCAAAGAATTTCTTTCAAGCGATGCCGCACAAAAGCTTCTAAAAATGTTAGGCGGAAAATAGTATGGAAGATTTAAGTGAAAAGCTTTCCGAAATCTTAAATGACGAGGAAAGTATGAAAAAGGTCAGAAGCTTGGCGGAAAACCTGCTTTCAAAGGAGAGCGAGGAAAGTAAAGAAAGCGGCGACCTATTAGGCATTGACCCAGGCGAAGTAAACCAAAGAATATCAATTTTAGGGCGGCTTAAAAATAAGGGCGACAACAAGCGCACTGCTCTTTTATTGGCACTTAAACCTAATCTATCGGAAGAAAAGCAGAAAAAGGTTGATACAGCCATAAAACTGTTAAAGCTTATTGAAATACTGCCGTATCTTAAAGAGAGCGGCATTTTGAATTTATTTTAAGGGGGAAACCTATGAACGACCAAGAATTTATTATCGCAAAGCAAAAAGCCATTGAACGAATGAAGGAATTTAACGGTCGTTCATCAAAATATTCAAATACCTTTATTCCGCCTATCCCCGACTTTGTTTCGCTAAATGGCAAATCAAATGAAAAAACGGCGAACAAATCGGAGAAAAGCGGTTTTAATCTTAATTTTGAAGGACTGAATATACCGTTCTTGGAAATGGCAAAAAATGACAAAGATGTCGGACTGATTCTCGGTCTTATACTTCTACTTGTTTGTGAAAATTCTGACAAATTAACCCTAATCGCCCTACTTTACATACTTTTATGAAAATCAAGTTACAATTTTGTTACAATTACAAATAATTTTTATGCATTTTTTGGTGTTATGTAAACTAAAGTAAACCATAATTTATTAAAGTTATCCACCGAGTAATAAACAGGTTTCGGGTTGAGAAATAAGATATAATTGCATTTTTTAATAAAAATCGGTGGATAACTCGGTTGATAAGTGGAAAAATCAATTATGCATATTCCTGTAATATGGAAAAATTATGTAAAGTTCAATTTATATAAAAAATGTATATTTATACGAAGTTTTGCCTATTTTTTTGTTAAAAACGGGGATTTTTTACGGTGATTTTACAACAAAAAACAGTGAAGAATTTTTCTTCACTGTTTTATGCATTATTTCCTATTTTTTTAGAAATTCATCAATAGATTTTGCCGCTTGTTTTCCGGCACCCATAGCGAGAATTACGGTTGCGGCTCCCGTTACCGCATCGCCGCCGGCATAAACGCCCTCTTTTGAGGTTTTCATACCCTCGTCAACAACTATACAACCTCGCTTATTTGCTTCAAGACCGCTTGTTGTTGTTCTGATAAGCGGATTCGGAGTAGTGCCGAGCGCCATAATAACCGAATCAACATCTAAGATAAACTCACTACCCTCAATTTCAACCGGTCTTCTTCTGCCGGAGGCATCGGGCTCGCCCAATTCCATTTTTATACATTCAACACCCGTTACCCTGCCGTTTTGGTCGGAAATTATCCTTTTCGGGTTGCAAAGAAGCTTAAAAATAATTTCTTCTTCCTTTGCGTGTTCAATTTCTTCTTTTCTTGCAGGCATTTCCGCTTCGCCTCTGCGGTAGATAATGTAAACCTTTTCGGCGCCTAAACGCTTAGCGCATCTTGCGGCATCCATAGCAACATTACCGCCGCCGACAACGGCAACGGATTTTGCCCTCTTAATCGGGGTAGCATAATCATCAATATATGCTTTCATAAGGTTTATTCTCGTCAAAAACTCATTGGCGGAATAAACGCCGACACTCCCCTCGCCCTCAATTCCCATAAACATAGGAAGTCCGGCGCCGGAGCCGATAAATACGGCATTATAGCCCATATCAATTATCTCGTCAACCGTTAAAACCTTACCGATTACCATATCGGTCATAATTTTAACGCCTAAATTTTTAAGGTTTTCTATTTCCCGATTTACTATATCCTTCGGAAGCCGAAATTCGGGAATACCGTATATTAAAACTCCGCCGGCAGTATGAAACGCCTCAAAAATTGTAACCTCGTATCCGAGCTTTGCAAGGTCGCCGGCGCAGGTAAGTCCCGAAGGACCGGCACCGATAACCGCAACTTTTTTTCCGTTTTTAATTATATCGGGGATTTTAGGGCTTGCGTTTTTCATATACCAATCGGCAACAAATCTTTCCAGACGGCCTATTCCGACACTTTCGCCCTTAATTCCTCTTATACATTTACCCTCGCACTGACTTTCCTGTGGACAAACTCTGCCGCAAACGGCAGGAAGAGAATTAGTTGAGGTAATTATATCGTATGCCTTCTTAAAATCTCCGTTTGCTACTTCCCTTATAAATTCGGGAATACGGACATTAACGGG
>JAKSQJ010000050.1 GCA_024404195.1 Clostridia bacterium | reverse complement strand
AAATGCCCGATTTATATACATTGATAACCGTGACATATAAAGGGAGGTTAGAAAAATGAAGAGAACTTATCAACCAAAAAAATTACATCGTAAAAAGGAACACGGCTTCCTTAAAAGAATGGCTACTGCCAACGGCAGAAAGGTGCTTGCCCGCCGTAGAGCAAAGGGAAGAAAAAGTTTAACATACTGATTTGTATGTATTTTTTGAGCCGCTTATGGCGGCTTTTCCTTTTCTTGTGAAAGGTAGGATTTTGATTTATGCAAAATTATGTAACAATAAAGGAAAACAAAGATTTTAAGCGCCTTTATTTCAGAGGTAAATCTTTCGTTGACCCGACTTTTGTTATGTATGTTGCCAAAGGTCGCAAGGGGAAATTAAGATTAGGTATTACCGCAGGAAAGAAATTAGGATGCGCCGTTAACCGTAATCGGGCTAAAAGGGTAATAAGAGCGGCATTTGCGGATGTTTCCCCAAATATTCAAAAGGGCTATGATTTTATATTTGTAGCCAGAACGAGAATACTAAACGAAAAAAGCAATACCGTTGCAAACGGTATGAAGAAACAGTTGAAAGCAGCAGGTGTTTTAGTTGAAATTCCGTCCGATAAGCAGTTTGCTGATAAATCTTATTAAGCTTTATCAAAAGGGCGTTTCGCCTAAAAAAATTCCTTGTTGCAGATTTACGCCGAGTTGCTCGGCTTATGCCGTTGAGGCACTTAAAATTCACGGTATTTTCTTTGGGTTACCTCTCATTATTTGGAGAGTTTTGCGCTGTAACCCTCTTTGTAAAGGCGGTTACGACCCCGTTCCGCCTAAAAAAACCTTTTGGAAAGGCAAAAAAATAAATGGGAAAGATATTTGATATTATTAATATACCGCTAAGCTTCGTTTTGCAGTTTTTTGCAAAAATCTGCGGTGGCGATTTTGCGGCATCCGTTGCGATTTTTACATTGCTTATTAACATCGTTTTAATTCCGCTTACAATTAAGAGTCAGAAATCGGCTGTTCAGCAGGCAAGAATTAAGCCGAAGCTTGATGAACTTAAGAAAAAATACGGTGATGACAGACAAAAAATGGCTCAAGCCCAGCAAAAGCTCTATCAGGATGAGGGAGTTTCCATGTCGGGCGGTTGTTTGCCTTTGATACTCCGTCTTGTAATTATGATGAGCATTTATTGGCTCATTTTGTCTCCGCTTACCTATATGTCAAAGGTTGATGCAAAGGATGTCAAGACCGTAAGCAGTTCAATTTCAACCCAATTAAAGAGTATTAAGAAAAAAGACAAAGACAAATATGAAGATATAACCGAAAAGATTGCTTGGAACGAAAAAAGCAACAGCAGTCAGTTGAGTGTTGTAAAAATCATCAGAGATCCCAAACTCAAGGATGCCATTTTCACAGAAAAAGCGTTCAAAAAGATAGAAAAGCCATATAACAGAATTGTTGAAAAGGATAAAAAAGCCAACATAAATTACTATTTGTTCGGCATTGAGAAGATGGACCTTACCGATACACCTCATTTCGGTTGGAATTTTGCCGATGACTTTACGATTTTGTGGTTAATACCCATCGGTGCGTTCCTGTCGCAGATTTTGACAAGTGTTATTTCCATGGCTATCCAAAAGAAGAACAACCCCGAAGCACCGAGTATGGCATTTATGATGCTTACCATGCCGCTTATTACTTTGTTTATCGGCTTCGGTTTGCCCGGCGGCGTTGGCTTCTATTGGATTTGTTCGTCACTTATAGGCGGACTTTTACAGGCAGGTGTTCAGATGTTCTACGGTCCTAACACCATGCTTGCAAAGCAAAGAGCAAAGGAACTTGTAAAACAGGCGGATTTTGAAACAAAGAAAATTGCGAGTGTTCAAAACGAGGATACTCAGGAAAACTAACAAGGGAGGATTTAACTTGATTAAAGAAGCAAGAGGCTTCGGTGAAGACATAACCGAGGCACAGGAAAATGCCCGTATAAATTTGGGTGTTTCGGTTGATGCCGATGTTCAGTATGAGATTATTTCTCAAAGCAAAAAGAAGGTTTTAGGTATTTTCGGCGGTTCCAAAGCGGAGGTAAGAGCTTATATAGAGCTTCCCGACGAGCCGCAGAAAAAGGTTAAGGCACATAAAAAGGATAAACCCCAAAAGAATAAGGAAGCCGCTAAAAAGCCGGCTCAAACAAAAAAAGAAGAGAAAAAACCTGCCGCCAAAAAGGAAAAGGCAATGCCTACTGCGGTTGAATTTTCCGAGTTGGTTGATGAGTCCGAACTTGCAAAGGACGGTAAGGCAGTAAGAGCCATCAATTATCTTAAGGCAATCTTTAAGGAAATGGGCATTGAAAACCCGACCTTTAAGGCAAACGAGAAAGAGGATTGCGCTTATATTCAGATTGACGGCGAAAATATGGGCGTTGTAATCGGAAGAAGGGGAGAAACCCTTGATTCGCTTCAGTATTTGGCAGGTCTTGCCGCCAATAATTGCGGCGGATACTTTAAGGTGTCTCTAAATATCGGCGATTACCGTGAAAAGAGAGAGAAGGCACTTGTTGAGCTTGCCGGAAAGGTTGCCGAGCAGGTTATTTCAACCGGTAAATGCAGAGCATTAGAGCCGATGAATCCTTATGAGAGAAGAATTATCCATACCGCCATTCAGGGCTATGACGGCGTTGTTTCAAATTCAGCCGGCGAAGGCAAAAACAGACGGGTTGTTGTTTATCTTGAAAACGGCGATATGACACCGCCCCGCTTTAATGACCGCCATGACCGCAGAGGCAGGGGAAACAGAGGCGGAAGAAGACCCGATAGGCGCAGTAATACCGTTTCCGCTACTCCTTCAAGAGAGCCGAAAAAGGATACCGATATCCCGCTTTACGGCAAAATAAACTGATAAATATTTAATATATAATTTCGGTGATACTTTATGTGTCACCGATTTTTTGTTTTTTGTTGAAAATTTTATTGTTTTTTGACAAAATAATGGTTTACAAAGAGAGTAATAAGTGTTAAAATATTATTTGTATGAGAATGTCTAAATATTATTTTTTCATTGTCTCACAAATTATTATTTATAGGAGGAATTTTCAATGGCCAGAAAATTCAAGACTATGGATGGTAACAACGCTGCGGCTCATGTTTCCTATGCGTTTACCGAAGTTGCCGGAATTTATCCGATAACACCATCCAGCCCTATGGCAGACTATGTTGATCAGTGGTCGGCTCAGGGCTTAAAGAACATCTTCGGCACAACCGTTAAGGTTGCCGAAATGCAGTCCGAAGCAGGTGCTTCCGGAACCGTTCACGGTTCTTTGGCAGCAGGTGCACTTACTACCACCTATACCGCTTCTCAGGGACTTTTACTTATGATTCCGAATATGTATAAGATTGCAGGTGAACTTTTACCTTGCGTATTCCATGTATCTGCTCGTTGCGTAGCAAGTCATGCTCTTAACATCTTCGGCGACCATTCAGATGTATATGCTTGCCGTCAAACCGGTTTTGCTATGCTCGCTGAAACAAATCCGCAGGAAGTTATGGACTTAGGTGCCGTTGCTCATTTAGCAGCAATCAAGGGCAGAGTTCCGTTTATCAACTTCTTTGACGGTTTCAGAACTTCCCATGAAATCCAGAAGATTCAGGTTTGGGATTATGAGGACTTAAAAGAAATGTGCGATATGGATGCTGTTGAGGCATTCCGTAAGAGAGCGCTCAACCCTGAGCGTCCCGTTATGCGTGGTTCTCACGAAAACGGCGACATCTTCTTCCAGCATAGAGAGGCATGCAACAAGTATTATGAAGCAATGCCTGCTATTGTTGAAGAATATATGGACAAGGTTAATGCTAAACTCGGCACTGACTATAAACTCTTTAACTACTATGGCGCTCCCGATGCTGACCGTGTAATTATTGCTATGGGCTCTATCTGCGATGTTGCAGAAGAGGTTATTGATTACTTGACCGCAAAGGGTGAAAAGGTAGGTCTTGTAAAGGTTCGTCTTTACCGTCCTTTCTCTGCTTCAAAGTTAGTTGAGGCAATCCCTCAAACTGTTAAGAAGATTGCCGTTCTTGACAGAACTAAAGAACCCGGTTCATTGGGTGAACCTCTTTACCTTGATGTTGTCGGCGCTCTTGCTCAAACCGGCAGACATATTGATACGGTTACCGGCGGCAGATACGGTCTTGGCTCTAAGGATACTCCTCCTTCAAGCGTATTCGCAGTATATAACGAGCTTAAGAAGGATGCTCCGAAGGCTCAGTTTACTATCGGTATCGTTGATGATGTTACCAATCTTTCACTTGACGAAGAAGAAGCTCCGAATACCGCAGCTGAAGGCACTAAGGAATGTAAGTTCTGGGGTCTTGGAGGTGACGGAACCGTTGGTGCCAATAAAGCCTCCATTAAGATTATCGGTGACCACACCGATAAGTATGTTCAA
>JAKSQJ010000005.1 GCA_024404195.1 Clostridia bacterium | reverse complement strand
CTTATGGGCGCTCCGTTTGCAAGATAAGGAGAAGGAATTATGGCTAAAACATCTATGAAGGTTAGTCAGGCCCGTCCTGCTAAATTTTCAACAAGACAGTATAACAGATGCAAAATCTGTGGCCGCCCGCATGCTTATCTTCGTAAATACGGCATCTGCCGTATCTGCTTCCGTGAACTCGCATACAAAGGCGAGATTCCCGGTGTTAAGAAAGCAAGCTGGTAAGGTAAATAGTAATGGTTTTAACCGTTACAGAAGGAGGTTTACGGTATGCAAATCACCGATACTATAGCTGATATGCTTACGAGAATTCGTAATGCATCAGCAGCAAAACATGATTCGGTAGATGTTCCGGCATCAAAGGTAAAAAAGGCAATCGCTCAGATTTTACTTGATGAAGGTTACATCAGCAGCTTTGCCGTTGAGGATGACGGCAAGCAGGGCGTTATTCATATTGTTCTCAAATATGGCCCGAACAAAGCGCAGACCATCACCGGTATTCGCCGTGTGTCAAAGCCAGGTCTTCGCATATATACAAATGTTGAGGATATGCCGAAGGTTATGAGAGGCCTTGGTATAGCAATCCTTTCCACCTCTAAAGGTATTATGACAGATAAGCAAGCTCGTATCGCCAATGTCGGCGGCGAAGTTCTCGCTTACATCTGGTAAGGGGGTGCAAGGGAATGTCAAGAATAGGAAGAAAGCCGATTACGATTCCTGCCGGTGTTGATGTTAAGATTGACGGCAACAACATTAAGGTAAAGGGACCTAAGGGCGAACTTTCATACGATTTTAATTCTGATATCACCGTTGCAGTTGAGGGAACAGAGATTATTGTTACCCGTCCTAACGATGAGAAGGAAAATCGTGCAAAACACGGTCTTACCCGTACACTTATCGCCAATATGGTTATAGGTGTTACCGAGGGATATTCAAAAACCCTTGAAATCAACGGCGTTGGTTACCGTGCTCAAAAGCAGGGCAACAACCTTGTGATGAACCTCGGTTTTTCACATCAGGTTATCGTTCCTGAAATCAAAGGTATCACCATTGAAGTACCCGGTCCGAACCAGGTAGTTATCAGTGGTGCCGATAAGCAGTTGGTTGGCCAATTTGCAGCCGATATTCGCAAGAAGCGTCCGCCTGAGCCATATAAGGGTAAGGGTATCAAATACGCAGGCGAATATATCCGCCGCAAAGAAGGTAAAGCAGCCAAGGGCGCTAAGAAGTAATAAAGGAGTGTTATTGAAATGGTTAATAAAAAAGATAGTAACAAGGCAAGACTTAAACGCCATGCCCGTGTTCGCTCTAAAATAACCGGCACAGCAGCAAGACCCCGTCTTGATGTATTCCGCTCCAACAAATACATCTACGCCCAGCTTATTGATGACGAAAATGGCGTAACACTCGCAGCCGCCGGCTCTAACGAAAAGGATTTCGGAGATAATGCAGGTAACTGTGAAGGCGCTAAAAAAGTTGGACAATTGTTAGCAGAGCGTGCCGCAGCTAAAGGTATCGGCGAGGTTGTTTTTGACCGTGGCGGATACATTTATCACGGCCGTGTCAAGGAGCTGGCCGTTGGTGCCCGTGAGGGCGGCCTCAAGTTCTGATAAGAGGGAGGAATACTTTTGGCTACAAATATTGATGCATCAACATTGGATTTGCAGGAACGCGTAGTTTCAATAAACCGTGTATCCAAAACCGTTAAGGGCGGCCGTATTATGAAGTTTGCAGCACTTGTTGTTGTAGGCGACGGAAACGGTATCGTAGGTTTCGGTCTCGGTAAAGCAGGCGAAGTTCCGGATGCAATCCGTAAAGGTATAGAGGACGCTAAGAAAAATCTTATCAAGGTTTCCTTAAAAGGCACAACAATACCCCACGAAATTATCGGTGAATTCGGCGCAGGCCGTGTTCTTCTTAAACCGGCTGCTCCCGGTACCGGCGTTATTGCCGGCGGTGCAGTTCGTGCCGTTGTTGAAATTGTCGGAATTAAGGATATCCGAACAAAAGCAATGCGTTCTAACAACCCATGCAATGTAGTTCGTGCCACAATTGCCGGTCTTTCGGCACTTCGTGATGTTGAACAGGTTGCAGCTGTCCGTGGCAAAAAGCCGCAGGAAATCTTAGGTTAAGGAGGAGCAGCACAATGGCAACAAAGAAAAAGGCTGCCGGCCTTACTGTAAAACTCGTAAAGAGCACAATCGGTTCCAAGAAGGATCAGATTGCAACCGCTCACGCACTCGGTCTTCATAAAGTCGGCGACACTTCGGTTCAACCCGATAATGCCGCTACTCTCGGTAAAATAAACAAGATTTCGCATCTTGTGGCTGTTACCAAGGACTGATTTGAGCTTTTTCCGTGATGTTTAAGTTACGGACTTGCGGTTTAACCGCTAATCTAACAAGGAGGTGCGAACAATGAAATTGCATGAATTGTCTCCTGCTTTCGGTTCCACAAAGGAATCAAAGCGTATAGGCAGAGGTCACGGTTCCGGTAACGGCAAAACCGCCGGTAAGGGACATAAGGGACAAAAGGCTCGTGCCG
Source organism: Clostridia bacterium (assembly GCA_024404195.1). Lineage (GTDB taxonomy): Bacteria > Bacillota > Clostridia > Oscillospirales > Acutalibacteraceae > UBA737. The sequence goes on along the minus strand of JAKSQJ010000005.1, from coordinate 41,439 downwards.
GTCACGGTATGAGACCCGGTTTTGAAGGCGGTCAGATGCCTTTACAAAGAAGAGTTCCGAAGCGTGGCTTTAATAATATTTTTGCTGAAGAATGGGTGGCTATCAATGTCTCCGCTCTTGAGGTGTTTGAGGACGGTGCTGTTGTAGATGCTGCAGCTCTTCAGGACAAAGGAATAATTAAGAAGAATGATAAGCCGGTTAAGGTTCTCGGTAACGGTAAGATTACAAAGAAGCTTACTGTAAATCTTAACGCATTTTCTGCTTCTGCTGCTGAAAAAATCAATGCCGCAGGCGGAAAGGCAGAGGTGATCTGATATGATTGAAACCTTAAAGAATGCATGGCGTGTAAAAGAACTCAGAAATAAGATTCTTTTCACAATCCTGATTATTGCTATATTCAGAATTGGTTCCGTTATTCCGGTTCCGTTTATCAATGTTGCTCTTTTGCAGGGCGCAGGTTCATCTAACGAATTCTTTAGTTATCTTTCAATTTTGACCGGTGGCGGACTTGAGTATGGTGCAATCTTCGCAATGTCGGTTACCCCATACATCAACTCCTCAATTATCATTCAGCTTTTATGCGTTGCCATCCCTGCTCTTGAGCGTCTTTCAAAAGAGGGCGAAGAGGGTCAGAAGAAGTTGGCAACCATCACCCGTTATACAACCGTCATCCTTTCACTTATCCAAGGAACTGCTTATTTCTTCTATCTGAAGAATAACAACTTCCTTTCGGTAAATTCAACCGGTGGCGTTGTATTCTCGGCATTCGTAATAATTCTTACTTTAACTGCAGGTTCCGCACTTGTAATGTGGCTCGGCGAACAGATAGATGTTAAGGGCGTCGGAAACGGTATTTCCATCTTGCTCTTTGCAGGTATTCTTTCCCGCGGTCCTCAGGCATTTGCAGCACTTAAAAACTTGTTCACCGGCGGTGACGGTGCAACAAAAGCAGGTGTTATCGGTATCGTAGTAGCATTCTTGCTTGTTGTAGCATTCATCGTTTGGATGACAAATGCAGAAAGAAGAATTCCGGTTCAGTATGCTAAGCGTGTTGTTGGTAACAAGATGTACGGCGGTCAAAACACCCATATTCCGATTAAGGTAAATATGTCCGGTGTTATGCCGATAATCTTTGCATCATCAATCCTTATGCTTCCTACAATGATTCTTTCATTTGCAGGATATCAATCTCCGATACAACCCGATTCTCCGACCTGGGCTAAGGTTCTTAACCTGTTCGGTGTTCGCGGTGTATTCTACGCAATCATCTATTTCATCATGATTATCGCTTTTGCGTATTTCTATACAACAATTCAGTTTAATCCTGTTGAAATGGCAAACAACTTGCGTAAAAACGGTGGCTCAATTCCGGGTATCCGTCCCGGTAAACCGTCTGTTGATTTCATTTCAAAGATTTTGTCAAGAATAACCCTACTCGGTGCTTTATTCTTAAGTGTTATTGCAATCCTTCCGATAGCTATTGCAGGAACTTCTCAGAAGTTCGGCGGTATCTCCATCGGCGGAACTTCGGTTCTGATTATGGTTGGTGTTGCTCTTGATACTGTTCAGAATCTTGAGTCACAGATGATGATGCGTCACTACAAGGGCTTCCTTGATTAAGGTGAAATATATGAAGCTTATATTATTGGGAGCTCCGGGTGCCGGCAAAGGCACTCAAGCAGAGATAATCTCTGAAACTTATAAGATCCCGACTATTTCCACCGGAAATATTATCCGTGCTGCCTTAAAGGCAGAAACGGATATGGGACTTAAAGCTAAAGCTTATATTGAGAAGGGCGAGCTTGTTCCCGATGAGGTTGTAATCGGAATCATCAAGGACCGTTTGGCTGAAGATGACTGCAAAAACGGTTTTATACTTGACGGTTTTCCGCGCACAATTCCTCAGGCGGAAGCTCTGGACACAATGGGCATTGTTATTGATGCTGCTCTTTCCATTGAGGTTGAGGACAGCGAAATAGTAAAGCGTATGTCGGGCAGACGCGTTTGCGAAAAATGCGGTGCAAGTTATCATACACTTTATAAGAAGCCCATTAAGGACGGAATTTGTAATTCCTGCGGCGGAAAACTTGTTATCCGTAAGGATGATGAGCCCGAAACTGTATTAAACCGTTTAAATGTTTATCACAGTCAGACCGAACCGCTCAAAGATTATTACAAAGCCCAAAGTAAGTTGCTTTTGGTTGAGGGTCAGGAGGATGTTAAAGACACCACCGCCCTTGTACTGAAAACACTTTCGGAGATATAAGTATGATAGTGCTTAAAACCGAGCGTGAGCTTTCTATTATGCGAGAAGCTTGCAAAATATCGGCCCAAGCATTAAAATTAGTCGGCAGTGCGGTTGAGCCCGGTATAACAACCGGTGAGCTTGACGAGATGGCGGAAAAGTTCATAAGAAGCAAGGGCGCCGTTCCGAACTTCAAAAACTATCAGGGCTATCCCGCAACCGCATGTATATCAATCAACAACGAGGTAATTCACGGCATACCGTCTAAAAACCGAAAAATTTGCGCAGGGGACATCGTAAGCGTTGACCTCGGTGCAAAGTTTGAGGGGTATCACGGTGATAACGCTGCTACTTTTGCCTGCGGGGATGTTTCACCCGAGGCAAAGCGGCTGATGGATGTGACAAAGCAAAGTCTTTTTAAGGGCATTGCGGCGGCTCGTCCCGGCAGCAGAATCGGCGATATATCCTTTGCGGTGCAGCAGTATGTTGAAAAAAACGGGTTCTCGGTAGTTCGTGACTTTGTCGGACACGGCATAGGAACGGAAATGCATGAGCCCCCTGAAGTCCCTAATTTTGGCACTCCCGGCAGAGGCATCCGACTGCTTCCGGGTATGACCATAGCGATAGAGCCGATGGTCAATGCCGGAAAATACGGTGTTTCGGTTCAACCTGACGGTTGGACAGTGCTGACCCGTGACGGAAGTTTATCCGCACATTTTGAACATACGGTTGTAATAACCAAGGACGGCGCAAAAATAATGACCGATCCTGATGATTATGTTTAACAATATTTTATAAGGGAGAAAAAAATTATGTCAAAGTCAGATATGATAGAACTTGAAGGAACCGTTGTTGAGGCAATGCCAAATGCAGTATTCAAGGTAGAAATCCAAGGCGGACATCAAATACTCGCCCATATTTCGGGAAAGCTTCGTATGAATTTCATTCGTATTCTTCCCGGCGATAAGGTAACGGTTGAGATGTCGCCGTACGACCTGTCCAAAGGACGCATAACTTGGCGTTCAAAATAATAGGTAAAAATTTTTAGGAGGTAAATCCAAATGAAAGTTAGACCTTCTGTTAAAAAGATTTGCGAAAAATGCAAAATCATTAAGCGCAAGGGTAAAATCATGGTAATCTGTGAGAACCCGAAGCATAAACAGCGTCAGGGTTAATTTTACTCAAAACTTTAAATGGAGGTGCTTTTGTAAATGGCACGTATTGCTGGTGTTGACCTTCCGAATGAAAAGCGAGTTGAAATAGGACTTACTTACATTTACGGAATCGGTCTTACAACATCTAAAAAGATCCTTGCCGATACAGGTGTAGATCCTGATATCCGTGTAAAGGATTTGTCAGAGGAAGATATTTCCAAGCTTCGTGAATATATTGACCATAACCTTCAGGTAGAAGGTGACCGTCGTAGAACCGTAGCTCTTGACATTAAAAGACTTATTGAAATTGGTAGCTACCGTGGTCTTCGTCACCGTAAAGGTCTTCCCGTAAGAGGTCAGCGTTCTAAAACAAACGCAAGAACTCGTAAGGGTCCGAAGAGAACGATAGCCAATAAGAAAAAGTAAGTAGGAGGAAGAATAAATGGCTACTGCTAAGAAAACGACCGGTTCTCGCCGTCGTCGTGAAAAGAAAAACATTGAACGCGGTGCTGCTCATATTCAGTCAACCTTCAACAACACAATAGTTACTATTACCGATACTCAGGGTAATGCTCTCTCTTGGGCATCTGCCGGTGAACTCGGTTTCCGTGGCTCTAAGAAATCTACTCCGTTTGCCGCACAAAGTGCAGCAGAAATGGCAGCTAAGGCAGCTATGGAGCACGGTCTTAAAACTGTTGAGGTTTATGTTAAAGGTCCGGGTGCTGGACGAGAGGCTGCTATCCGTGCTTTGCAGTCCGCAGGTCTTGAAGTTAACATGATTAAAGATGTTACTCCGATTCCTCATAACGGCTGCCGTCCTCCCAAGAGAAGACGCGTATAATTTTAATCAAAACAATTGTTACAAATTTTATGGAGGTGTAACAGATGGCAAGATATACCGGTGCAGTTTGCAGACTTTGTCGCCGTGAAGGACAAAAGTTGTTCTTAAAGGGCGAGCGCTGCTATTCTGATAAATGTTCATTCGGCACAAGAGCTTACGCTCCCGGCCAGCATGGACAAGGTAGAAAGAAGTCATCCGAATATGGCTTGCAGCTTCGTGCAAAGCAAACTGCAAGACGTTTCTATGGTGTTCAGGAAAATCAGTTCCGTCATTATTTTGAGGTTGCTGAAAGAAAACAGGGCGTTACAGGTGATAACCTTTTAAGAATTCTTGAAAGTCGCCTTGATAATGTTGTTTACAGAGCAGGTTTTGCTTCTTCAAGAGCAGAAGCAAGACAACTTGTAGGCCACGGTCACTTTTTGGTAAACGGCGCCCGTGTTGATATTGCTTCTTATCTTTTAAAGGACGGCGATGTTGTTGCAGTTTGCGACAAGGCCCGCGGAACTGAAAAGATGAAGGCAATCATTGAGGCAAACGGTGCTAAACCTGTTCCTACCTGGATGGATGTTGACCATGATAAGCTTACCGCTAAGGTTATCAATCTTCCCACCCGTGAGCAGATTGAAGCTCCTGTTGAAGAACAGCTTATCGTTGAGTTCTATTCAAGATAATAGAATTTTTTATGATGCATTCCGCATTATGCATCTTATTATTAAAAATTTATTTATGCGGAGAAACGGAGCTTTTAGATGATAGAAATTGAAAAGCCCAGAATTGATACTTTAGAGCTTACCGATGACGGTAAGTACGGTAAATTCGTAATGGAACCCCTTGAAAGAGGTTATGCTACAACACTCGGAAACAGTATGAGAAGAGTTCTTCTTTCCATTCTTCCCGGTGCTGCAATTACAACCGTTAAGATTGATGGCGTTGTTCATGAATTTTCCACCATTCCCGGTGTTAAAGAAGATGTAACCGAAATCGTTCTTAACTTAAAGGGTCTTATTGCAAAGCTTCACTGCGACGAGCAGAAGAGAATTTACATTGAGGCCGAGGGTCCCTGCGTTGTTACCGCTGCCGATATTAAGGCAGATTCCGAGGTTGAAATTCTTAATCAGGATATGTATATTGCTACTCTTGACGAGGGTGCAAAGCTCAATATGGAGATGACACTTGAAAAGGGTAGAGGTTATGTTCCGGCAGATCAAAATAAACCTGCACAGAACATTATCGGTGTTATTCCGATTGACTCTATTTATACACCTGTTCTTAAATCCAACTTTAATGTTGAGAATACACGCGTTGGTAATGTGGTTGATAAGGGTAAGCTTACCCTTGAGGTTTGGACCGACGGTTCAATGACCGCAAATGAAGCAGTTTCTTTGTCCGCTAAGATTTTAATGGAGCATTTTGAGTTGTTCCTTAATCTTACCGAGGGCGTTAAGGATACCGAAAACATTTTGGCTGTTAAGAACGATAGCGAGAAAGAGAAGGTTCTTGAACTTACTATTGACGAGCTTGACCTTTCAGTCAGAAGTTATAACTGCTTGAAACGCGCAGATATCAATACCGTTCAAGACCTCATCAACAAGACCGAAGAGGATATGATGAAGGTTAGAAATCTTGGACGCAAGTCTCTTGATGAGGTTATTAAGAAGCTTGAATCATTCGGGCATACCCTCAAAAAAGAGGATGAATAAGAGAAGGAGTGATATAAATGCCAGGAACTCGTAAACTTGGAAGAACCAGTGATCAGAGAACTGCTATGCTTCGTGCAATGGTAACTTTCCTTTTGGAAAACGGAAAGATTGAAACTACCGTTACCCGTGCAAAAGAAGTCAGATCAATGGCAGAAAAATATATTACACTCGCTAAAACAAACAATCTTCACAGCAAGCGTCAGGCAATGGCTTTTATTACTAAGGAGGATGTTGTAGCAAAGCTTTATAACGAGATTGCTCCTAAGTATAAGGATGTTAACGGCGGTTATTGCCGTATTACAAAGACCGGCCCTCGCCGTGGTGATGCTGCAGAGATGGCAATTATTGAGTTAATCTGATTTTTCTGTTAAATGTTAGCACTCACATTTTCGTCCGAATAAAATTTCGGCAATCGGGAGTTTTTCCCGAGATGATGTGTGTGCTAAATAGACAAAGTAAAAAACCGACAGCTTTTCGGCTGTCGGTTTTTTAGATTTTTGACATAATATATTATTTTGTGGTGTTTAAGGTGTCGTTGAGGGTGTCTAAATCGTCGGTATGAACGAAGTATTTATAATTGCCTTTATAATCAACGATGATATAATATTCGGTGAAGTCCTGCGAGGTGTTACCGCCCGTAAGGGTATAGTTTGCGGTTACTAAAATCGGACTTTTAATAGCACTTGGGTCAAGATAATCAAAATCCAAAAAGGTTTCTTTTATAAGATTAAGGCAATTTTCGTCAAGCGGCTCTGATTTTAAGGACTTAACCGTTGTTTTGACATCGGCAGTCCCGAATGTTGAAGTAAAATAGTTTAGCCGCAACGAATTATTATACTCCATAAAGCTTTTATAATCGGTTGCCTTTCCGCCCGACTGCGTTTTGTAGTATTCCGAAACATCCGTATTATTCATTTCGGCTAACTTTTTATAAAATTCTTTGCCGCTGAACAGGGTGTTGCTGTCAATATAGTTCGCATCGGGTTTGTTGGTGGCGATAATCCAATTTTCAACAAATTCTTCGGGCGAAACGGTTGGTGTTTCGGTTTCGTTTTTGCTCTCGTTTTTGCTCTCGTTTTTGCTTGTTGAGGAGGTAAGCGAAGAGGTTGCATTTTTCGGTTTTTCTTTTTTGTTCTTTTTGCATCCCGTAAGAGAAACGCTTAAAATAAAACAAAGCATTAAAGAAATAACGGTTATCGTTTTTTTCATTTTGATACCTTCATTGGTTTAATTGTCGGGGTTAGCCGAAAAATTATTCATTTCTTGATTTATCATATTGCTTCTTACGATAAAATCATCAACATATTCCTTTTGGATGACCTTCCAGGAGCTTTTGTTTTTGTGTTCGTGATTTATTAAGAATAGCTGCGTATCGTCATTTACGACTGAGCCGGTGTCTCCCGTAATGGTATAAGAAACCGTAACCCATTTTCCCGTTTTCAGCTCGTTTTTCGGAACAGAAGTGCCGAAATATGAAAGAAAATCCTTAATATAAGCTTGGTCGCTTTCAATGATTTCGTTTTGCTTGACACCGTTAATTGTTACACGGATATTACTGTCAAAATCCGCCACTTGAAGCTCAATGTTTCTTTGAATATAAGAGCCGAAATCCGATGATACGATTTTTTCAAAAATAGTTTTTGTCGGTATAAGTTCGGTATTCTCAACCGAAGAATAGTCAAAAACGGCAATATGCTTTATATATTCTTTAGAAACACTTTTAGGACTCTTACTCGGCGATTTCTTTTTGTTTTCGCTTTTTTTGTTTGGGTGAAAAATATCCAAAACACTTTTAGTGCTTTCGCCTTGTTCTATGCTGTTGCTTTTGCTTACACTTTTGTTTGACGGAGAAAGAGCGGTAATTAAGATAATTGCCGCAACGAGCAACAAAGCGGCAGAGCCGATAAGGATTTTAGCAAGTAAAGAAAGCTTTTTATATAGCGATAAAATAAATGCGCCGATAGCCGAGAAAAAAGCAACGATATATCCGATTATGTTTTGAAAAGCGCTGTTTTGTTTTGAGTGTGCGCCCGAGTTGGCGGTTTTTTCGTCAAACCGCTTTTTATTTTCCGCTATATCGTTCTTGAAATTTTTGAAAAAGTAGTTTTCGTTCATATTTTCACCCTTTTGATAATATGCAAATATAATATCATATAAATTGTATGTTTTCAACAATGAAATCAAAAGCATTTGATTATACTGACGAAAAGTTTTTTTGTGGGTCACAAGTCATTGACATATTGTAGCAAAACATATATAATTATCATAGTGTTGTATAAGGGGTATTATAATGATTTATAACAATATTTTAGAGGCAATGGGCAATACGCCTATGATTAAGCTCTCAAATATAACGGGACCCGACGATGCGGATATCCTTGTTAAATTTGAAGGACTTAATGTCGGCGGCTCAATAAAAACCCGAACTGCCGATAATATGATAAAGGAAGCCGAAAAAAGAGGGCTTATAAATAAAGATACGGTTATCGTTGAGCCGACAAGCGGAAATCAGGGCATCGGTCTTGCTCTTGTCGGAGCCGTAAAGGGTTATAAGGTTAAAATCATTATGCCCGATTCGGTAAGCGAGGAAAGAAGAAAGCTTGTTAATCATTACGGCGCCGAGGTTATTTTAATTCACGATGACGGAAATATCGGGAAATGCATTGAAAAGTGTCTTAAAACGGCGCTTGAAATGAAAGATGAGGATAAAAATGTTTTTGTTCCTCAACAGTTTGAAAACCCTGCAAACCCCGCCGTTCAGCGAAACGAAACCGCAAGGGAAATTTTAGAGCAGGTTGACGGCAGGATAGACGGTTTTTGCTCGGGAATAGGAACGGGCGGAACGATTACGGGTATCGGCGAAGTCCTTAAAGAAAAAAATCCCGATATGATAATTTGGGCGGCAGAGCCCGAAAATGCCGCAATTCTTTCGGGCGGCTCAATAGGAACTCATCTTCAAATGGGCATTGGCGACGGCGTGATACCTGCCATATTAAATCAGAACATATACGATGATATTTGCATCATTAAGGATAATGAGGCAATTCAGATGTCAAAAGATTTGGCATCAAAAGAGGGCATTATGTGCGGAATAAGCAGCGGAACGAATGTTGCCGCCGCACTTAAACTTGCAAAAAAACTCGGCAAAGGTAAAACCGTCGTAACCGTTTTGCCCGATACCGCCGAAAGATATTTTTCAACACCACTATTTGAATAACAGGAGATATAAATGATTACTTTTAACGAAAAAACAAAGGTCTTTACCCTTTCAACAAATAAAACCTCTTATGCGTTCGGTTTGCTTGACGATAAGCTTCTCGTTCATTTGTATTGGGGTAAGAAATTAACTAATGAAATAAATGAAAACTGGAAGGACGAATTTTGTTCCCGTTCTCATTCTCCTTTTGATTACGGCGAGTATTCAACCAACTTTATGCCTCTTGAATATTCTCAATACGGTGGCGGTGATTCAAGAATTTGCGATTTTTCCGCCGTATATTCAGACGGAAGCCGTGTTACAAAGGCGGATTTTAAGAACTATGAGATTATTGACGGAAAGCCCGAAATAGAAGGGTTACCTTCGGTTTATGCCGAAAAAGGCGATAAGGTTTCAACCCTTGCGGTTACCCTTTTTGATAAGCTTAAAAATTTGGAAATAATTCTTTACTATTCGGTTTTTGAGGAGTTTGACGCCATAACAAGAAGCGTGAAAATCGTAAATAACGGCGAAACTATGCGCATAAACTCCGTTTTAAGCGGAAGTGTTGACTTTTTCGGTGCGCCGAAGAGCGACATTATCCATCTTGACGGAACTTGGGCGAGAGAGCGCTTTGTAACCCGTAACGAAATTGCCGGCGGAAATACAAGTATCCAAAGCAATGTCGGCGTAAGCAGTCATTTTTATAATCCGTTTATCGCCGTTTGCGATAGTGATACAACCGAGCTTTGCGGTAATGCTTACGGCTTCGGATTTGTATATAGCGGTAGTTTTATTGCAGGAACCGAGGTTAACGCCTACGGAACAATAAGAGCTTATATGGGTATAAATCCGAGAGAGTTTGAATGGGTGCTCCAAAATGGCGAAAGCTTCAGCTCCCCCGAAATTATCCTTTCCTATTCAAACGAGGGTCTTTCGGGAATGTCAAGAGTTTTCCATAATGTTATAAGAAACCGTGTTTCCAAGGGAAAATACAGAGATATTGAGCGTTTTGCGCTTATCAATAACTGGGAAGCTACATATTTTGATATAAACGAGGAAAAAATCGTAAACATCGCCAAAAAAGCCAAAGAAATCGGCATTGATACAATGGTGCTTGATGACGGTTGGTTCGGAACGAGAAGCAATGATAAGAGCGGACTCGGCGACTGGGTTGAAAATAAGGACCGTTTGCCCGGCGGTATTAAGGGACTTGCCGAAAAAATCAACGGTTTGGGAATGAATTTCGGCTTATGGTTTGAGCCGGAAATGGTAAATCCCGACAGTGATTTGTATAGGGCTCACCCCGACTGGATTATTCATACAAAGGGCAGAACTCCGAGCCAGATAAGAAATCAGTTGACTTTGGACCTTTCAAGAAAAGATGTTTGCGAATATGTTGAAAATGCGGTCGGAAATATCCTTGAAAATGCAAATGTCAGCTATGTTAAATGGGATATGAACCGCACTATGTCGGAGGTCGGCTCCGCATTGCTTGATGCCGAACATCAAGGCGAGGTTATGCACCGTTATATGCTCGGTCTTTACTCCGTTTTAGGCAACCTTACAAAGCGTTTCCCGAATGTTTTGTTTGAGGCGTGCGCAAGCGGCGGCGGAAGATACGATTGCGGAATTTTGCAGTTTATGCCTCAGGTCTGGACAAGCGATGATACCGATGCGGTTGAAAGAATTAAAATCCAGTATGGAACAAGCTTTATTTATCCGTATTCTTCAATGGGTTGTCATGTTTCCGCCTGTCCCAATCATCAAATCGGCAGAACAACACCCTTTGATTATAGATGTAATGTTGCAATTCCCGGTCAGTTCGGTTATGAGCTTGACCTTAATAAATGCACAGATGAGGAACTCCAAATCGCCAAAAAAGCGGTTGAAGATTATCGCCGTTTGGGAGAGATTTTCCATAAAGGCGACCTTTACAGAATTTCTTCACCCTTTGACAGCGATGTTTCGGTAAACGAGTTTATTTCAAAGGATAAGAACACCGTTCTTGTTTGCATTTATCCGAAAACCTCCATTGTTGCCGCAAAGGATACTTATATTAAACTTGCAGGACTTGACGAAACGGCTTCCTATGAGCTTGACGGTAAGATTTACGGCGGCGATTACCTTATGAATAAGGGTATTTGGTATTGTAACGATTTTGAGTATAAATCAAAGATACTTGAACTTAACAAAAAATAACATAGGCGCCCATCAAAATTGAAAAACAAAAATACACCGAAAAGTCGCTCTTTCGGGCGGGTTCGGATTATTCTTGTCAGGCTAAGCATAATAAAAAGCGGTTCTTTTGAAGAACCGCTTAATTTTTTACTGTTTATTTTATTGTGCCTTTGCCTCGGCTATAATCTTATCGGCAATGTTTTGAGGAACATCCTCGTAACGAACAAAGTCAAGGTCAAACTCGGCGCTTCCTCCCGTTATGGAACGCATAGCGGTTGAGAAATCAGACATTTCGGCAATAGGCACTTCGCCTAAAACCTCCTGCATTTTGTCGGGCAGGGGATTCATACCGATAATTCTTCCTCGGCGCTTGTTTATATCGCCTATAATATCACCCAAAACATCGTCGGATACCGCAACCTTTAATGTACCTATCGGCTCCATTAAAACGGGGTTTGCGGCGGTTATACCTTCCTTAAAAGCAATAGATGCCGCCGTCTTAAACGCCATTTCCGAGGAGTCAACGGGGTGGTATGAGCCGTCATAAAGGGTTGCCTTTATTCCGACCATCGGATAACCTGCGAGAACACCGTTTGCAGTTGAATCTTTAAGACCTTTTTCAACGGCAGGGAAGAAGTTTTTCGGAACGGCGCCGCCGAATACCTTTTCTTCAAAGATAAGCTCCTCGCTGTCGCAGGGCTCAAACTCTATCCAGACATCACCGAACTGACCGTGACCGCCCGACTGTTTCTTATGTCTGCCCTGAGCTTTAACCGATTTTCTTATCGTTTCTCTGTATGCAATTTTCGGCGCCTTTAATGTAACGGCGGTGCCGAACTTTGTTTTAAGCCGTGAAACAAGAAGGTCAAGGTGTTGTTCGCCGAGTGTCATAATAACCTGTTCCTTTGTTTCCTTGTCGGAGTAAAGCTTAATTGTCGGGTCTTCCTCCATTAACCTTAAAATTCCCGAATTAACCTTTTCTTCGTCGCCCTTGTTGGCAGGGAATATAGCGGTTTTAAGAGTCGGCTTCGGAAATACGGGGGGACGGACTATAACCTTACCGCTTGAAGAAAGGGTATCACCCGTTGCAACATCGCCTAATTTTGAAACGCAACCTATATCGCCGCAAACGATTTCGTTTGCGTCCACCTGCTTTCCGCCTTTAAGCCACATAACCTTGGTGATTTTTTCTTCCTTTTCGGTGCGGCAGTTTTTAAGCTTTGCATCGGAATTTATTTTTCCGGCAATAACCTTAAAGTATGAAAGCTTGCCTACAAACGGGTCGGCAACGGTCTTAAATACATAAAGAGCATTCTCGTCTGCAAGGTCGGTTTTGCTTTCTTCCGCTAAATCGGGTTTAGCTTCGGCGGCTGACGGGAAAAGTTCAAAAATACTGTCGGCAAATAGGCAAACGGCATCACCGTTTTGCTGAACACCGCAGTAAACAGGACAAATATCACCTGCAAGGACACCCGTTTTAAGTCCCGATATGATTTCTTCGGTTGTAAATTCTTCGCCGCCGAAATATTTTTCCATTAAGTTATCGTCGGTTGAGGCAACCGCTTCAAGAAGCATATCCCTCATTTGACCGATTTCGGTGTTTTCGGGGAGCGCAACCTCGCTCTTTTCAAAACCGTTAAAGCTATACGCCTTATTCTCAATTAGATTTACATAGCATTTAACCGCTTCGTCCTCAAGATAGGGAACAACGATAGGGCAAATAACCGAGCCGTAGTTTGCAACAAGAGAGGAAATAACTCGGTAAAAATGCGCATGGCTTGAATCAAGCTTTCCTACAAAAAATGCGACGGGCTTATTAAGTGCCTTTGCTTTTTTATATGCCTGCTTGGCGCCTATTGTAATACCCGATTTACCCGAAACGGCAATAACAACCGAATCGGCGGCGCTTAACGCCTCGCTGACACCTCCGGCAAAGTCAAAAAGTCCCGGTGCGTCAATAAGATTTATTTTTTGGTCGTTGAAGGCAAGGGCATAGACCGATGTCTGAACCGAGCAACCCCTCTTTTTCTCCTCGGGGTCAAAGTCAAGCGGTGCGGTTCCTTCGGAGGTGTTTCCGATACGGTCGGTTGCCTTGCCGTAACAAAGAATAGAGTCGGCAAGGGTCGTTTTACCCGAATTACTGTGACCGAGAACGGCGATATTTTTGATTTTTTCAGCAGAATACTGTTTCATTTTTTTCGCTCCTTATGTAAGGCATAAAACGCCTTAATTGGTTAAATTGATTATACCATAGTTTTTAAGCAAATACAACTAAAATTATTAAAAATGTGCAAAAAAACTATTCAAATGTCACAAAGAAGTGCTTTTTGTAGAATTTGCACTAAAACGAGTTTTTTATTATATGCAAAAAATACCTTAAAGGTAACAAAGTTGAAAACATTTGTAATATAATTGTTGCTATCATTTTTATAAGTTATGTGTATAATAATATATACTAAATGAGAAGGAGGATAATGCTATGAAAAAGACAACGCTTTTTGTTATTGCCGCCGTTTGCCTTGCCGTTATCCTGTCTTCCTTTGTTTTTTCAAGTTATGCCGCCGCTCCCGTTTCTGCCGATTATGAGGTAAAAACGGTTGCCGAAACTAATGAAAATGAAGATATTTTCCTTTTGATGTTAAATAAAAACTATGTTTACGGCGCCGATTTTGACAATGTTGATGATATTGTCAACTGCTCGGTAAATGTTTTTAAGGATTCTGTTGACCAAGAGGGTTATATCCCCGAAAAAGATGTCATTTCGTTTGTTTATGATATGTATGGCATTGAGATTGTTGACCTTTCAAAATTAAACGGCGAATATCCTTATAAAGAGGGTTATGTTTATGCCGTTTCGGGATTTACGGCATATAAGCACAGTAACATTTCCTTAAAGTATAATGAGGACGGAACTGTTACCGCCACAACCGATATCGCCGTAACCTCGCTTGACGGAGATACCGAAAATCTTACCGCAACAACCGTTTTTGTTAAAAATAATAATTCAAAGTTCGGATATAATATTTTAACAAGCGAAATTTTTTCCGATAATCAAACGGCATAATTTAATATAAATAAATTTAAGTCACTCTGCGGAGTGACTTTTTTATTGTTGAAAAATGAAGAAATATATGATATATTAGCATTAAGAGGTGATAATATGTATCCGCTGTTGCTTGAAATTTTCGGGGAAGAAAACAATAATTTGCCGAAAGACCCCTATGACTGTCTTTGTCATATACTTAAAAATTTGCCGAAAGCAAAGGTTAAGAACGGGGATGTTTCGGGGAAAACTCTGCGTGATGCCGTTCGTCTTTTCGGTAAAACCGCATTAGGCGAAAATGGTATGCAAACAACCGTTTTTAAGAATAACGGCGGTGAGGTATTATTGCCGAAAACGGCTTTAACTGCCGCCGAAAGCGAAGTTATGATTTATCCTTTCGGTGTTGTAAATAATATCGTAACGAGCGGTGATATAACCGCCGATTTGCTTGAACTTAACGGCAAGGCAGGTCTTTTTGAAAAGGATAGCTTTATGCTTATTTGTGTAAATTCGGGAAGCGGCGTTGTTTCAAACTTTGCCGGAACATTCAGGGTAAAAGCCGGAGATGTTGTTTTCGTTCCCGCCGATTTTCGTATTGAGCTTATGGGAGCAGGCAGTATCGTTATTGCTCATTTTTAGTTTTCTGCAAAAAAATTTAAGCACCTTCTTTTGAAGGTGCTTTTTTGTTGCTTAAAAATTAAATTCTTTGTCAATATCAAGTGTTGCAAAATAATCCTTTGGCGTTTGGGCTCGGCGAATCATTTTTATATTTTTAGTTTTATCCATCATAAACTCGGCGCAACGGAGTTTTCCGTTATAGTTATATCCCATTGCGTGACCGTGGGCACCGGCATCGTGGATAACAAGAAAGTCGCCTATATCAATATGAGGTAATTTTCTGTCAACGGCGAATTTATCGTTATTCTCGCAAAGTGAGCCGACGACATCAAATTTTCCTACCGCCTCGTTAGTTTCCTTGCCTAAAACGGTTATATGGTGATATGCTTCATACATAGCCGGTCGCATAAGGTCGCAACAGCTTGCGTCAACACCGATATACTCCTTATATATATGCTTATAATGAAGCGCCTTTGTAACAAGATATCCGTAGGGACCCGTTATATATCTTCCCATTTCGGTAAATATCGCAAGCTCCAAACCGTTATCCTTTATCATTCGGTCATAAACCTTTTTAACGCCCTCGCCGACAGCGAAAATATCAACCGCCTTTTCCTCCGGCTTATAAGGAATACCGATACCGCCCGAAAGGTCAACAAACTCAACCTCTATGCCGAGGTCTTTTTTGAATTCAAGAACAAGAGAGAAAATTTCTTCGGCAAGACGGGGATAGTAATCTTCTTCAAGACAACAGCTTGCAAGCATGGCGTGAATACCGAAATGCTTGACACCCTTTTGCTTTAATATGGCAAACGCTTCCTTTAACTGTTCATAGGTCATACCGAATTTCGTGTCGTAAAGGTGTCCCATAATTTCGTTGGTGTTTTTGAATTTGCCGGGGTTATAACGGCAGCAAACCGTTTCGGGCAAAAGCCCTGCATTCTCTAAAAACTCAATATGCGTAATATCGTCAAGATTTATAATAGCGCCGCTTTTAACGGCAATTTCATACTCACGAAGGGTCGTTTGGTTTGAACTGAACATAATCTTTTTGCCCGTAATACCGCTTTTTTCTGAAAGTATGATTTCGGGCTCCGAGGCGCAGTCGGTTCCGCAACCAAGCTTATTTAAGAGCCGTAAAATTGCGGGATTCGGTAATGCTTTAACGGCAAAATATTCGCAAAATCCCTTATTCCAGGAAAACGCCTTATATAAATCGGTAACGCATTTTTTTATGCCCTCCTCGTCATAAATATAAAACGGGGTGGGGTATTCTTTTGTCCAGTTTTGAACATCGCTTAAAGAAAATGGAACGGTTTTCATAAAAATCTCCTTAAATTTCAGTCATCAAAATAGTATATGCCGTCATAAACGGTTTTGGCAGCGCCTCGCATATAAACAAAGCCGTCGCTACTGTATGTAATATAAAGGTCACCGCCCAAAAGTTTAACGGTGATTTCGGTGTCCTTTTTGCAAAATCCGTTGAGAACGGCGGCAACAACGGTAGCGCAGGCACCCGTTCCGCAGGCAAAGGTTTCGCCGCTTCCGCGTTCGTAAACCCTCATTTGAAGTGTCTTTTCATCAATAACCTTAACAAATTCGGTATTAACTCCCTCGGGGAATAAGGGGTTTTCTTCAAAGAAGTGCCCCTCGTTTTGAAAATCAAGACGGTCGGTATCGTCAACAAATATAACCGCATGGGGATTTCCCATTGAAACGGCGGTAATGTTATATTCCTTGCCGTTAATAACAGAGGGGGAATTTATCATTTTTTCGCCGTCAAAAATAACGGGAATTTCCTTTGGCTTTAGGATAGGTTTTCCCATATTGACGGTCAGGGTTTTTGCAACACCGTTTTCCGCAAAAACCTTGATTTCCTTTATACCGCTTAAAGTTTCAATAGTTAAAGTATCCTTTTTGGCGATACCGCTGTCATAAACATACTTTGCAACACAGCGAATACCGTTGCCGCACATTTTACCCTCGCTTCCGTCAAGGTTAAACATCCGCATTTTAGCGTCGGCAACTAAGGACGGGCAAATAAGAATAACTCCGTCCGCCCCTACCGAAAAATGCCTCGGCGACATAACCTTTGCAAGAGCTTCGGGATTTTTTATATTTTCCTTAAAGCAGTCAATATAGATATAATCGTTTCCGATGCCCTGCATTTTGGTAAACTTTATTTCTTGCATAATTTATTAGTCCTCAATATCTTTTCCGCAACAGCGCTTGTATTTTTTACCGCTTCCGCAAGGGCAGGGGGCATTTTTGCTTACAACGCCTTTTCCTCTGACGGTAAGCGGCTTATTATCGCCCGTTCCCGTTTCCTTTGCAACCTGCTCACGCTTGACCTCTTCATCCCGTCTTACCTGAACGGTTAAAACAAGCTTTGCGGTTTGCTCTCTTATTGCGTCGGTCATAGCCGAGAACATATCATAGCTTTCGTTACGGTAGGCAACAATCGGGTCATGCTGACCGTAGGCACGAAGTCCGATACCTTGGCGAAGGTCATCCATATTATCAATATGGTCCATCCAGTTGGTGTCAACCGAGCGAAGAAGCATGGCTCTTTCTATCTGGCGCATAATATCGGAGCCGAAATCCTTTTCTCTTTCTTCGTAGAGGTTGTGCGCCCTTTCTTTGAGCATATCGGCAACATCCTCAACCGAAGTGTCGGCAAGCTCGTCAACCGAATTAAAGTGAATTTCATTTACACCGGGAATCCAAGACCCGAAAAATTCTTTAAGTCCCTCAATATCCCAGTTATCGTGAACTTCTTGGTCGGCAAGGTAAATTTTGCAGTAGGAATCAACGGTATCGTCAATCATTTTAAGGATAGTTCCCTTAATATCCTCGCCGTCAAGCACCTTGTTTCTCTGCTCATAGATAAGTTCCCTCTGTTTGTTCATAACATCGTCAAATTCAAGGGTGTTCTTTCTTGCGGCAAAGTTCATACCTTCCTTGTTCTTTTGAGCATTTTGAATGGTTTTTGAAAGCATATTTGCTTCAAGCGGCTGACTTTCGTCAACCTTTAAGGTATCCATAAGGGTTGCAATTCTCTCGCCGCCGTGAATACGCATAAGGTCATCTTCAAGCGAAATATAGAACTTTGTGTTACCGGGGTCGCCCTGACGGCCGGCACGACCGCGAAGCTGGTTATCAATACGCCTTGAATCGTGGCGCTCGGTGCCTATAATGCAAAGACCGCCGGCATTTCTTACCTTTTCGGCTTCGGGGGCGATTTCTTCCTTAAACTGTTCGTAATACTTCTTAAAGCTTTCTCTTGCGGCAAGAATATCTTTGTCGTCCGTTTCGCCGAAACCGGTTGCCTCTAAAATCATTTCTTCGCTTAATCCGTCATGGCGAAGCGCCGCTTTTGCAAGGTATTCGGCATTACCGCCTAACATAATATCGGTTCCGCGTCCTGCCATATTGGTAGCAATCGTAACGGCATAGGGTTTACCTGCCTGAGCGATTATTTCGGCTTCTTTTTCGTGGTGCTTTGCGTTTAAGACATTATGCTTAATGCCGTTTGCTTTAAGCATTTTTGATAATAATTCTGATTTTTCAATGGTAATTGTTCCGACAAGAACGGGTTGACCTATCTTATTACATTCAACAATTCTTTCAATTACCGCCTTAAACTTGCCCATTTCGGTTTTGTAAATGGCATCATTTTCGTCAATACGGGCAAGGGGTTTATTTGTCGGAATTTCAATAACATCAAGCTTATAAATTTCTTGAAATTCCGATTCCTCGGTCATAGCGGTTCCCGTCATACCCGAAAGCTTATCATAAAGACGGAAGAAATTCTGGAAGGTAATGGTTGCAAGGGTTTTTGATTCTTTTGCAACCTTAACGCCCTCTTTTGCCTCTATTGCCTGATGAAGTCCCTCGTTATAGCGCCTGCCGAACATAAGACGGCCGGTAAACTCGTCAACGATTATAACCTCGCCGTCTTTTACAACATAGTCAACATCACGCTTCATAATACCGTGGGCACGGATGGCTTGGGTAATATGATGAGAAATCTCAATATTTTCGGTATCGTTAAGGTTTGCGATACCGAAATAACCTTCCGCCTTCTCTACACCGCTCGGAGTAAGGGTTGCCGTTCTTGCCTTTTCGTCAACAACATAGTCGCCGTCATAGTTGGCAACCTCGTCGGTCGCCTTATCGTCCATTTCCTTAACTTTAACCATTTTTAAGGATTTTGCAAAAGCATTTGCCTTGGCATAAAGGTCGGTTGCGGCACTGCCCTGACCCGAAATTATAAGCGGAGTTCTCGCCTCGTCTATAAGAATGGAGTCAACCTCGTCAACTATGGCAAAATAATGTTCTCTTTGAACCTTTTGCTCCTTGTAGGTAACCATGTTATCACGAAGATAGTCAAAACCTAATTCGTTGTTGGTGCAGTAGGTAATATCGGCGTTATATGCCTGCCTCTTTTCGTCGTTGTCCATACCGTGAATTATAAGACCTACCGAAAGTCCCATAAATCTGTATAACTTGCCCATCCATTCGGAGTCACGCTTGGCAAGATAATCGTTTACGGTAACGATATGAACGCCCTTTCCCGTAAGGGCATTAAGGTATGCAGGAAGGGTAGCCACAAGGGTTTTACCTTCACCGGTTTTCATTTCGCTTATTCGTCCTTGGTGCAATACGATACCGCCTAAAAGCTGAACGGGGAAATGGCGCATACCAAGCACTCTGTCGCCGGCTTCTCTGCAAGCGGCAAATGCCTCGGGAAGCAAATCGTCAAGAGTTTCTCCGTTTTGGTATCTTTGCTTAAATTCATCGGTTTTTGCGCGAAGCTCATCATCGGTAAGCTTCTTATATTCTTCTTCATAGGATAAAATCTTTTGAAGCTTCGGATTTATTCTTTTTATTTCTCTTTCGCTGTAATTGCCGAACATGGCTCTTAGTAAACTCATAATTTTACCTCGCTATATTACTTTAATATTAAATATCCGTCCTTTTTTTTAAGTCCGGAGGTGTATGTTAATTTGTTATTTTCATCAATGAAAACCGCCTCAATATCATCGGTGTTTTCAATGAGTTTTTTTGCTTTTTCTAATCCCTCTAATATGCAAACGGTTGCAAGAGCGTCGCAGTCAAGGGAATTTTTGCCGATAACCGTTGCGCTAAATAGGTCTGATTTTACGGCGAAACCCGTATCGGGGTCTAAAATATGATGATATATCTTTCCGTATTTTTCAATATATCTTTCATAAACTCCCGAAGTTACAACTGACTTGTTTTTAACCTTCAAGGTGGCGGAAATTATGTTATCGGAAAACGGCTTTTTAATTCCGATTTTTTTCTCCTTATCGCCGAAAACCATTATATTTCCTCCAAGGTTTATTATGCCGTTTTTAACATTTTTCTTTTTGAAAAATTTCAGTAATTCGTCGGCAATATAACCCTTTGCGATACCGCCAAAATCAATCTGCTTATCGCCCGTAAAAACGCTGTCGCCGTCAATTCGTATCGCTTCATAATCAACATTTTGAAGCGCTTCGGCTATTTCGTCCTTATCGGGAAGTGCAGTTCCCTCAAAGTCCCATAAATTGCTTACGGGACAAATCGTTATATCAAACTTTCCGCCCGACAGATTGCCGTAGTAAATAGAGCGGTCAATAAGATATTTTGTCGGCTTTGAAACCTTAATAAAGGTGTTACTTTCGTTAAGCTTTGAAACATCGCTTTCCTTAATGGTTTTGCTTAAAAGCTTTTCGTATTTTTCGCATAACGAAAAAGCCCCGTCAAGAGTATCTTTATCACACTCAACATCAAGGGTAACAATGGTATTTAGCAAAAATTTTTGCGATTTAATACTTTTTGAGTCCTGACAGGCAACAAGAAAAAGCAGGACAAGGACCATACCAAGCGATGTAAACTTTTTCATTTTTTATCCTTAAACTATAAGTTCTCTTATTTCTTCGGCACCTATGCCTTTAAGGGCGGAAAAGGGAATAACGGGGACATTTTCGCAAAGTTCGCCCAAATAATCTTTAATGTTTATTAGTTGTTTTGCAAATTCGGTTTTGTTTAGCTTATCGCATTTTGTAAGAACAACGGCATAGGGAATATTATAATCTTTTAAGAAAGAAAGCATTGAAACATCAAAATCCGAAGGAGTATGCCGCATATCAATAAGCGCAAAAACAAGCTTTATGTTGCGGTTTGTTCCGAAATAACTTTCCATAAGGTCCGCCCAGCGCTCTTTTTCCTTATCATTTACCTTTGCATAACCGTAGCCCGGTAAATCAACAAGGCGGATATTATCGGCTCTGTAAAAATTTACCGTAACGGTTTTGCCGGGGGTTGAACTGACCCTCGCAATATTCTTGCGGTTTAATATTTTGTTGATAAGCGATGATTTTCCGACATTGGACCTGCCCGAAAAACAGTATTCGCTCAAATCGGAGGGGGGTAACTGTTCGGCAGTTCCGAAAGCCGCCTCAAATTCGCAGTTATTTATATTCATTTGCATACCCTTTCGGCAAAATTTGTTTTTAATGAATTATCTATGCAAATATGTTTATCATTGCTGTCCGTTTCGCCGCAAAGCGCACTTTCAATAATATCTTCAACATAGGAAACGGGAATAAATGTAATATTATCCCTGACGGTTTTATCAACCTCGTCAATATCGGGGATATTATCTTTCGGAATAAATACGGTTTTAACTCCGCCGGTATAAGCCGCCATTGCCTTTTCTTTAAGACCGCCTATCGGCAAAACCCTGCCCCTAATGGTAACCTCGCCCGTCATGGCGATATCCCGTCTTATTTCTCTGCCCGTAAGAGCGGAAACAAGGGCGGTTGTTATGGTAACACCTGCCGAAGGACCGTCCTTCGGAACAGCGGACTCGGTAGCGTGGATATGAATATCCTTATTCTTATAAAAATCGGGGTCAATTCCGTATTTTGCGGCATTGGCTCTGACAAATGTAACGGCGGCAGAGGCGGATTCCTTCATAACATTACCGAGGTTTCCGGTAAGCTCAATTTTGCCCGTTCCGTCAAGAACGGCAACCTCCATCTGCATAATTTCTCCGCCGACTCTTGTCCAGGCAAGACCGTTAATTATTCCGACCTCGTCATTTTTAAGGATAACCTCGGGTTTGTATTTATGTTTGCCCAAAAGCGAAATTAAATCGGTATCCTTAATTGTTACCTTGTCGGTTTCGCCGCTTGCGATTTTCTTTGCCGCCTTGGCGCAAAGAGAGGCAATGGCACGGGATAACTTTCTGACACCTGCTTCCCTCGTATAAAAATCAATAAGACCGTAAATGGCTTTATCGGTAATCTTTAATTGTTTAGGGGTAAGAGCGTGGCGGGTAAGCTCGTGCTTTACAAGGTGCCTTTTTGCTATATTAAACTTTTCTTCTCTTGTATATCCCTCAAGCTCTATTACTTCCATACGGTCAAGAAGCGGCTCGGGTATTGTTTCAAGCGAATTTGCGGTTGTAATAAATACCGCCTTTGATAAATCGTAGGGTATTTCAAGGAAATTATCAACGAATTTGCAGTTTTGCTCGGGGTCTAATACTTCAAGTAAAGCCGAGGCAGGGTCGCCCTTATAATCGTTTGCGAGTTTATCAATTTCGTCAAGCAAAATAAGGGGATTTGAGGTTTCGGCATTTTTTATTGCGTTTATAATTCTGCCGGGCATTGAGCCGATGTAGGTTTTTCTGTGACCTCTTATTTCCGCCTCATCGTGCATACCACCCAATGACACCCTTTGGAATTTTCTGCCCATACATTCGGCAACGGTTTTACCTATTGAGGTTTTACCGACACCGGGAGGGCCTGCAAGACAAATAATCTGGCCCGTAATATCAGGGGAAAGCGCATAAACCGAAAGCATTTCAAGAATACGGTCTTTAACCTTTTTCATACCGTAAAAATCACGGTCAAGAATCTTCTCGGCTTTGAGTATATCAACCTTTGTGCTTGTAAGGTTATTCCAGGGAAGCGCTAAACATAGGTCAATAAAGCCCCTTATAACCGTTCCCTCGTGAGAGCCCTGCGGCATTTTTGAAAGCTTAACAATTTCGCTGTTGATTTTGGATTTAACCTCGTCACTTGCGTTAAGATTTAATACCCTTTCAAAATATTCGTCAATTTCGTCGGCACTGTCATTACCGTAAAGCTCGTCGCTTATGACCTTCATTTGCTCTTTTAGGTAATAATCCCTCTGACTGTCGTCAATATTCTGTCTTGTTTGTTTTGAAATATTATTGTCAATTTTGCAGATTTCCCGTTCTTTAATAAGCAGTTCAATAACGATTTTTGCTCTTTTAACGGGGTTTAACTGTTCAAGAACAAACTGCTTATCGTCAAACGGCGCATTTATACTGAATGCGATATAATCGGATAAAAAGTCAATTTTATCGTTTGAGGCAACCGTTTTGATAATTTCGGGCGGTAAACCGTTTGCAACCTCGGCATAGTATAAAAACTCGTTATGGATACGGCGGTTTAAGGTTTCAAGATAAACGGGGCGGTTGGTAATTTCCTCGTCGCATAACTCACTGACATTTGAAACATAGTTGTTTCCGTTGTCAAAGAAAGTATAATGCTTAGCCCTGCTTACACACTGAAGCATAACCTTTAGCTCGTTGCCCATTTTGAAAACCTGCTTTATCCTGCAAACGCAACCGATAGGGTATAACGACTTAAAATTAGGGTTATCCTCTGTCAAAACCTTTTGCGTAACGGCATAAATCGGGCTTTCGGTATCTACGGCATAATTTATTGCTTTAATTGATTTTGCCCTGCCTACATCAACGGTCAAAAGCATACCGGGGAAGGCAACAAGACCTCTGAGGGGTAATACAGGCAAATTTTTGGAAATAGCGGAATTAGTTTGAGACATTTATTATTTTCCTTTTTTGTATAGTATTGTGGCGGTAAGGAGGTTATCCTGAAAAACAAATACAAGCTTTTTGCCCGAAATTGAGTATTCAAGACATTCGCATTCGCTACTGCCCGGAACGAGCTTTGTTAAGCTTTCGTCAAGGTCTTTAAGCGAAGCTTCGTGATTTTTTGATTTCATAACCTCGCTGACGGTGTTCGGGTCAATGGCATTTTCAAAACCGAATGCCTTTGAAAAGTTAACGATATAGCGAACGCCGGCATCTTTATCATCTTTATTAAAAACAAAGTTAATGTTTTCGGTAACAACGGTCGTATATTCCTCGCCGTCAATCACCTGCGCTACACCCGTTTCGTCGCTGTCAACAAAGGCGGTTTTGATAACATCAAAACTGTCGCCCAACGAATAATCGGTTTCGGGCATAGTTCCGCTTTTAACATATTTATCTATATTAACGGCGGAAGCATCGGTTTTTTGCGTCGGTCTTTTTTCGGTTTTTTCTTTTTTACCGCAACCTGCAACGGCGAAAACCGTAACGGCAACAAGTATAAGACAAATTATCCTTTTCATATTTTTTCTCCTTTGTCGGAAAGTTCGTTAAGAAGATTATTGCGAAGGGTCCATAAATCTTCCGAAAGGTCAACATAGTAGGTATGCGGTTTTTCAAAACGGGTAACCTCGTCCCAAAGACAAGCAACCGACTCTGCCCTTAAAGTTGCGATTTCTTTAATGGAAGGGGAGAAGTAAACCTGCTTTCCCTTTTCAAAAATCTTAACCTGAAGTTTTTTTGCAAAAAAGTTTTCAACGGTTTTTCTTTTCCAGGTGTAAACGGGGTCAAAAATCTCGTATGGCTCGCTGTCGTCAATTTTTTCGTTATTAAGTGTAATAACATCGGCAATGGCTTTGCCCGTTTCTCTGTCATAAAGCCGCCAGGGGATTTTAACGCCCGGAAGGGTTATTTTTGCGGTGTTTTCGCTTACCTTTATTTTAGGCGTGATTTTACCGTCAAGCTCGGTTGCGGCAAGCTTATATACTCCGCCGAAAACCGCCTCGCTTGAAGCGGTTATAAGCCGTTCGCCGACTCCGAAGCTGTCAACCTGCGCCCCTTGGAAAATCATATCCCTTATAAGATACTCGTCAAGAGAGTTTGAAACGCAGATTTTACAGTCCTCGTAACCTGCCTCATCAAGCATTTTTCTCGCCTTTTTGCTTAAATAGGTAATATCGCCGCTGTCAATACGAATACCGAGAGGGCGTTTTCCGAGCGGCTTTAATACCTCGTCAAAAACCTTAATTGCATTGGGAATGCCTGATTTTAGGACATTATAGGTATCAACAAGTAAAAGGCAACTGTCGGGATAACGCTCGGCGTATGCCTTAAATGCCGAATATTCGTCGGAAAATAACTGCACCCAAGAATGAGCCATAGTTCCCGAAGCCGTAACGCCGTAATCCTTGGCGGTTTTAATATCCGAAGTGCCGACACAACCGCCTATTACGGCGGCTCTTGCTCCGTAATAAGCCGCATCGGCTCCCTGCGCTCTTCTTGCGCCGAATTCCATAACGGGTCTGCCGTTTGCGGCGGTAACGATACGGTTGGCTTTTGTTGCAATAAGCGACTGATGATTGATAATCAAAAGAAGCATAGTTTCAACCATCATACATTGCATAACGGGGCCCTTTACCGTAACAATCGGCTCCTGCGGAAAGATAGGTGTTCCCTCGGGAACTGCCCAAACATCGCAGGAAAACTTAAAATCGCTGAGATAATCAATAAAATCTTCAGAAAAAAGATTCAAACCTTTAAGATACTCAATATCGCTTTCGTCAAAATGCAGGTCGTTAAGATATTCAATTAACTGCTCAACCCCTGCCATTATGGCAAAACCGCCGTTATCGGGAACCCGCCTGAAAAACATATCAAAATATGTTACGGTGTCCTTATACTCGCCCTCAAAAATACCGTTTGCCATGGTAAGCTCGTATAAGTCCATCAATATCGTAAGATTGCGGTTATCAACTTTCATTTTGTTCTCCTTACATCTTTTCGGGTGCGGTAATTTTAAGCATATCAAGAACATTCTTAATTACCGTTGCCGTATCCTTACAAAGCATAATTCTTGCAAACATAAGCGCCTCGTTTTCGTCTTTTACCCGGCAGGCGGCATAGAATTTATGGAACTTTGTCGCAAGTTCAAAAACATAATGTGTAATTCTTGCAGGGTCGTAGGTTTTTGCCGACGCAATAATTTCGTCGGTGAAAGCGGCAATATGTAAAATAAGCTCTCTTTCTTCGGGAGTTTTAAGAAGCTTTAATTCTTCCCTTGAACAATCCCTTATCTTTATGCCCTCGGCTTCAAGATTTCTCATAATACTGCAAATTCTCGCATAGGCATACTGAACATAGTAAACGGGGTTGTTGCTTGATTCGCTTACCGCAAGGTCAAGGTCAAAATCAAAATGACTGTTGGGCTCACGAAGGTTAAAGAAAAATCTTGCGGCATCTATCGGCACTTCGTCAAGAAGTGTAACAAGAGTAATTGCCTTGCCCGAACGCTTTGACGCCTTTATTACCTCGCCGTCACGGACTAAACGAACCATCTGCATTAAAACGGCATCAAGACGGTCGGCATTAACGCCGAGAGCCGTCAAAGCCGCTTTAAGACGGGGAACATAACCGTGGTGGTCGGCACCTAAAATATCAATGGCTTTATCAAATTTTCTGACCTCTAACTTGTTATAATGGTATGCAATATCGGGAACAACATAGGTCGGAAAACCGTTTGCACGGACTAAAACAAAGTCCTTATCGCAACCGAAATCGGTTGCCTTAAACCATAAAGCACCCTCCTGCTCGTAAGTGTGTCCGCTCTCTTTAAGAAGCTCAATTATTCTTTTTGCCTCTCCGTTTTCGTGAAGAGTGCTTTCCTTAAACCAGGTGTTATATTTGATACGGTATTTTAACAGGTCGTTTTCAAGTCCCTTAATGTTTTTAGGAAGCGCAAACGAAACGAGCGCCGCTTTTCTTTCTTCCTCGCTTTTCGAAACATAACTGTCGCCATACTTTTCGGCAAATGCTTTTGCGTGGTTAATAATATCTTCGCCGTGGTAAGAATCTTCGGGCATTTCTTCCTTGTCACCGAAAATCTGACGGTATCTTATATCAAGCGATAAACCGAACTTGTTAATTTGGTTACCTGCATCGTTTATATAAAATTCTCTTTCGGTATAATATCCTGCGGCTTCCAAAACGGCGGCAAGACAGTCGCCCAAAGCGCCGCCTCTTGCGTTACCTATATGCATAGGTCCCGTCGGGTTTGCCGAAACAAACTCAACCAAAACCCTTTTGCCCTCGCCGAAATCGCTTTTACCGTAGTTTTCCTTTTTATCCGCAACATCAAGAACGATATCGGCATAGTAGTCATCATTCAAAAAGAAGTTGATAAAACCGGGTCCCGCAATTTCAAAACGGTCAATATAAGTGCCGTCAAAATCCATATTTGCGGTTAAAATTTCGGCAATTTTTCTCGGAGCATTATGAAAACTCTTTGACCAGACAAGCGCCGCATTAACGGCATAGTCGCCGTGCTCTCTTGATGAGGGCACCTCTATTTTGAAATCGGGAAGAGCATCGCATTTCGGCAGTTCTTCCTTTTCTGTCGCAGTAAAAGCGGCGCCGGTTATTAAATTTTTGATTTGTTCTTTTGCTTTTTTTACTATTAAAGACATTTTTAAACCTCTTTTATTATTATTCTGACTTCGTTTTTGCTTATTAGATTACCGTTTTGGCTTATCTTGTAGGAAAGATACATTTCGCCCGTCATTTCGGTAAGGCGGTAGTTTACTCTTTCGCCCGTAACGGTTAAATTTATACTTCCGACGGGGGTGGAATACAAGCAGTTGCTTGATTTACCCTCGCTTATTATGAGTTTTGATTTAATTCCGCCGTTTCTTGTAAGGGTGGCGGTTTTGTCACTTCGGACTAAAAGCTCGGTGGAAACAGCGGGCACATCGGCGGAGGCATTTTCGGAGTATTTAAGTAGGTATCCGTTGCCCATTTTTTCTATCGTGCCGATACTTTTTGTCGTGACTCTTTCTTTTTGCCCGTCAACGCCTTGAACACCGATGACGGTTATACTGACTTTTTTCATATCGTATCTATTACTGCCGTTTCTATGTTGTTTTCGTCTATTTCTTCGCCTAAAAGGATAGAGGCGGTTTTCTTAAACTCTGCACCCTTATCGCTTACATAAAAACGGTGGTTTCCTCCCGAATTGTTCAGTAGGTCAAGTCGGCAAAGGGTTTCCTTTACCGCTAAGGCGGTCGCAACCCCCATATTTATAAGCGTAACATTTTCGCCTAAAACCTTGCTTATCGCTTCGGCGATAATCGGAAAATGAGTGCAACCTAAAATAACGGTATCAACCTTATTTTCAATAAACGGCTTAACATATTTTTTGACGGCTTCAAGGGTTAAGGGGTCATTCTTGTCGGTAAAGCCCTCCTCAACGAGAGATACCAACAGCGAGCCGCTGACTTCTGTAACTAATGCATCGGGCATTTTTTTAAGAATTTTATTCTTATGAGCGCCGCTTTTAATGGTTGCGGCGGTGGCAAGAACACCGATTTTTTTATTTTTTGTTGCCTTTATTGCCGCATCAACCGAATGGGAAATAACCTCAATAAAGGGAACGGGTAAATCAAGCGCCGTATCGGGAGCAACCGAAGAAACGGTGCCGCAGGCGGCAACGATAAGCTTTACATCCTTTGAAAGTAAAAACCTTTCGTCCTCTTTGGCATATCGCTTTATCGTTTGTGCGCCCTTTGTTCCGTAAGGAACCCTGCTTGTATCGCCGAAATAAACGATATCTTCATTTGGTAAACACCTTATGATTTCCTTTGTGACGGTTAAACCGCCGAGTCCCGAATCAAAAATACCTATGGGTCTATTATCGGACATAAGGCAACACCACCTTTTTATAGGATAATTTATTCAATAATAACAAGTTATATAATAATAACATATAAAGCAAAAATTTTCAATGCTTTTTAGCGCTTTCGGCATAAAGTTTTATAATACGCCGCAGTAATCCTATTTATTTTGTAGTTTTGCTTGACGAAGGCACAATATATGGTGTATAATAAGTTTTGAATAAATTACGAAAGGAACGGATATTTTGGCTAAAAAAACTGCTGAATACGGTAACGAAAGTATCCAGAAATTAGACGGCCCCGACAGAGTAAGAAAGCGCCCCGGTGTTATTTTCGGGTCGGACGGTCTTGACGGATGCGAACATTCCGTTTTTGAAATAATATCCAATTCAATAGACGAGGCAAGAGAGGGTTACGGTAAAAAAATCAATGTTTCCCTTTATACCGACGGCTCTGTAGAAGTGCAGGACTTCGGCAGAGGCTGCCCCGTTGACTTTAACGAAAAAGAACAGTGCTATAACTGGGAGCTTGTTTTTTGCGAACTTTATGCAGGCGGTAAGTATAACACCAACGACGGCGATAACTATGAATATTCCGTAGGTCTTAACGGTTTGGGACTTTGCGCTACGCAGTATTCCGCCGAGTATATGGATGTTGAAATAAAGCGAGACGGCTATAAATATAACCTTCATTTTGAAAAGGGCTTTAATATAGGCGGTCTTAAAAAAGAGCCGTTTGATGGTAAGGAAACGGGAACAAAAATCAAGTGGAAGCCCGATATTGATGTCTTTACCGATGTTAATATTCCGAAGGAGTATTTTCTTGATATTTTAAAGCGTCAAGCCATTGTAAATGACGGTCTTTTGTTTGTTTTTAAGGAACAGCAGGGCGCCCGTTTTATCAATACAGAAATCCGTTTTGAAAACGGTATTTCCGACTATGTTGCCGATTTTGTCGGCGAGGAAAAACTGACGGACATTCAGGTTTGGCATACCGAAAGAAAGGGCAGAGACAGAGAGGACAAGCCCGAATATAAGGTTAAGATAAATGCGGCGCTTACCTTCTCAAATCTTCATACCTTAAAGGAGTATTACCATAATTCTTCGTGGCTTGAACATGGCGGCGCTCCCGAAAAGGCGGTCCGCAATGCCTTTGTTGCGCAGATTGATGCCTATCTTAAAAGCACGAATAAGTATAAATCGGGTGAAAGCAAGATAACATTCTCCGATGTTGAGGAATGTCTTGTGCTTGTTATTTCCTCCTTTTCAACCCTTACTTCTTATGAAAATCAGACCAAAAAATCCATAACAAACAAGTTTATTTGCGATGCGATGACCGAATTTTTGCGTCATCAGCTTGAAATTTACTTTATTGAAAACAAGGCGGAAGCCGATAAAATCGCCGACCAAATTCTAATAAACAAAAGAAGCCGTGAGCGAAGCGAAAAAGAGAGAATTAACATCAAAAAGACGCTTCAAACGAGCAATTCAATGGTTGACAGAGTTCAAAAATTCGTTGACTGCCGCAGTAAAGAGGTCAGCGAAAGAGAACTCTATATCGTTGAGGGTGACTCGGCGCTCGGCTCCTGCAAACTCGCAAGAGATGCCGCTTTTCAGGCGGTTATGCCCGTTAGAGGTAAAATCCTTAACTGCTTAAAATCGGAATACGATAAGATTTTCAAAAGCGAAATCATAACCGACCTACTTAAAGTGCTCGGTTGCGGAGTTGAGGTTAAGTCAAAGGCAAACAAGAGTTTATCAAACTTTGATATAAATAATCTTCGTTGGAATAAGATTATTATTTGCACCGATGCCGATGTTGACGGCTTCCATATAAGAACTCTGATTCTTACGATGATTTACCGCCTTATGCCGACGCTTATTACCGAGGGCAAGGTCTTTATCGCCGAAACTCCTCTTTATGAAATCGGCACGAAGGATATGACCTATTTTGCCTATGACGAGAACGAAAAAAATGAAATTCTCCAAAAAATCGGCAAAGAAAAGTATAATTTACAGCGCTCAAAGGGACTCGGCGAAAACCAACCCGATATGATGAACCTTACAACCATGAACCCCGAAACAAGACGGCTTGTTAAGGTTTTGCCCGAGGATGCGGAAAAAACGAGCGATATGTTTGATTTGCTTTTAGGCGATAATCTTCAGGGCAGAAAAGATTATATTTCGGAAAACGGCTATCTTTATATGGATGATGCCGATTTAAGTTAAAAAAGGAGATATTTTAATGGCTCCGAGAAAGAAAATTTCAGAACCAAAACCTAAAAAGAACAGAGCAAACGCCTATATCGCAGGGGCGGGAACGGTTGTTGAGCAACCCGTAACCGATACCTTAAAAACCAACTTTATGCCCTATGCGATGAGCGTTATCGTTTCCCGTGCCATACCCGAAATTGACGGATTTAAGCCGTCGCACAGGAAACTTCTCTACACTATGTATAATATGGGACTTCTAAACGGAAATACCATAAAATCGGCAAACATTGTCGGCAGAACTATGCAGCTTAACCCCCACGGCGACGCCGCAATTTACGATACAATGGTCCGTCTTTCCGAGGGTAACGGAGCGCTTTTGCACCCGTTTGTCCGTTCAAAGGGCTCGTTCGGTAAGTCATATTCAAGGGATATGCAATGCGCCGCCGCCCGTTATACCGAGGCAAAATTGGCGCCGATTGCCGCCGAGCTTTTTTCCGATATTGATAAGGACACCGTTGATTTCGTTGATAACTATGATGCAACGATGAAAGAGCCGGTGCTTTTCCCCGTTACATTTCCGACCATTCTTGTCAATACCAATTTAGGTATTGCCGCAGGTATGGCAAGCTCAATTTGTTCCTTTAATCTTAAAGAGGTTTGCGAAACTACCATTGAGTATATAAAGGATAACGATATAAATATCGCCGATACGCTTATTGCTCCCGATTTTTCAATAGGCGGTGAGCTTTTATATAACCGAGACGAAATTGCAAAGCTTTACGAAACGGGCAGAGGAAGCTTCCAAATAAGGCGCGTTTATTCCGATGATAAGTCCAATAACTGTATAGATATTACCGAAATTCCCCCTACCGCAACGGTTGAACAAATAATTGAGCGGGTTGTTGAACTTGCCAAGCTTAAAAAGGTAACCGAAATTAACGATATCCGTGACGAAACCGACCTTGACGGTCTTAAAATCACCATTGACTTAAAGCGAGGCGCCGACCCCGAGCTTCTTATGAAAAAACTCTTTAAGCTTACTCCGCTTCAGGATAGTTTTTCCTGCAATTTCAATATCCTTATCGCAGGGTCTCCGAGAGTTATGGGCGTAAGGGAAATCATAAGCGAATGGGTTGCATTCAGAGAAGAATGTATAAGAAGAAGGGTATATTTCCGTCTTGATAAGGATAAGAAGAAATTACATCTCTTAAAGGGTATGGAAAAGATACTTCTTGATATTGATAAGGCGATAAAAATCGTCCGTGAAACCGCCGAGGAAAAAGAGGTCGTTCCAAACCTTATGATTGGCTTCGGAATTGACGAGGAACAGGCGGAATATGTTGCCGAAATAAAATTGCGCCACCTTAACAAAGAGTATATCTTAAAGCGATTGGAAGATATTGAGGGACTTCAAAACGAAATTGAAGAATTAGAGGCAACTCTATCTTCAAAGTCAAAGATTAAGCGCATAATAATAAACGAACTTAACGAGGTTATTAAGAAATACGGCGCCGAGAGAAAAACCAAGATAATCTCATACGAGGAGGACGCAAACGACGGCTATATTGAGCCGGTTGACGATTCTCCCGTAACGCTTTTCTTTACAAAGGACGGCTACTTTAAGAAAATTACTCCGCAGTCGCTTAGAATGAGCGGTGAGCAAAAGCTTAAAGAGGGCGACGAAATAACCCAGATTATTGAGTCCTCAAACGATAAGGAGCTTTTATTCTTTACCGATAAAGCGCAGGTTTATAAGAGCAGAGTTTCCGATTTTTCCGACGGAAAAGCGAGTGTTTTGGGCGACTTTGTTGCAGGTAAACTTGAGTATGAGCAGGGCGAATCCTCCGTTTATATGGTTGAAACAAAGGATTACAGCGGATTTATGCTCTTTATCTTTGAAAACGGCAGAATTTCAAAGGTGCCTTTATCTTCCTATGCTACCAAAACCAACCGCAAAAAACTTATTTCCGCATATTCAAATAAGCATATTCTTCATACCGTTTTCTGCTTTTCGGAGGACTGCGATATTCTTCTTACCTCAACAAATGGCAGACGGCTTCTTGTAAACACCGCCTTTATTCCGCTTAAACCGACAAGGGATAACGCAGGTATTGCGGTAATGACTCAAAAGAAGGGTCAGCGCCTTTATACCGCCGAGGTTTACGAAAAGGGAACGCTTGAGGATGAGCATAGATTAAGGACAAAAAATCTGCCCGCCGCCGGAAGCTTAAAGCAAACCGGCAAAGCCGAGCAGACAAAACTTGATATATAAAGCAAAACCACCTAAATTTCCACATTTGTAAAAATTCAGGCGGTTTATCCGCCCGAACTTAAAATGTCTTTTGCATTTTTGGGGTGGACAATATAAGTATTAGCGTATATAATAACATTATTCAAAAAATTTAAAAATTTTTTAATTTTTTCAAATTTACCTAATCGGAGGTATAAAAATGAGTAAAGAACTCGCAAAACAATACGACCCGAAGGATGTTGAGGACCGTATCTATAAAATGTGGCTTAACGGAAGATACTTCCATGCCAAAAGACAAGAGGGTAAGGAAACCTATACAATAGTTATTCCGCCCCCGAATATTACCGGTCAGCTACATATGGGTCATGCGCTTGACAATACCTTGCAGGATATACTTATCCGTTTTAAGAGAATGCAGGGTTATGATACCTTATGGCTTCCGGGCACCGACCACGCCTCTATTGCAACCGAGGCAAAAATCGTTGAAGCAATGCGCAAAGAGGGCATTTCAAAGGACGATATCGGCAGAGAGGGCTTTTTGGAGCGTGCTTGGGAATGGAAAAGACAATACGGCGGAAGAATTATAGAACAACTCAAAAAAATGGGCTCCTCCTGCGACTGGGAAAGAGAAAGATTTACTCTTGACGAGGGTTGCAATAAAGCCGTTAACGAGGTTTTCGTAAACCTTTATGAAAAGGGACTTATATACAGAGGCGAAAGAATAATAAACTGGTGTCCGCATTGCCTTACATCTATTTCCGATGCCGAGGTTGAATATGAGGACCAGGCAGGTCATTTCTGGCATCTTCGCTATCCGTTTAAGGACGGCTCCGGCTATCTTGAACTTGCAACAACAAGACCCGAAACCTTACTTGGCGATACCGCCGTTGCGGTTAACCCGAATGACGAAAGATATAAAGATTTAGTAGGCAAAACCCTTATTCTTCCTATCGTTCATAGGGAAATTCCCGTTGTTGCCGACGATTATGTTGAAATGGATTTCGGAACGGGCGTTGTTAAAATTACCCCTGCTCATGACCCAAACGACTTTGAGGTAGGGCTTCGCCATAATTTAGAGGTTATAAATGTTTTAACCCCCGATGCTAAAATTACCGACGATTACCCGAAGTATGCCGGTATGGACAGATACGAGGCAAGAAAAGCAATAGTTGAGGATTTGGATAAAGAGGGCGCTCTTGTAAAAATTGAGGATTATTCTCATAATGTCGGCACCTGCTACCGTTGCGGAACAACCGTTGAGCCCCGTGTTTCAAAGCAGTGGTTTGTAAAGATGAAACCGCTTGCAGGTCCTGCCATTGATGCGGTTAAAAAGGGTGAAACAAAGTTCGTTCCCCAAAGATTTGAAAAGGTTTATTTCCATTGGCTTGAAAATATTAAGGACTGGTGTATCTCCCGTCAGCTTTGGTGGGGACATAGAATTCCCGCTTGGTATTGTGACGAGTGCGGCGAAATAACCGTTTCAAAAACAGAAGCTGCAAAATGTTCAAAGTGCGGCAGCACTCATATCCATCAGGACCCCGATACACTTGATACTTGGTTTTCTTCGGCTTTATGGCCCTTTTCAACCCTCGGCTGGCCCGAAGAAACAGAGGACTTTAAGCATTATTACCCGACAAATACCCTTGTAACCGGTTACGATATTATTCCTTTCTGGGTAATGCGTATGATGTTCTCGGGAATTGAGCAGACGGGCGAAGTTCCGTTTGATACCGTTTTAATTCACGGCCTCGTCCGTGACCCTCAGGGCAGAAAAATGTCAAAATCATTGGGTAACGGTGTTGACCCGCTTGAAGTTATTGATAAATTCGGCGCCGATGCTTTAAGATTTTCTCTTGCAACGAGCAACAGCCCCGGTAACGATATGCGTTATATCCCCGAAAGGGTTGAAGCAAGCCGAAACTTTGCAAATAAGCTTTGGAATGCCGCAAGATTTATTCTTATGAATTTAGAGGGCGACGAAATTATCCCGATAAACAAAGATGATTTCGCTCTTGAAGATAAGTGGATTGTTTCCAAGTTCAATACCCTTTGCAAAGAGGTTACCGATAATCTTGACCACTTTGAATTAGGTATGGCAGTTCAAAAACTCTATGACTTTATCTGGGATGTTTTCTGCGACTGGTATATTGAGATTTGCAAGTCAAGATTAAACGGCGAGGATATTAAGCAAAAGAATACCGCAAGAAGTGTTCTTCTTTATGTATTTACGGGAACTCTCGGCCTTTTGCATCCCTTTATGCCGTTTATAACGGAAGAAATCTGGCAGTCAATTCCCCATAAGGGCGAGGCGCTTATGATTTCCGAATTCCCGAAATACAGCGATGAGTTTGCCTTCTCAAATGAAGAAGAGGAATTTGAAAAAATTATGGCGGTTATAAAGGCAATAAGAAACCGCCGTGCCGAAATGAATGTCCCTCCCTCAAAGAAGGCAACCGTTCAGATTCAAACCGAGTTTGCCGATGCGTTTAAGTCGGGAACATCATATATCTGCCGTTTGGCTTATGCAAGTGATGTTGAGGTAGGAAGCGAATTTGCAAGTGAGGGCGCCGTTCGTGTTGTAACCGACTGCGCAACCGTTTATATGCCTATGAAGGAGCTCTTGGATGTTTCGGCTGAAATTGAGCGTCTTAATAAGGATATGCAAAAAGCAATCGTTGATAAGGAATTCTTTGAGAAAAAGCTTAATAACGAGGGCTTTATGGCAAAGGCACCCGAAGCCGTTAAGGAACAGCAAAAGCAGGGACTTAAAAAAGCTCTTGATAAGATTAAGATGATTGAAGAAAGTATAGAAGAACTTAAAAATATGTAAAATAAGTATAAAAATCTCCCGTTCAATTGACGGGAGATTTTTTACGCAGTATTATAAATTATTTTTGCAAAATTCGGAATAATTTTTATCGGCATAAAACATTTCTTCAAAGATTTTTCGTGAGTTTTTGCAGTAGCCTTTATAATTTTCTTCGGGCATAGCTATAAAATCGTTGATTACTTCTGCTGATTTAAGTGTATCAAAATTTTCGTCAAGCAAATATCCGTTTTTGCCGTCAATTACTATTTCGTTTGTTCCGCCGACATCGGTGGCGATAACGGGAATGCCGAAAGAAATAGCCTCCATAATTGAAACGGGCAATCCTTCCGAAGAACTTACATTTATAAATAAATTTACATTATTTTTGTTATAGTATTCGTAAATTTCACTATTCGGTATTCTTCCCTTAAATGAAACCGATATGTTTTCGGGCAAAATGTTTTCGGCTTCAACTTTAACATCTTTTAATAATTCACCGTCTCCGAAATGCGTCCAACATATCTTTTTAT
The DNA here is from genome assembly GCA_024404195.1 of Clostridia bacterium. GTDB lineage: Bacteria > Bacillota > Clostridia > Oscillospirales > Acutalibacteraceae > UBA737. Next base: position 4,837 of record JAKSQJ010000005.1, on the reverse strand, counting down.
CGGTAATTCTTGAAAGTGCTTTTATAATTAAATCCACTCTTTTTACGGGAATAACATTTGAGCAGGAAACTATATTGAAGATATCTTCTTTTTTAGGTAAAGAACACAAAAAATTATCCGTAACCGCTAAATATGAGGTTGAAATTCTATCGGCATATTTTGGATATTTGGATTTTAAATATTTACTTCCGTTGTTCGAGCAGGGATATATCTTTTCAAAGTGAGAAATCATATATTTTTGAAAAGGTAAATATCCCAAGCTTGCTCTTTCGCTGTAAATATCATAACGATGACAACGGGAAACAAGTTTCGTTTTTATTTTCAATTTTTCTATTTTTTCGTTTATTTTAATGCTACACATACCGATAGTGCTTAACCAATACGAATAAACGGTTACCGTATCATCGGATTTAATATCACAAAGCTTTATAAATTCATCCGCATTTTTAAGGGATTGTTTAACACAAGCCGAAAAATAACAAACCGCACTTACCTTTGAAAACATACCGTCGCCGATACAGTTTTTGAAAATTTCTTTTATATTTTCGCATTTAAATAACTGCGGTATATAATTCTTTTTGGATATTTCGCCTCTGTTTGCCGCAAAAACCGTTACATTTTTCGGAACGGGACGGATGCCGTCGCCTTTGTCGGCTTCGGTGGCAAAAACATAAATCTTATCAAAAGTTTTTGCTGATATGGGAATTTCGTTTTCTATAAATGTTTCACCCAAGCCGAAAGGATATTTGGAAGTAATAAAAATAAGTTTTTTCATGTTTAACTACCACCGCATTTATATGTTTATCTTACTCTCTCCTATTTTATCCTACTTTATCGCATATGTCAATATATAATATGACTTTCGGCTATACTCAATTTGAGGTGATAAAATGAAACCGCTTAAAGAAAAGATAAGTATTACGATAGATAGTGATATATTGGAAATGGCAAAATGTGAAGCTGAGAATGATGATCGTTCTCTTTCGCAATATATAAATATTGTTTTAAAAGAACATTTTAAAAATAAAAATCGGTAAATTGATTTTTGTTGACAAGATATTTTCGGTATAGTAATATAATGGCAGTAATTAAAAGGATTTGATAGTGGAATGACTTATACCGAAATGCTAAATTATATTCATTCATTGGGGAAATTCAGTTTGCCTGCGGGACTGAACAGAATAGCCGAAGTTTGCAAAAAACTCAACAACCCTCAAAACAGTTTTAAGTCAATTCATATAGCAGGAACAAACGGCAAGGGCTCAACCGCCGTTTTAACGGCAAATGCCCTTAAAAATGAGGGGTTAAAGGTCGGTCTTTTCATTTCGCCTTTTATTATTGATTTTCGTGAAAGAATTGAGATAAACGGGGAATATATTTCGCAAAACGATATTGTAAAATACGGCGAAATTGTTAAAAATACGGGTGTTGCGCTTAACGAATTTGAATTTATTTGTGCTGTTTCTTTTCTTTATTTTAAGGACGAAAAAATTGATGTTGCGGTTTACGAAACGGGCTTGGGCGGCAAAATTGATGCTACCAATATTATTGATAATGTTGATGTTTCGGTAATTACCAAAATCGGTCTTGACCATACGGCACTGTTAGGCGAAACGGTAGAGCAAATTGCCGCCGAAAAAAGCGGAATAATAAAGAAAAACGAGCCCGTTATTACCGTATGTAATCAAGATGAAAGGGCGCTTTCGGTAATAAGAAAGCATACCGATAATCTTATTGTCCCCGAAACTCCCGAAATTCAAAAATCGGATATTACGGGCAGTATTTTTACCTATAAGCAGAAAAAATACGAACTCTCTCTTTTAGGTGTTCATCAGTGTTATAATGCCGTAACGGTTATTGAAATCTTAAATAATTCTTCCTTTGATGTTTCAATGGAAAGTATCAAAAAATCTTTTGCTAAAACTTCCTTTCCCGCCCGTCTTGAAACCGTTTCAAAAAATCCTTTAACGGTAATTGACGGTGCGCATAATCCCGACGGCGCAAAGGTTCTTGCGAAATTTCTTGAAGATTTCGGCGAAAAGGTAACGGTTATCTGCGCTATGATGAGGGATAAAAACTGGCAGGAATATGTTGAGATAATTTCAAGGTATTCAAAAACCTTTATTGCAACCGAAATTGATATGAACAGGTGCCTTTCGGCAAATGAATTAGGAAATTTTGCCGAAAAATATGCCGAAAAAGTTTTAATAGAAAAGGATTTATTTGCAGCTATAAAAACCGCAAATAATCTAAAAAGCCCCATATTTATCGTAGGTTCTCTTTATCTTGGCGCAAACGCAAGAAAATACTACAAAAAATAATTTTAATTGACAACCGAATAGGCGTAATTTTTTAAGGACGAGCTCTTATTATATTATAAGAGCTTGTCTTATTTTTTTAAGGAGGAAAAAATATGTCTGTAGAAATAAAGGTAAAGGACGAGGTGCTGACGGGTTATCTGTCGGGCGAAATTGACCATCATTCGGCATCAGGACTCAGAACGGCGATAGACAGGGCGGTTGAAGTTAATATGCCGTCGCTTGTGATACTTGATTTTGAAAGGGTGTCCTTTATGGACAGTTCGGGAATAGGTCTTATTATGGGACGGTATAAAAACCTTTCAAAAAGAGGCGCAACGCTTAACATTACCGGAACAAGTCCGTATCTTTATAAAATGATGCGGCTTTCGGGAATTGAAAGAATAGTGAAAATTGAAAATAAGGAGAAAAAACAATGAACGCAAAAAACAGTTTCAGTATGAAAATTGATTCAAGGTCAAAAAACGAAAGTTTTTTAAGAACGGTGGTGGCAACCTTTGCTTCGGTTCTTGACCCGACGGTTGAGGAGATAAGCGATATAAAAACCGCCGTCAGCGAAGCGGTTACAAACTGTATCGTCCATGCCTACCCCGATACGATAGGCAAAATTTACATAAACTGCGAAATAACCGATAATACCTTAACCGTAAAAATAAGGGATAAGGGTGTCGGAATAGAAAATATTGCCAAAGCGATGGAACCTTTATATACAACGGCAGGCGAAGAAAGGGCAGGACTCGGATTTGCCGTAATGCAAAACTTTATGGATTATGTCCGTGTCCGTTCGGTTGTCGGCAGGGGAACTACGGTTACAATGAAGAAGAATATTCAGGTTCGCTATGGAAGTCAAAAACAGAGATGACCTTGTAACCGATAATCTGCGGCTTGTAACCTCACTTTGCGGAAGATTTGTCGGCAGAGGCATAGATTTTGAGGATTTATACGGCGCCGGATGTATCGGACTTTGCAAAGCGGCAAAGGGCTTTGACGAAACAAGAGGTCTTATGTTTTCAACCTATGCCGTCCCCGTTATTTTAGGTGAAATAAAACGGCTTTTCAGAGACGGCGGCGAGGTCAAGGTGTCAAGAAGCATAAAAGAGCTTTACCTTAAATGTTTAAGGGTAAAACAGTCGTTGGAGCTTAAATTCAACCGTGAGCCGACCGTTTCGGAAATAGCAAATGAAATCGGAGTTGACCCCGAAAGTGTTGCGGAGGCATTTTGCGCCTGTCGGACTGCCGTTTCGTTAACGGTTGAGGACGGCGACGGTGAAAAAACAATGGAAATCCCCGATGAAAGCAGGGAAGAGCTTATTGCCGACAGAATAACCGTTCAGATGGCGCTTAAAAAATTGCCGAGGCAAGAGCAGGAGCTTATTAAATGCAGATATTTTGCCGCCCTTACTCAAACCGAAACGGCAAAAAAACTTTCAATGTCGCAAGTTCAGGTCTCACGCACCGAGAAAAAAGTTCTCTCAAAGCTTCGTGATATTATCGGGATAGGTATATGAATTTTCGGAGGTGGTATTATGATGCCGTTATTATATATTGTTGTGCCCTGCCGCAACTGCGCCGATATTATTGAGTTTTCCGTTCCGTTTTTTCTTGATAAAATTGAGCAGTTAATCGGTTGCGGTAAAATTTCGTATTTAAGCCGAATTTTGTTCGTTGATAATGAGAGCAACGATGAAACCTTTGAAAAAATCAAAAAAATCTCAAAGGAATATATTTCGGTTGAGGGCATAAAGCTCGGAAAAAGGGTTGATTATCAAAAGGCGGTTATGGCGGGAATAAATGAGGCAAGAAAAAGATGCGATATTTGCGTTGTAACCGACCAGACCTGCAAAAACGATATAAATGCAATAGACCGTATGATTGAAGAATACGAAAAGGGCGCATCTATTGTTTTCGGCAGGGAAAAAGGAACTAAAACTCATATAACAAAAGACGATTATTATTTGGTTTCAAAGCAGGTGCTTTTAAAACTTCAAAACTATAAGGAATATGATATTTGTCTGCCCTTCGTTTTTTCTTTGATGGGTTATGAAACCTCGTATGTAATTTATGAGAAAAGAAAAACATTCAATATAAAAAAGCAAAACGGCTTCTCATATATAAAAGAAAAGATACTCGGCTACCTTAATACGACAATAAACCCGATACATTTAATAACCCTGCTCGGTGCGGCTTTGTCGGTAATATTCATAGTTGCTTTGATGTTGAGCGCTTTAAGAGTATTAAACCTAAACGGCGTTACAGTATTATTATGTTTTATTGCGTCGCTTACAATACTTTCGGTAGGACTTATAGGCGAATATTTAGGTAAAATATTTATAGAAATAAAGAAAAGACCAAATTATAACATAATAGAAACAACAAATTCTCAAAATGAATAGTGGTTACTTATCAACGCAAAGCACAATATATTGTGGAAAAATATGTAAAGAAAAAAAGTTTAAAAAAAGTTTAAAAAAAGTGTTGACAACGGATAATTGATGTGGTATTATAATCGGGCGCCCTAA
>JAKSQJ010000049.1 GCA_024404195.1 Clostridia bacterium | reverse complement strand
AATTTCGGCAAGGGTAAATTTTTCCGCCTGATTTTTTATCATTTCCAACTTTTTGGTTGAACAAACGATAGGCAAATTTTTATCCTTAACGGTTTTTGCTATCATCAAATCTCTGAAATGTCCGATAACCTCCGAAATAAGACGGAGCATATCAACCGAGGTATTATGAAGATTGTTAATTAAAAGCAGGGCGCCTTCGGTATCTTGGTTTTTAATGCAGTCGGCAAGGTTAATAAGATATTCGTTACCTGCCATGGCGCAAACCGAAACAACCGTTTCTTCGGTAATTTCCTTTGAAACCGAGGCGCAAAGGTCTAAAATTGAAAGGGCATCTCGCATACCGCCGTCGGCAGTTGCGGCAATAAGTGCGGCGGCTTCGTCGGTAACGGTAAAGCCCTCGGCGTTTGCTATATATTTAATGCGTTCGCATATTTTTTCGGGGTCAATTCTTCTGAAATCAAAGCGCTGACAACGGGAAAGAATAGTAGCGGGAAGCTTATGGACTTCGGTCGTCGCAAGAATGAAAATAACATGCTTCGGCGGTTCTTCAAGGGTTTTAAGAAGCGCATTAAAGGCACTTTGGGAAAGCATGTGCACCTCGTCAATTATGTAAACCCTGTATTTTGCCGAGGAGGGAGAAAAATTAACCTGTTCTCTTAAAGTTCTTATATCCTCAACACCGTTGTTTGAAGCGGCATCTATTTCGCAAATATCGGTAACATTATCCTCAGATATCGCCTTACACATTTCGCATTCGTTGCAGGGGTCACCGTTTTGAAGATTTTGGCAGTTTACGGCTTTTGCGAGGATTTTGGCGCAGGTTGTTTTACCCGTTCCTCTTGTTCCCGTAAAAAGATAAGCGTGAACTACCTTACCGCTTTGAAGCTCCGATTTTAATGTTTCGGTAATATGCTCTTGACCGTAAACCTCGGAAAATGATGTCGGACGGTATTTTCTGTATAATGCTTGATATGCCAAAATATTCACCTCTTGTATCTAAAAAAATAATTGTATACTAAGCCGCACGAATGAGCCGATTTACTGCGCGCACGAGAAAAACTACTTAATGCTGCTCGGTTCCCCGCCTGACATGGTTCATAGCCGCCCGTCGCACAGGACCCGCCCATTCGCACGGTTCAATATACAATTTCCGTCAACCATTATAATATATTTTGCAAGATTTTACAACACTTAATTATAAAAAGTTGAAAAATTAAAAATATTTGTTATAATAGTAAATGTATTATTATGGGTAACTTTGTGTTTGCCCGTTTGGAGTTTAGGTATGGAAGAAATAAAAATAAAGAATTTATATTCCCTTGAAAATACGGCGACGGCGCCGCTGCTTTCAAAATTTGAATATCCTTATGAGGTTTTGCCCCATATCAAAGATTTTATTCTTGAATACGGAAAAACTTTAAGCAAGGATAAGTATGACTTTATCGGTGACGATATTTATATCGCAAAGTCCGCAACCGTTGCCCCTACCGCTTCTATTACGGGACCTTGCATTATAGGTGAGAATACTCAGGTTAGGCACTGCGCATTTATAAGAGGCAGTGTTTTTGTCGGAGATAACTGCGTTGTAGGTAACTCTACCGAGGTTAAAAATGTTATAATATTTAATAATGTTCAGGTGCCTCACTATAACTATGTCGGAGATTCAATTTTAGGTTACCGTTCTCACATGGGCGCCGGCTCCATAACCTCAAATGTTAAATCGGACAGAACTCTTGTTAAAATAAGGGTAGGCGATAAGGTTATTGAAACGGGCGTTAAAAAGGTGGGCGCATTTTTGGGCGACTTTGTTGAGGTTGGCTGCGGCAGTGTTATGAATCCGGGAACTATTATCGGAAAGCATACAAGTATATATCCCTTATCAATGGTCAGAGGATATATTCCCGAAAACAGCATATATAAAAATCAGGGCGAGGTTGCGAAAAAGTTAAATGAGCGTTGAGATTTGGGACATTCTTAACTCCAAAGCCGTTCCGACCGGAAAAACGGTAGTTCGCGGTCAGGGATTTTTGAAGCCCGGCGAATACCACCTTGTTGTTCATATTTGGATTATTTCAAGTGTCGGCAAGTTTTTAATCCAGCGCCGAAGCGATGAAAGAAAACTGATGCCCGGAGAATGGGCGGCAACCGGCGGCTCCGCCATTTCGGGCGAAACATCCTTTGAAGCGGCAAAAAGAGAGCTTTCGGAGGAGCTTGGTATTCGCTCAAATAAGCATAATTTGTTTAAGCTTATCCGCCTAAAAAGAAAAAACTCTTTTCTTGATGTTTGGGTGATAACGGTTGATTTGCCGTCCGAGAAACTCGTTTTGCAAAAAAGCGAGGTCAAAGAGGTAAAATGGGTTACCAAAGATACTCTTCTTCAAATGATAGAAAACGGCGAGTATCATAACTACGGCGACGAGTATTTTGATAATGTTTTTGAAAAATTAGATGATTATAGAGGAACTTTTGTATGAGTTATAATGTTGAGGGCAAAAAGTGTGTTGCCTGCAAAGCGTATTTATTTTCTGAGGACGATGTTGTGGTTTGCCCTGTTTGCGGCGCTCCGCATCATAGGTCTTGTTACGATAAAATAGGTCATTGTGCTTTAGAAGAACTTCACGGCACGGATAAACAGTATGATGATGCTTTGGAAACAAAAACCGAAGAACTTACCGCAGTTAAAAACGAAATGCCGAAATCGGAGTTTGGCGGAATTGCAAGTGACGAGGTTAAATGTCACCTTTGCGGCGAGGTGTATGACAAAGAAAATACATCTTGCCCCAAATGCGGTGCGCCAAACCTTGAAAATGTCGGAGGCAATAGGGTAGTTATTGACTTTTTAGGCGGTGTTTCGGGCAAAACCGATTTAGGCGACGGAGTTACCGCCGATGAGGCAAAGCGCTTTGTTTTTGCAAATACGCATAAGTATATCCCGAAATTTGCCCGTATGAAAAACGGTCAGAAGGCATCTTTTAATATTTTTGCCTTTTTCTTTCCGACTGCTTGGGCTCTTTCAAGAAAAATGTATAGTATCGGCGCTTTAATCGGCGCCATAGAAGTTGCTCTTTCAACCGTCTCCCTTTCGCTTATGTCTTCGGTTGAAGGATTGCTTTCGGGGGCAAGAGGTTTTAATAACAGTGAGTATTATTCTGAGGTTATGAAATTTGCCGCCACCAAAAACGGAAAAATCTTTATGATAGTCGGCTTTGCAAGTCTGATTTTTAAAATTCTTATGGGCATTTTCGGTGATTTAATTTACAGAAACCATGTTATTGAAGGTGTTAAAAACATTAAAAAAGACCAAGATAATGCCGACGAGAATTACCGTAAAAAAGGCGGCGTCAGTTTAATTTTCGGCCTTTTGGGACTGATTATCACCATGAACCTTCCCGATATTATTTTGGGATTTATTATGTAAAACAAAAATTATAAACGGAGAGAAAGTTATGAAAATCAAGAAAGCTATTATCCCCGCAGCGGGACTTGGAACAAGGGTTTTACCCGCTTCAAAGGCACTTCCGAAAGAAATGTTACCTATTGTTGATAAACCTGCCATTCAGTATATCGTTGAAGAGGCGGTAAATTCGGGAATTACCGATATTTTGATTATCACAAATAGGGGAAAGGGTGTTATTGAGGACCATTTTGACCATTCCCTTGAGCTTGAACATATGTTGAGAAAAAAGGGCAATACCGAAATGCTCAACACTCTTATTGATACCGCAAATCTTGCAAATATTTATTATATCCGTCAAAGAGAAACGAGAGGTCTCGGCGATGCCGTGCTTCGTGCAAAGGAATTTGTAGGAGATGAGCCGTTTGCCGTTCTTTACGGTGACGATGTAATTGTAGGCGATGTTCCCGCAACAAAGGAGCTTTGCGAGGTTTATGAGAAATACGGCAAAAGCGTTGTAGGTGTAAAAACCGTTCCCGATGAGCTTCTTACAAAATATTGCTCGTTAAAGGTTGATAAGGTGGGAGATAATCTTTTTGATGTTTCCGATATGATAGAAAAGCCGAAGATAACAGAAAAGTTTTCAAACTATTCGGTGCTCGGGCGTTGCGTTCTTGACAGCGAAATTTTCGGTATTCTTGAAAAAACACCGCTCGGCGCAGGAAACGAGCTTCAGCTTACCGACGCCATGAAGGTTTTGGCAAGAGACGGTAAAATGATGGCAACCGAGTTTTCGGGCAAAAGATACGATATGGGCAATAAACTCGGTATCTTAAAGGCGAATGTTGAGGTTGCTCTTGAACATAAAGAAATAGGCGAAGATTTTAAAACATATCTTAAAGAAATCGTTAAGGAGTTATAATTATGAAAAGCAAACTTGTAAAGGTATTACTTTCGTGCGTTATGTCGGCAATTATTGTCTTTGCGGTTTGTTCTTGCAATAAAACTCTTGAAAATCCCTCGCAGGTTTTGGTAAACGGCAAAAGGGTTGAGCTTAAAAAGGGTGATACTTTAAGTGTCAATGCCTGGGGCGACCCCGAATATTATTTTAACGATAAGGAACTTAAAAAGTGCCCGTCAATTTATAAAGATATCAAAATCGGGGACGACCTTGACAGTGTGCTTGAAGCATTCGGTATTAAAGAGGGCTATGCCGTTGTTGACCGTGAGATAGCAACCAAAGAGCAGGACGGCACAACCGAAATTGTCAGCGAAGAATATAAAAATAACGAGTTTTTTGAGAAAGAAAATGTTTTGGATGCCGATTTTTGCTTCGGTTTTATAAAAAAAGACGGCTCTTTTGTCCTTGCAACCGCAAGGGAGCTTGACAGAAAGAAAGCCGACTTGATTTATAATGTTGATTTTGTCGGCTCTTCCCTTGCCGATGATGCATCGGTAAAGGAAAAGCAGGTAATATCGTTTAGCGTTGAAAGAAAAAAATAATGCTTATAAATCGCCGTCGGTTTATATTGCTAAACCGACGGCGGATAAAACGCATAAATTCAATATGTTTTGCGGACATAGTTTATCGGCAGAACCTCAGCTTCCCAAGCTGATGAGGCGGGTTCAATTCCCGTTGTCCGCTCCAAAGCGAAAATCCTACCGCTTTCGTGGTAGGATTTTCGCTTTGTATTATTCATTTTTAATTATTCCTTATTCATTATTCATTAAATCAATGCGATAGGATTTTCTAAATGAATAATGAATAACCGTCTAATGAATAATGAATGTGTCGCCTTCGCCGACAAAATATAAAACTAACCGCCGTTCAGTAATTAAAAAACTGTTCGGCGGTTTAATCTTTTT
>JAKSQJ010000048.1 GCA_024404195.1 Clostridia bacterium | reverse complement strand
GCGTCTGGCTACGGACCAGAAGGTCGGGAGTTCGAATCTTCTCCGGCGCGCCAAAGCGAAAATCCTATCACGAAAGTGGTAGGATTTTTTGCTTTGTATTATTCAATTTTAATTCTTAAGTATTCATTATTCATTAAATCAATGCGATAGGATTTTCTAAATGAATAATGAATAACGAATAACCGGCTAATGAATAATGTCGGTGTCGGCTTTGCCGACGAAATATAAAAATACTTCGCAAAGTTCGGGTGCGTGCCGGCGCCGGCAGGCGAGTGGGCGAATCTTCGTTGGCTTCGCCAAAGCGAAAGCCGTTCTTTCCAGAGATTTAAAGTATCTAAATGCAAGAGCATTTAATAAATCAGATATAAATCGCAAATATAAAGAGCAAAAAGGAATATGTCCATATTGCAAAAATCATTTTTCAGAAAGCGAAATGCACGGCGACCACATAAGACCATGGAGCAAAGGCGGAAAAACAGAGTATATTAATCTTCAAATGTTATGCACTGAATGTAACTTAAAAAAATCAAATTATGATGTTGGATACAATCCATGGGACAAAACAATTTATGAGGAATTTGATATAAAAAAATGGAATAGCAAATAAAAACTCACCCGAACGGGCAATTAAACCTGTTCGGGTGATTTTTTTATTCCATATATTCTTCCATTTCCTCTTTGGCGAGAATCAAGGCGTTTTGGAGGGCGACCTTGATTTTCGGGTCCTTTATTGTTGCTATATATCGGCGGCAGGCACAGATATTATCGTAATCCCGTTTTTTCATTTCGTCGGTATAGGAACAAGAGGTTATACAACTGTCGTCTATTGAAAAACGAGAAAGCGGCGGACCGCCCATTTCATCTATTTCTTTCTTAACCCTTTCTATAAGCTTCTCCTTAGGCATTTCAAGGTCGGGGTATGAAATCAAAAACAATGTATCAAGGGCAATTCCCAGTTCGTCCGTCATACAGCAAACTCTGTTGCAAGCTACACTCACCATTTTATAAAGATGCTCAAGTGCCTCGTCGTCGGTTATGCTTTTAAGTGCCTTATATCCGTTTCTCACGATTTTATCCGATTTCAATATTTTAAGATATTCAATCTTATTAAAATCATCGTTGTAAAGAATATCTATTGATTCATAAACGGTTGGCAATTCGTTTTGTTCATCCATTTTTCTGTGCCCTCCTTTCGGTTAAAATAACATTACCCAAGCCGTATAAATCCCCGGTGCATATAAGACCGAAGTATTCGGGAATACCGTTTCGCCAATCCCTATACATCATTTCATCGGTAAATACGGCATAAGAATAATCAAAATGCGGTTTTGCGTTATTTAATTTTTCGTTAAGCTCCTCTTTTTCCAAACCGAGAGCATATATATATCCTTTCCTTATATTGCCAGAAGCGGTGGCAAAATCGGCGTTTTCATCACAGATAACATCTTCCCTTTTATAAAGCGCCCAAAAGGTCATAGCGCCGCTTAACAGATTTTTTTCGCTTGGCTGTTCCATTTTGCTCCTCCTAAAATACAAAATTCATTTTATATTTTGTATTTTAATCGGTCGGGTGTGCCTTTTTTGGTGCACGGTAGGTGCTATAATGAATTTGTAAAATAAAGAAACGAGGTAATTTTTATGAAAATGACATCAGCCGAAGCGGCAAAGCTATTAAAGAAGCTCATAAGCGAAAAGAACGGAATTATTGTTAAGGAAAAGGCATCCAGCAGTTTTCTTGCAAGTGTCGGAGAGGACCCCGAAAGCGTCCGCCCCGACTATGACTACGCCGAAACAAGAGATTTAATTTACGAATACAACCGTAAAATAAGAAAATTAAAGCACGCAATCAATCTGTTTAACAACACTACCGTTGTTCCCGAATACAATTTTACGATTGACGAGTTGCTTGTTCTTATTCCCCAGCTTTCCGCACTTAAAACAAAGCTTGCGGAAATGTCCTTAAAACTTCCAAAGGTACGGGAACAGCAGACATACGGTAAACCGAGTAATATTATTGATTACCGCTATGCAAACTACGATATAGACACCGTAACATCGGATTTGAATACCATAATTGATGACCTTTCAAATGCCCAGCTTGCCCTTGATAAGATAAATCATTCGGCAACCTTTGAGGTAGATATTTAATAATTTTCCGTTGATAAAATTCACTATTTATTGAAAATAAAACACAGTTTGGTTTAACGATTTTTGTGTTTTTGTGTTCTTTCTTTTGTTGTTGCGTTAACGGCTTTGTTTATTGTTTTTGTTATTTTTTATTTATAAAAAAACAAATGTATTTTGAATTTTATCATAAAAACTTATATTCTCGGCAGGACTGAAGTTCGGTTTCAGGTTCTGCCTTATTTTATATTCAAAAATAAAAAAGCTTTACCTTTTCGGTAAAGCAAAAATAAAACGGTATCAAAACGAATACATAATCACACCCAAAACGGCGGAAATTACTATGAGCAAAATCGGTTTCGGCTTTTTCTTAAAGGCATATTTTATTAGAAGCGACAGACCGACTATTATGCAAAGTATTATAATTGCCCTGAAATCAAACGACGGGGCGGTTTTGACAGTTGATACGCCAACGAGTGCTTTAAGTCCCATTGTAACCGCCGTGCCTATAATAAGCGCCACTACGCAGGGCTTGACACCGCCTAAAAATGCCGTTACTCCCCTTTTTTTCATAAAGGCGTTTGCAATAGAAGCGATAATCAAAATAATAACAAATGCGGGAAGCACAACGCCGAGTGTTGCACAAAACGAGCCGAAAATTCCTCCCTGCGAGGAGCCGACAAAGGTTGCCATATTTATAGCGATAGGTCCCGGTGTTGATTCCGAAACGGCGATAAAGTTAAGCATCTCGTTATCGGTAAGCCATCCGTTTTGAACAACAAGCTCACGCATAAGCGACAACATTCCGTAACCGCCGCCAAACGAAACGGCACCGATTTCAAAAAAGGTTAAAAAGAGTTTAAGATATATCATTCTTATCCTCCTTTGCCTTCTTTACGCCGTAAAAGAAGAGTCCCAAAGCGCCGCATAATAAAATATAGTAAAGCGTTGAAAACTTAACGGCAAAAAGAGAAAATCCGATAAACACCAAAAGAACGGTAACGAAAATAACTTTTGAAAAAATGTCCTTTTTAAGTCCTTTAAGCATTTTAAGACCTGCGGAAAAGATAAGATAAACAACACACGCCCCGACACCCTTAAAAGCATACTCTACATACTTAAAGCTTAAAAATTTATCAAAAAACAAAGAAATAATATAGATTACCGTAAATGACGGAATACACATCGCAAGGGTTGAGAAAAACGAGCCCCAAAAACCCGCCTTTTTATAGCCGATAAAGGTTGAACTGTTTATGGCGATAGGGCCCGGTGTTGACTCGGCAATAGCGATAATATCCAAAAACTCGTCGTCGCTTAACCATTCTTTTTTGGTTACAAACTCGTTTTGCAAAAGGGCAATCATAGCATAACCGCCGCCGAAGGTAAAAGCACCGACTTTAAGAAAAGTTATAAAAAGTTCAAAAATAACCTTTGCTTTCTTACTCATCTTCATCTCTCACAAACAAACATTTTTTATTCTGTTCTTATCATATTTATCGGTTTTCAAAATAAAAAGCGTGAGGTTTTCACGCTTTTTTAATTATTTGTTTTAACGGTCACTGTTTGACCAAAATTCGTCCGCATCTATCGGGTTATGCTTTGGCGAATAATCGCCGTAATCCCTGCGCTTTGACTTCTTTATTAAGACAATCGCCAAAATAAGAATAACAATAAATCCGACGGCAACCGACGGGAAGAGGATTTTTTGCATAGGCGAAAGAGCTTTGAAATTCTTAATTATTTTTTGAATACCCTGAGGGTTTTCGGTTTTTTTATAGGTCTTGACAATGCCGCTTTCAACCTCAAAAATCGGGAACAGAATAAGCGCATTATTGCTACTGTCATAACCATAGTATGCGTTTTTTTCGCCGTTATATAAGTTGAGAATATAAACATTCTTTGTGTCGGCATTCTTAAAACCGTATGCCTTAAAATTGCCGTCATTTTTTGAAAATGTTTTATCGGTATAACCGTCGGGCAACATTTTGTTTTCGGCATCCTCAACTATATAGAGCTTTCCGCTGTTTAATATAAACGGCAGGGCAACAAAGTCCTCCTTTTCACCCTTTATATATGGGGCAGGATTTGCTCCGTTTGAATCAGATAAATAATAAATCTGATATTTTTCGTTTGTATCGGTCAAAACGCTTACATCAACACCGTTATAATTTTCGGTTTTTGACTTAAAGTTCTCAAATGTCGGTAATTTTGACGCATCCTTTACGACCTTTTTGATGCCTCCGCCTACCGAAACGGTAAGCCGTTCCTCGGTCGTAAGCTCGCCTTTGAGCCGTCTTCTTATATTTAATGTATAGGACTTTTTAGCGCCCGAAGGAGCGGTAACCGTAATAGTAAAACTGTTCTCGCCCTCATTAAGAGCTTTATCCCCTATGCCCATAATATTAGCTCCGCTTGCGGCGGCAACCGCCCTTACCGAAACCGAAGAAACGGTATTCGGAACAGATGCGCTATATGTTGTAACACCCGACGAAAACGAGGGAGAAAGCGAAGCACCGCTTACCGTAAGCGAAGAAAGATTGGCATTTGACGAGGGCGCCGGCTTTGCAACGGTAACGGTAGTGCTGCTGCCGCCTACGCTTACCGTATTATTTCCGTCATTTTTTCCGACATAATTTACACCGTTTAACGAAATTGACGATGAACCCTCTGCAATAGCCTTAAACGACAAAGTATAGCTTTGGCTTTTTGCTTCGCCCGGAGTTCCGACAATACGAACACTTCCGTTTTTACCGTTTGCAGAGCTTCCCGAAAGAAACTGCAAAACAGAAGCATTATAATAAACATACGCTTCGGTTGCATACATAGCCTCTCCTGCGCTTATCGAAACGGTAACAGTAAGCTTTGAGCCGGGAGTTATATTCCTTGAGCTTACCCTCAAACTGCTTGAAGCGGCATTCGACGGTATTGCCAGAAGCAAGGAAAATAATATTGATATAACGGAAATTACGGTAATAATTTTAATTGTTTTTCTCATAATTTTCTTCCTAACTTAACTTTATTAAGCCTAAAAGATGTTTTTGAACATTGGCTAAATCAACTATTGTTATTTTGTTATCGCCGTTTGTATCGGCACCTTTTAGATTATTGCCCGAAAGAGTAATAATTCCCAAAATATGCTTTTGAACATTGGCTAAATCAATGATTGTTATTTTACCGTCGCCGTTAGTATCGCCCTTTTTTACCGTTACGGGTGTCGGAGTAGGTGTCGGTGTAGGTTTTATCTGCGGCTTTGGAG
>JAKSQJ010000047.1 GCA_024404195.1 Clostridia bacterium | reverse complement strand
GGTGAGGTCTCCGACAGCATTTCCCGCGAGTGGAAGACCGATAATTGCAACGGTAGGTCCTATTATTACTGCCGGCATAAGCTTATTTATCCACTTAACACCTGCAAGCTTTACCACGATAGCGATAACAACATATACAAGACCTGCAAACAAAGCGCCGATTATCAAACCGACATAACCGAGAGCCACACATGAGCCGGCACCGGCAAAAGCGGCTGCCATTGAGCCTAAAAATGCAAATGACGAGCCCAAAAATACAGGGCTTCTGAACTTTGTAAAGCAAAGATAAACAAGAGTTCCGACACCGGCACCGAAAAGGGCGGCAGATTGACTCATTGCATCTTTACCCGAAAGTCCCGCATTACCGTTTGTTATAAGCGGAACAACAATGGTTGCAGCCATAATGGCAAGAAGTTGTTGGAAGGCAAAAATCAAAGTTTTGCCAAATCCGGGTTTGTCTTTAACACCGTAGACGAGTTTCATTTTTTCTAATCCCCTTTGTTTTACTTTTGGCTATAAAAAAACTGACACCTTAAAAAATGTCAGTTAAAAAAGCCGAATATTAAATTTTGAAAAACGGGGCACTAATCCAACGGATTTTCTAACGCTCGGCATAAGAATATCCATTAGTTTCCCCTCCTCAAAACTCTTATTCTACTATACCAAAAAACGAGCTTAATGTCAACATTATTCTACAAAAAATCCGTTTGTTTTTTATTACAAGTTTTTTTCACAAGTGAGTGCGTAAATTTTGCCGTTCAAAACCTTATTCTCCCTATCTTGCCCTGCCCTTCTCGGAAGGTTTTTTATTCGGTTAAAATTAAAGTGTCTAAAGGGTTGATAAATTCTTCTTCCAAAATAAGTTCTTCTATTCTTTGACAAACGATTTTTCCGCTTTTCGGATTTTTAACACCCAAAATATTGCCGATAATTTCAGCATTAACATCGCTTCTTTCAAAGGAAAGGTCGGTGTTTTCCATAACGCAGTCCTCTAAAATGAGATTTTCGCAGTAGCAAAGCGGTTGCGTTCCGATAATTTTACAGCGAACAAGGGTTAAATTTTTTGAATACCAGCCGAGATACTCGCCCGACAAAACACTGTCGCTGACGGTTACATTTTCGCTATGCCAAAAAGCGTCCTTTGTTTGAAAATTTGAATTTTTAATGTTTATATTCTTAACATACTGAAAGGAATATTTACCCGTCATTGTAAGATTATCAATATCTGCATTCTCGCACTCAAAAAACGGATATTCGGACACCATTTTTGAGTTTTTTACGGTAATAGACGAGCATTTCCATAAAAATTCGGGGGAATTTATATCACATTCGCCGATAATTATATTTTTACATTCTCTAAACGCCTTAATGCCGAAAAGCTTTGAATTATTTACCGCAACAACGCTGTCATACCATAGCGCCGCACGGCAGTTTTCAGTAAGAACGGTATTGAAAATTTTAAGGTTTTCATTATGCCAAAAGGGATAGCGCAAATTGAATTTTGAGTCCTTTACGGTAATGCCCGAGCACTCTTTGAGAGCCGATTCGCCGTCGGCAGGGCCGTCAAAGGTGCAGTTTTCCACCGCCGTATCCTTTACGGCATAAAGCGCCCTTTCCTCATCAAAAATTTTGTTTTGGATTTTATTCAAAATAATCACTCATAACTTATCTTTACTGTAATAATCAAACGGCGGTTTTTTCAAGAGCGGAACAAACTACGGTATATTCCTTTTGAACTTCAGAAAACATACTGTTAAAATCCTCAAAGGAATAATCGGCTCGGTTTTGGGAACGCAGAGCATCGGTAAGCTTTAAGGAAGCCGCCGAAAGCTTATTAAAGGCAAGATTAAGGGTTACACCTTTAAGGGTATGAGCTGCCGAAAATGCCGCCTCCAAATCCTTCTTTTGAAGTGCGGTTTTAAGCATATCAAAGCTTTTGTCGTCGGGAAATTTCATAATAAACCTGTAAATAAGAGAGTCGTTCATAAGCCGCTTTACGGCATCGCCGTAATCTCCGCCTATTTCCGCATAAAAATCCTTTACCGTCATAACATTCTCCTTAATGCTTATTATTTATCAGATACTGTCTGAATTCATTTCGCTCAAGGGGTTTTGAATAATAATAGCCCTGAATATAATCGCAACCGAAATCTTTAAGAATTTCCAATTGTTCCTTGGTTTCAACACCCTCCGCAACGGTCTTATGACCCAATGCGTGAGCAAGGGAAATTATCATTTTAACTATTTCTTTTTGCTTTTCAATATTGCGGACAAAGCTTATATCAAGCTTTATTATATCGGTCGGGATGTCACGAATTGTGCCGAGAGAGGATTGCCCCGAGCCGAAATCGTCAAGCTCAATTTTTATTCCCATATCACGAACGGCTTTTACCTTTTCAAGAATAACATTGTCGTTTACACTTGCCGATTCGGTTATTTCAATATGAAGAAGTCCTATATCAACATCGTTTTCATTGATGGGAAGCAATAGCCGCTCGGGAGTGTCAATGGAAAGAATATCCCTTCTTGAAGCATTGACCGAAACAGGAACGGGCTTTATTCCGTCGTTTATCCAATTTCTTATATCCTCGCACACCGTATTCCAAACATATAAATCAAGTTTTGTTATAAAACCGTTTTCCTCAAAAAGCGGAATGAAATCGGCAGGAGACAAAAATCCGTGAACGGGATGAATCCACCGAACAAGTGCCTCCGCACCTGCAATTTCGCCCGTTTTTGCGTCATGCTTCGGCTGATAATATACCGAAAACTGCTTTTCTTTGAGCGCATCCTTCATGCTTTCTTCCATTTTTTTAAGATGCTTGGCTCTATTAGCCATTTCGGTACTGTAAAAGGCGAGCTGCATATCATAACGGCGCCTTACCGTTTTCATGGTTACCGAAAGCCGTTCGCATAAAGACGCCGCCGAAACGGATGTATCAACATCGGTATATACCGCAAATTTAAGAACAAAACCGCTTACGGGAGAATTTTCATGGATTTTCTCGTTATATACAACAACTTCCTTACTGACATCGGAATCACTGTGAACCCGCATAAGGATAAATCTGTCGGTAGTATAACGGCAGGACATAATTGCGCCGAAATTGCAAACCGAAATAACATTTCCTATATGTTTTAAGAGCTGTTCGCCCTTTGCAACACCGTAAAGCTCATTGATATATGAAAAGCCCTCAACATTTATCATTAACATATCAAGCTTTTTATCCTTGTTTTCATCCATATATCTTTGAAAATGGTGGATAAATGCGGCTTTGGTATAAAGTCCCGAAATGTTATCAAACTCAACTGCTTTAAGGGTTGCCATTGACTCACTCAACCTGATAATCGCTTCAATTCGTCTTATGATTATTCTCGGATTATACGGCTTTGTAACAAAATCCGAAGCGCCGAGCGCAAGGCATTTTTCCTCGTCCTCCGATATAGTGCTTCCCGTTGTTACGATTACCGGAACAGAGGAAAGCAATTCATCATTTCTTTGATGCTCCAAAAACTCATAGCCATTCATATTGGGCATCTGAACATCAAGCAAAACAAGGGATAAATCACGGTAGCCCTCTTTTAGCTTTTCAAGTCCTATAAGACCGTCTGCCGCTTCGGTAATTTCGTATTTATCTTCTAAAATGCTTTTAAGCATTTCACGGTTTATATCGTTGTCCTCAACTATCAATATGCCCCGTTTCTTTTGGTTGCCATAGGTTTCAAATTCGTTTAACATTTCTTTTCTCCATAAAGAACAAATCACTTATCGTTTAAAAGCCGCCTAATCTCCGAAACAAGCAACGGAAAATCAATCGGTTTTGATGTATGAGCGTCAAATCCCGCCTCAATCGCCTTTATTTTATCCTCGTCAAAGGCATTGGCGGTCATGGCAACAATCGGAATTTTTGCCGCTTCGGGATGGCTTGAAGCCCTTATCGCCCTTGCCGCCTCGTAGCCGTTCATATTAGGCATCATGATATCCATAAGGATAACATCATAAGCGCCCTTTTCGCTTCCGATAAACATTTCATAGGCGATTTTGCCGTCCTCGGCGGTTTTAACGCTTGCTCCGGCATCCTCTAAAAGCGCAACGGCTATTTCCATATTAAGCTCGTTATCCTCGGCAAGAAGTATTTTAAGTCCGTTAAGATTTTTTGAAGAAGCGGTTTCTTTTTCCTTTTCATATAACGGCTTTTCGGAATCATCAACATCAAGAGAAAGCTTAACCGTAAATGTGCTACCCTCGCCCTTAACGCTGTCAATGGCTATTTCTCCGCCCATAAGTTCAATAAGCTGATTTGATATGGACATTCCGAGTCCCGTTCCGACATAGTTTGCTCTGCTGCCGTTATTTTCCTGAGAAAACGGCTCAAAAATGCGCTCAATAAATTCTTCGCTCATTCCGATACCCGTATCTCTTATTACGAACATTATTTGAACCTTGCCGTCGGCACAGTCGGTTTCAACCGCCTTAAATTCAACCGTTCCGCCGTCGGGCGTAAACTTAACGGCATTGCCCAAAATGTTTATAAGCACCTGTCTTAAATGCAGAACATCAACGAAAACTCTCGTATGCTTAACATTTATTTCGGTTATGAAGTTGATATCCTTTTCCTCAACCTGACCGCGAACTATTGAACAGCAGTTATCAACAACTATTGCAATATCCGTAGCATCGTTTGAAATAACGACCCTGCCGCTTTCTATTCGGCTCATATCAAGAACATCGTTTACAAGAGACAATAAGTGATTAGAAGCCGTATCAATTTTATCTATGTAGGTCGCAACGGTTTCGTTCATTTCTTCCTTTCTTGCAAGCGTTACCATACCCATAATACCGTTTATCGGTGTTCTTATGTCATGAGACATATTGGCAAGAAAGACACTTTTTGCAGAGCTTGCCGCCTCGGCTTTTTCAAGCGCTTCCTCTATTTTTGCATGGGATTTTTCGGCTTCCTTTGCCTCATAAACCGCGGCGAGATGAGATTCGCGCTGTTTCGTAACATTGAAAGCATACATTGTTACGGCGGTAATCAAAAAGCCGAGCGAATAGAAAGAGCCGTCGGGATAAAGCATTTGAAGAAATCCGAAAGCCAATGGCAAGGCGGAAAAAATAAGCGCCGTTCGGTAGGTATAAAGCTTTTCGTTTCTTCTTGAAATAATCATTGATATAAGCGAAAAAACTATAATCGGTATATAGTGGCAGAATTGAAGATAAAAGGAAACGGGACGCAAAAAGCTTGAATGATAAACCGCATTTTCGTCAATGGTGAAGAAATATCCCGTTTTAATATTTTGAAAAATAAGCAGCATTTGCGCCGTTATAAAGATATAGCGAAGGCAGGAAAAGAAAATCCGCCAACCTTTATGCAGTTTAAGGGTTGAAAGAACATAAAACGAGCATACAAACGAAGCCCAAGCCGCCATAAAATGAAATCCGTAGGTTGAGATAACATAGGCAGTTCGGTTTTGCCCGAGATACGGAGAGCCGATAATTCCCCAAGCCGCATCAACAAGACAAAATGCAATAAAAAACCTAAGCGCCCGACAGAAATTGCGGTCAACGGTTTCCTTGTATTCCGTTGTCTTAACTCGGTTTAGGACTATTGCGATAATCCCTGCGCAAACGGCTCCGACATAGGCGTATAACAAATAAACATCCATTTTAAGCGTCGGCATTGTTCCTTTCCCCCTTAAAAACAAATTTTCCCAACTACATTATAGCAAACTAATCTTAATATGTAAAGAAAAATAGT
>JAKSQJ010000046.1 GCA_024404195.1 Clostridia bacterium | reverse complement strand
TAACTTAAAATGCAAGTATAAATTTCAAAAAATCTTAATTTTCCGAGTTTATTTTTGTTTTGCTCATTTTTGTTTTAATATCATAGATAATCATAAAGAAAACAAGCGCAAAACCTAAGAAACCTAAATATCCGTAAATAATATTAACAAGCCACGAATAATCAAAATAGATAGGAATCATGGCGCCTATTAAACCGCCGCCTATTGCGATAATTGTAAATCGCATACTTTTTTCTTCTGCCACTTTTCTGACGCTCGTCCAAAGAATCGGAACGGCAGAGGAATAAATTCCGGCGCAAATGATAATTGAAAATGCAAAAGCCAAAACGCTCGTATAAACCTCAAATATTTCGCCGCCTCTTGTAAGATTTAATCTGTTGGCATTTGTTGTAAACGAAATATTTGTATAAACATAAAGAACGGCGCATACGGCAATAACTATCCAGAACAGCGAGCCGTAGGATGCCTCATACTGAACAACCTCCTGCATGGTGGCAAAACCGGCGCCTATGTAAAAGGAAATACAAGCACCGCAAATGGCGATAATTCTGAAAAACTTAAATTTTGAATTCGTAAATATCCTCCGTAGCCTGACAAGAATAATCCGAACTCGGTTTTTGAGGGCGGATTTTCCGTTATACTGTGTTAAAATACTCGTGAATGTAGGATTATGCAATAATTTTTGCCAAAGTTATAAGTATCGGCATGGTGATAATTGAAAGCAGGGTGGAAAGGGAAACAAGGTTGACCGATAAATCGGTATCCTGCTTAAACTTAAATGAAAAAATAGCGGTATAAGCGGCGGCAGGGGAGCAGGCGGCTATCATCATTGAAACGAACAAATTGCCCCGAAGGTCGGGAATAAAAAAGCCCAAACCGTAAATAACCGCAAGGGCGATAACGGGGAAAATAAGTATCCTCGTAATACTGCAAAAAAGGCATCTGAAATCCCTTACCGCAACCTTGAAATCAAGCTTTGCCAAATGGTAGCCGATAATAAGCATGGGAAGCGGAGTATTAAGAGCGGCAAAATATTCAACCGGCAGTTTTATAGCACTCGGCAGAGGAATGGCAAAAATAAAGATGACAAGACCTACCGCAAGACCTATAATGCCGGGGTTAAAAATAACCTTTCTAACCGACATACTGTTTTTGTCGCCGCTCATTTCTATTATTCCGTAGGTCCAGGAAAACAGATTAAATATGGCAACAAAAGCGGCACCGTATAAAAGTCCTTCGTTTCCCAAAATTGCCTCTTGTATGGGCAGCGACATAAATCCGCAGTTGCCGAAAATAGCGGCAAATCGGAGAACACGCCGTCTTGAATCGCTTTTATCTCTGAACACAACCGTTGCCAAAAGGATAAAAACAAGATGCACGACGGTTGCCGCCAAAAAGCTTAACAAAAGCCCTTTTAATGTGTCTTTTGAATACTTTGTATTTATAAATGATTTAATAATAACGCAGGGCGTTACAAGATACAAAACGACATTTGTTATTGATTTTGTTCCCGGCTTTGTAAGCACATGGGTTTTGGTTAAAAACAGTCCTACGAAAATAAGAATAAAAAGGACTGCAACCTGTAAAAGAACTGTCTTAAATATTATCATTTTCTAAGCTCTGCACCGACCTTTTGGAGTTTATCAATAATATTGTCGGTTGCGGTATTTATCTGTTCATCGGTAAGGGTTGCCTCATTTGAACGGAGGAATACGCTGAAAGCAACACTCTTTTTGCCTTCGGGAATTTGAGAGCCCTCGTAAATATCAAAGAGCTTAATGCTTTCAAGAAGCCGTCCTGCACCCTTTGTAATTGCCTGTTCAAGAGTTCCGACCGCAATATCCTTATCGCAAAGGAACGCAAAGTCACGCTCAACGGCAGGGAACTTCGGTATCGGCTTATAAACCGTTTTTCTCTTGTTGATTTTAAGAAGCTCATCAAGTTTGATTTCGGCGATATAAACCCGCTTTTCAATGCCGTATTTTGCTAAAACGGCAGGGTGAACCTCACCCATAACGCAAGCCGGAACATTGTTTGCCTTAACAAGTGCCTGACGGCCGGGGTGAAGATATGTTTCAGAACTTCTTTCATACTGGGTATGAGCGCCCATAAGAGCCATTAAATCTTCAATAATGCCCTTTAAGGTAAAGAAGTCCTCATCGTCGCCGAAAATACCTATTGACATAGTCGGAAGTTCAAGCGGCTGCTCGGTAAGGGGCAGGGATTTCGGAATAAATCTCTTGCTTATTTCAAAAAATCTTCCCGACTCAATTTTGCGGTTAATATTGGTTGCAAGAACGGTAAGCATACTTGTTGTAAGCTGTGTTCTTAATACCGAATATTCATCACCCAAAGGATTTAACAGCTTAATTGCATTTCGTCTTTCGTCATTATCCGAAAGGTTAAGTGTATCAAGAGCACCCGAAGAAATGAACGAATATGTTGCAATTTCAAAGCAACCGAGAGAGCATAAAAGCTTCTTTATTTTATCGGTTTTAATTCTTTCGGGAAGCTTTGTGCCCCGAACAACATTACCGACCATAGGAGTACTTACGATATGGTCATAGCCGTAAATTCTCATAACCTCTTCGGCGAGGTCGGCTCTGCCCTCAACATCGTCACGGATAGAGGGAACGCAAACGGTCAAAACTCCGTCTTTAACGGTCGTTTTGAGTTCAAGGCGGTTAAGAATTGAAACAACCTCGTCTTCGGGAATATCTACACCCAAAAGCGCCAAAACATCTTTGGTTTTTACGGTCAATATTCTATCCTCGGGAAGTCCGTTATTTCTGTCAATAACGCCCTCAACAATATCACCTGCATCAAGGTTATATATAAGGTCAAGAGCACGGTTCATGGCATATTCAACATTCATAATGTCAATGCCCTTTTCGTATCTGCCCGATGCCTCGGTGCGAATACCGAGCGAACGGCCTGTATGACGGATATTATCCCTCTTGAATTTAGCGGATTCAAGGAAAAGATTTTTGGTATCGTCCTCAATTTCGCTTTCCTTACCGCCCATAATGCCTGCAAGGCAGGATGGCTTTTCGCCGTCCGCAATTACAAGCATATCGGTATTTAACTTATACTCGTTGCCGTCAAGGGTGGTTATGCTTTCGTTTTCTTTTGCGTTGCGGACAATAATCTGCTTGTTTGCAAGCTCGTCATAGTTAAAAGCGTGCATCGGTTGACCGGTTTCAAGCATAACAAAGTTTGTTATATCAACTATGTTGTTGATAGGGCGCATACCCGAAGCGGTAATTGCCTTTTGCATCCAGTCGGGAGACGGCTTTATGCGAAGATTTTTAACAACCCTGCCGATGTAACGGGGGCAAAGCTCATAGTTTTGAACATCAACCTTTACATAGTCGTTTATATCTTCGCCAACTGTTTTGTAGTTTGGAACGGGCATCTTAAATTTCGTATTTAGAACAACCGAAATTTCCTTTGCAACACCGATAAAGCAGTTGCAGTCGGGACGGTTGGCGGTAATCTTAAAGTCAATAATATAATCGTCAAGACCTAAAACTTCTCGCATATCGGTTCCGCATTTAACATTATCTTCGTGCAAAATAAGAATACCGTAAACCGAAGCACCCTCGTAATCGGCTTCGGTAAGTCCTAATTCTTCGCCCGAGCAAAGCATACCGTTTGAGGGAACGCCACGAAGCTTTCCTGCAACGATATGAGCGCCGTTCGGTAAATAACTGTCGTCAAGAGCGGCAGGAACAAGGTCGCCCTCTTTTATATTTTGAGCGCCCGTAACGATTTGAACAAGCTCGTCCTTGCCTACATCCATCTGACAAATCTGCAAATGGTCGCTGTCCTCATGGGGAGCTATCTTCATAATTCTTGCGGCAACAACATTTTTAAGGTTTTCGCCCTGCTTTTCAATGCTTTCAATTTCAAAACCTGCAAGGGTCATCTTATCGCAAAGCTCCGTAACCGAAACATTTATGTCAACATAATATTTAAGTGCTTTTAGTGAAATTTTCATGATAAGACCTCCTTAAAACTGACCTAAGAAACGCTTGTCGTTTTCAAAAAGTAAACGAATATCGCTTATTTTATATCTTGTGGTTGTAAGACGGTCAAGACCGATACCGAAAGCAAAACCGCTGTAAACCTCTGGGTCAATACCGCACATTTTAAGGACATTCGGATGCACCATTCCCGCACCCAAAATCTCTATCCAACCGCTGCCCTTGCAAACTCGGCAACCCTTGCCGCCGCATTCGGAGCAGGTTACATCAACCTCAACCGACGGCTCGGTAAACGGGAAGAAGGAAGGACGGAATTTAACCTTTGTGTCGGGACCGTAAATCTCGTGAGCAAACTGTTCAAGAACGCCCTTAAGGTCGCACATGGTTATACCCTTGTCAACAACAAGTCCCTCAATTTGATGGAAAACGGGGGAGTGAGTTGCGTCAACCTCGTCGGCTCTGAAAACTCTGCCGGGGCAAATAATACGAATAGGCGGTTTTCTTGTTTCCATGGTTCTTACCTGCGCTGCCGAGGTCTGAGTTCTTAAAATAAGGTTTTCACCTAAATAGAAGGTGTCCTGCATATCTCTTGCCGGATGGTCGGCAGGAACATTAAGACATTCAAAATTATAGTGGTCGGTTTCAACCTCGGGACCGTCAAGAACATCAAAGCCCATGCTTTGGAAAATATCAATCATATCGTCAAGAACGGTGTTAAGCGGATGAAGCTTACCAACCGTCTTTTTCTTTGCAGGCATGGTAATATCAATGGTTTCCGCTTTTAATTTAAGCTCTGTGGCTTTCGCCTTTAATTCCTCGCTTTTTTCGCAAATCAGCTTTTCAACCGTCTGTTTGGCTTCGTTAACAAGCTGACCCATTTTAGGCCTTTCTTCGGGGGAGAGTCCGCCCATTTGCTTAAGAAGTGCGGTAAGCTCACCCTTTTTGCCTAAATATTTTACCCTTAATTCTTCAATTTCTTTTTCGCTGTTTGCCGCATCAACGGCTTTAGAAGCGGCAATTTTAATTGCTTCAAGTTGTTCTTTCATAATTTCCCTCCAAAATTTAAGTGTGTCAGGAGAAAAAAATAATACTTCGTCCCGTAAAACAGGACGAAGTATAATAATCTACTCCGCGGTACCACCCGTATTTTTGCCAAGAGCAAACACTCCATAGATTTATAACGGAATCTGACCGTTACCGCCTACTGAAAATTTCAGCGATACTGCTCCAAAGGGAACTTCAAACGAATTTCAAACAATCTTGCTTTCAGCCTCGGCAAAATCTCTCTTGGAATGAAAAAACGCCCTACTTTCCTTTTTCAACACATTTACATCACCAAGTATAACACCTATTAAATAAAATAGCAAGTGTTTTTTGACAGTTTAATAAAAGGTTGAGAGTATTAGCTATTCCGGAAGTAAGTATAATAAATTGCCACCGTACGGGCGGATGCCCACATCCGCCCGTTAAGATACTAAAAACTTATAGCGAACTCGGGACGATGTAGGCATCGTCCCCTACGGTTGCCGTTGGATTTATATAAAACGAATCGGGACGTCGTGGGCGCCGTCCCCTACGGATACGCACAATATAGATTGATTGCACAATCTACGGGGCCGTTGGTCTGTTCTGCTATTATATTTTTTGCTAGGCGAGGGATGCTTTTTCCACTATTAATTAATATAAAATAAACGAGCAACAACTTCCGTTGCTACTCGTTTTTGTCTAAAAGCGACCAAACGTCGTATTTTTTGGGGTAAGAAATCACAAAAGTCGTTTTTCGCTTAACGCGACAAATTGAAGTTTTTTCAGGCGTTATAGTACATATCGTAAACAACGTACCCGCCTTTATC
>JAKSQJ010000045.1 GCA_024404195.1 Clostridia bacterium | reverse complement strand
AAATGCACCTTGGCGGTAATAATTCCGAAAAGCTTTGTAAAAAGCAGAATTAAAGCAATGCTGAACAAAAATGTATAATTCAAAATAAAACCTTCTTATATGTGAGTTAGGGAACACAAACTAAGTGTGTTCCCTAAAATATTATGAATGATAAAGTTTTTTGGTTTGGTATTTCGGTTCACAGGTGAGGTTGACACCCAACTTTCTGAAAGTTTGTTCGTCAACACGAGCCAAAATAACGGTAGAATGCGCTTCAAGTCCCTTTAATTTTTTAACCTGGTCAAGTGCCTTGCTTGCAAGGTCACTTGTAGCAGCACAAATTGAAAGGGCGATAAGAACTTCGTCAACATGAAGGCGAGGATTATGGTTGCCTAAAATTTCGGTTTTCATTTTTTGAATGGGCTCAATAATAATGGGGGATAGCAGGTCAAGCTCGTCGGGGATACCTGCAAGTTCTTTTAAAGCATTGAGAACCATTGAGGATGAAGCACCAAGCAAAGAGGATGTTTTTCCGGTAATAATCTTGCCGTTTGGAAGTTCAATGGCGGTTGCGGGATTTCCGGTAAGGGATGCCTTGTTGGCAGCCGCTTTAATAACCGGTCTGTCCTCAACCGAAATTTTAAGTTGATTCATCAAAAGTTCAATCTTTGAAACCTCCGACTGCTCGCCGAGTCCCTGACGGACATTTCCGAGAGCAGTATAGTATCTTCTGATGATTTCCTGATTTGCGGCGTCTATACAGGCATCGTCATCGCAAATTGCAAAACCTGCCATATTTACGCCCATATCGGTAGGACTTTTATAAGGTGATTCTCCCAAAATCTTCTCCATCATGGAGTTAAGCACGGGGAAAATCTCAATATCTCTGTTATAATTAACGGTAGTTGTGCCGTAAGCTTCAAGGTGGAACGGGTCAATCATATTGACATCGTTAAGGTCGGCGGTTGCCGCCTCGTAAGCAACATTAACGGGGTGTTTAAGCGGAATATTCCAAATCGGGAAAGTCTCAAATTTAGCGTATCCGGCTTTGATGCCTCTTTTATGCTCATGATAAAGTTGAGAAAGGCAGGTTGCCATTTTACCGCTTCCGGGACCGGGAGCCGTTACAATAACAAGCTTTCTATCGGTTTCAATATAGTCGTTTTTGCCGAATCCTTCTTCGCTGACAATAAGCGGAATGTTAGAGGGATATTCTGCAATAGGATAATGACGGTAGGTTTTTATGCCGAGGGATTTAAGGCGGTTTTCAAAAGCGAGGGCAAGAGGTTGACCGGTAAAGCAGGTTATTACAACACTGCCGACATAAAGTCCGATACCTCTGAATGCGTCAATAAGGCGCAAGGTATCAAGGTCGTAGGTGATACCGAGGTCGCCACGGCGCTTGTTCTTTTCTATTGCATCCGCATTTATTGCGATAACGATTTCCGCATCGTCTTTAAGCTCAAGAAGCATCTGAACCTTTGAATCGGGGGCAAATCCGGGAAGAACTCTTGAAGCATGAAAATCATCAAAAAGCTTTCCGCCGAACTCCATATAAAGCTTATCGCCGAACATAGAAATCCTGTCCCTGATGTTTTGCGATTGCAAAGTTATGTATTTTTCGTTGTCAAATCCTATTTTTTTCATAAAAACCCAATCCTCCAAAGAATTATTATATCATTATAATCGGTTTCTTGCAACTGGTTTTTTTATGCAAAAGCGATTTTTTTAGGTTTGTAAAAAATAAATAAATTTTTTCAACTTTTTACTTGACAAATTGGAAATAATGCATTATAATAAAGACAGAAAAAAGAAAGGGGTGGAGCAGATGAATGAAGTTCCGCCGGAAAGTTATCCGAAATAAACCGAAAGAGGTGAGTCCGAAAGTTTAGTTAGTTTGATATTAACGATTATTTTTAATGATGGTGAGTCCGATGCACAGTTAATGTTTTAAGTATAAATTTAATTTAACGGTGAGTCCGATGTATAAATAAATTATTTGCGGGGTTTTATAAGCCCCGCTTTTTTGTATAAAATCAAAAAACCCTTCATAGTATTTCTATGGAGGGTAATTTTATGAAAATTTTGGGAATTGCAGCATTGTCATTGCTGGGTGTTTCGGCGCTTACCATACTTTTAATGGCGATTTATTCGGGAAAACCGATAAGAAAACTGATACTTAATTCGCTTTTCGGAATAATAACACTTCTTCTTATTAACTTGACAAGGAAATTTACGGGGGTTTATATTCCCGTAAATGTAATAAGCGTTGTAGGTGTAACGGTGTTTTCAATACCTGCGGTTATCGGACTTTTGGTGCTTAACCTTATCTTTATTTGAAAAGAAGGTCGGAAAGAGCGGCAATTTGCTCCATATTTAAAACCTCACCTCTTATATTTTCGGAAAGCCCAAGCTCAAAAAGTGCCGATTTTACGGTGTCTTTCGGGATAGCAAGTGTGTTTGAAACGGTATTTAACAAGGTCTTTCGTCTTTGAGCGAAAAGCGCCTTTGTAAGTTTAAAAAAGTTTTCCTCGGATTTTACGCTTACGGGAGGATTTTTTGAAATTTTAAGTTCAATTACAGAGGAATCAACCTTCGGAGAGGGATAAAACGAAGTTTTCGGAACATCAAAAAGCTTTGTTGCAACGCAGTAATAATTAACCGCAACCGTTATTGCTCCTGCCTTTTTTCCGCCAACCTTGTCGCAAAGACGGTCGGCGGCTTCCTTTTGCACCATAACCGTTATTGTATCAATGGGAAGACGGCTGCGGAGCAGTCCCATAATAATAGGCGAGGTAATGTAATAGGGAAGGTTTGCGCAAACGCAAACACGGGCGCAGTCGTTAAAGTTTTCGGCTATTAGTTGCTTTAAATCAAGCTTCATAGCATCGCCGAAGATTATTTTTATGTTATCAAATTCGCCGACAGTAGTGTTCAAAACCGGCTTTAATCTTTCGTCAAGTTCAATGGCAACAACCCGTTTTGCCGTTTTGCAAAGTTCTCTTGTCAGTATTCCGGCGCCGGGTCCTATTTCAATAACCCCCGTGTTTTCGTCAAGACAACTTTCCGCCATTCTCGGACAAACAGTTTTATCGGTCAAAAAGTTTTGACCTAAGGATTTTTTGAAGGAAAAACCGTTGTCTGAAAGGATTTTCGTCATAACATTTATATCGGCTAAATTCATAATATCTCCAAGAAACAAAGTTTTTTTAATTATATTACAATTTTTATGTTCTTTCAAGAAAATTTTATGTTGTTAAAGTTAAGAAATTATGGTATAATAATTCAAATTACTTTTTGGAGTTGAACAATTTGGATAACAGATACTTAGGAAAAGTTATAAATGAAATGACCCCGTTTATTGAGGAGCAGGGTTTTAAAACCTGCGAAACAGGGGAATATAAGAACGAAAAGAAATCCGTTAAGGTTGAATATAACGAGGCAAAGCAACAGTTTGTTTTGCTTGTTGCCGATGTTGACGAGGAAGGCAAAATTGGAGAATTCGGCGAAATTTCCGCATGGCTTTTTGATGATTCTCAAACCGAAAAGGACGCCGAAGCCGTAGGAATTGACTTTGTTGATACCCTTCGTAAGAATATGGGTGTTAAAATTGCCCAAAAGCAAAACCTTCAGGTTGATTTGCCGACCGCTACGGGTGATAAGTTTACAATTTCCGCATTTGCAAAAAAAGTTCTTGATACCTATCCTCAGCTTAAAGACGAGTATAAGAATTATGTTGCAAAATACGGCAGTTTTCTTTATCTTAATTTCTTCGGAACATATTTAGTTCCGCTATTAAAAGAAACCCTTGGCGAAAAAACCAAAAAGTCGGGCAAAAAAGTTCTTGAACTGATAGAACCGGCGTATGTTAAGGGCGATAACGATACCTCAAATGTCGCTATTGCGTGTCTTGCCGCCGCTTGTTATAATGACGATAAGATAACCGAGGCGGTCAATAATCTTTTGGCGGATAATGTTAATCTTAAAATGTCGGTCGTTTCTTTCGGTAATGTTCTTAAAACCAATAAAAAGTTGAGAAACATTCTTGTAAAATAAAGAAATCTTGATATTTGCAGAAAACTTTAACGGGTTTTCTGCTTTTTTTATTTTTTGATATTGTTATTTTCGTTCTAATATAGTATAATAATATGTTGTAAGTAATATAAATGAGGTATAAAGCGTGAAAGAGATTATTTTGATAAAGGACGGCGAACTCTCGTTAAAGGGGCTTAACCGCTGTAATTTTGAAAATAAACTTGTCAACAGTATTAAAAGGCGGCTCAAACCGCTTGGCGAAATAAATATAATAAAGGCGCAGTCAACGATATATATTGACCCTCAAAGCGAGGACTTTGATTTTGAGGAAGCGCTTGAGCGGGTAGGACGCATTTTCGGTATCGCCTGTTATTCAAGAGCGTGTGTTTGCGAAAAAACCTGCGAGGATATTTTTTCAAAAGCCCCTGTTTATTTGGCAGAGCAGCTTAAAAGGATAAAAACCTTTAAGGTTGAGGCAAAAAGAGCCGATAAAACTTTCCCCTTAAAATCCCCCGAAATTTGTATGGAGCTTGGCGGAATTTTGCTTGAAAACTTTCCGCATTTAAGGGTTGATGTTCATAACCCCGATATTATCGTAACGGTTGAGGTCAGGGATTTTGCCGCATATATAAGAGGAAATCAGGAAAAGGGCGCAGGCGGTTTGCCGGTCGGAACTTCGGGCAGAGCCGAACTCCTTATTTCCGGCGGTATTGACAGTCCGGTTGCCGGATATATGATGGCTAAAAGGGGTCTTTCGCTTAATGCCATTCACTTTGCAAGTCCCCCTTATACCAGCGCTTTGGCAGAGGAAAAGGTTAAAAAGCTTCTTTCAAAGGTTGCAAGATACAGCGGTCCTATCAATCTTGCCGTTGTTCCTTTTACCGAAATCCAAGAGGAAATAAGGAATAAGTGTCCCGAAGATTATTTTACCCTTATAATGCGCCGAATGATGATGAGAATATCGGCAATAGTTGCAAAAAAAGACGAGTGTTTGGGACTTATAACAGGGGAGAGCTTAGGCCAGGTTGCAAGTCAGACCTTACCTGCCATTGCTTCAACCGACAGTGTAAGCGATATTCCGGTGTTAAGACCGTTAATCGGTATGGATAAAGAGGAAATAATTAAGATTTCAAGAGCAATAGATGCCTTTGAGACCTCAATTTTGCCTTATGAGGACTGTTGCACGGTGTTCACCCCGAAGCATCCTCATACAAGACCGAAACCCGGTCAATGCGAAAAAGCCGAAGAAGCCCTTCAAATTGAGCCGTTAATAGAAAGAGCCATTGAGGGCATTGAGTATTCGTATATAGAATAAAAAGGAGAATTATGATGATTCAGAATATCAAAGTTGATATAATATATTATTCCGTCGGCTCCGATTTTGAGATGGAGTTCAATCTTTGCGGTTGCTGCCGTATGAGAATGTTGACCGATAAGGTTGAAGGTCAGTCGGAGTTTTCAAAGAGCTTGGCAAGAGCCGTAGGGCGCAGCCGAGTTATCATTCTTTGCGGTCCGCTTTTCGGCGATAAGGGACTTATTAAGACTGTTTCTGCTGTAACGGGTATTAAAACTGAAAAGCTTGATATTTCAAACTATAATATTGAAACCGATTCGGATATTGAGGTTTTGACCGGCTCAACTCCGCTTATAAGCGAGGGCGGTGTGTTCGGCGGTTGCATAATTGAAAGCGGAACGCAGTCAATTATTATGTTAAGCGAAAGTAAATCTTTGCGTAAGGATATTACAAAGCAGCTTGTTTTTCCGTATATTACAAAGATAAGTGTCGGCGATGAGGACGGCTTTGAAAAGAAAGAAGAGCCCGTTAAACCGCAGGAGGATGAAAAAACCGCAACCGAAACGGTTGAGGAGCTTTTGAAGGAAGCCATGAACGAAAGGACAGAAGAAAGTAACGACGAAAAAGATGTATCCGATGAGGGCGAAAAGAAGTTAGACGAGAATAGCTTTTTTGTCATTTCTTCCGATAGTGTTTCGGAAGATTCAGATACTACGGCAAGCGAATTTAACGGCGTCTTTGATTTTGATGCAAATGATGACGGAATGTCGGTAGAAGAACGCAACGACAGTTACTATTTTGAAGATTACGACGAAACGCAAAATTCCGGCACAAATAAATATACGGTGGCTATTCGTGTTTTGATTGTGTTTGTTATATTGATTGCATTAGCAATACTTTATTTGGCGGTTGCAAAGCCGTTGATGGCCGGAAACAGCATAATGTCATATTTGAAGGATGCCTTTGAAATGAAGGCAATGACGAATTTTTTGATTTAACTCTTCGGAGGGTTATGAATGTGGTTTTTTCATAGCAAAATGGGGATAATTATCAATACATTTTTAATATCCATGATACCGATTGTTGAACTTAGAGGAGCGGTTCCCATTGCCGTTCACGATGGGCTTAATATCTTTGTTGCGCTTATTGTATCAATTATCGGTAATTTAGTCCCTGTGCCCTTTATTATATTGTTTGTTCGCAAGATTTTTGCCTTTATCCGTAAGCATTTTAATAAGCTTGACGGCATTTTGACGGCACTTGAAAAAAGAGCGGAAAAGAAGTCGGAGACCGTGCTTAAATACGAGTTTTGGGGACTTTTTATTTTGGTGGCAATACCGCTTCCCGGAACGGGTGCATGGACGGGAGCAATGGTTGCGGCAATGCTTGATTTGCGACTGAAAAAAGCATTTCCGGCAATAGCCCTCGGTGTTGTCGCCGCCGGACTTATTATGACGGTGTTGTCTTATATCGGTGTTAAGATATTTTAGCAAAAATTATTACATAAATTTTGTAAAAAACTATTGACCTTTATAAAGGGTTATGCTATAATAACCCTTGTCGCAAATGCGGGTGTAGTTCAATGGCTAGAATTCCAGCCTTCCAAGCTGGCCGTGTGGGTTCGATTCCCATCACCCGCTCCA
>JAKSQJ010000044.1 GCA_024404195.1 Clostridia bacterium | reverse complement strand
GCCCGTTCAGACAGCAGACCGCAGATGTCAGGTAACAGACGGTATGTGTTGCTTGCGCAACGAAAACTATATGGATTATGCAAAATAAATTGACATCGTAGGGGACGGCGCCCACGACGCCCCGAATAGATGTTAGACAATAGATATTAGACCGTAGGGAATAAAAAAACGGAACGAGCAAGCCCGTTCCCTACATTTATTGCACAAACCGTATGAAAGTTCCTTTTTTCCTTGACATTTTTGGGAAAAGGTGGTAATATACCTATAATGACTTTTGAGGGAGTAGCAGGCACTTTTATTTGTGTAACAAGTCAACAACCTCGGCCTTTTGGTCTGGCTTGTTTTAATTTGCGAGACTCATTGTATAACTTTTTAGCTATGCTTTGAGTATTATTATGTCTTTTTCGGGTATAGCTTAAAACTATACCCGATTATTTTTTTTGGAGGAATGAATTTTGCCTATCGCAGTAATAATTTTGTTGTTTGTCTTGGGACTTATCCTTGTTGTAAAGGGCGGAGATTACTTTGTTGATGCGGCATCCTGGATGGCGGAGGTCAGCGGAATACCGAAGCTTATTATCGGTGCTACCGTTGTAAGTTTAGCTACAACGCTTCCCGAAATGCTCGTTTCGGTAATGGCGGCGGCAGACGGCAAGGTTGATATGTCTATCGGTAATGCTGTCGGCAGTGTTACCGCCAATATCGGTCTTATTATGGCAATATCATTAATATGTATTCCGGGAATTATGAAGCGAAAGAACTATTTGTTAAAATCGCTTTTAATGCTTTTAGCGGCGGCAATTATCGTCGGTTGCGGATTTTTCGGTAAGGTTTCCGTTTTGTTTTCCGCATTGCTGCTTGTTATTACCTCGGCGCAAAAAAAGCCGTTGCACTTTCAAGGGAAACCGAAACAAAAGAGAATATAACCGATAAGAAAACCGTAATAATAAATATTGCAAAGTTTGTTTTCGGCGCCGCCGGTATAGTAATCGGTGCCCGACTTCTCGTTGACAACGGAAGCGCATTGGCAACAAAAATCGGCGTTCCCGAAAGAATTATCGGCGTTACGATGGTCGCCATCGGAACATCGCTTCCCGAACTTATAACAACTATTACCGCCATTTCCAAAAAACAGGCGGATTTGTCCGTCGGAAATATTATAGGCGCAAACATTATGGATTTAACGTTGATTATGCCTATATCCGCATTTGTTGCCGGAAAACCTCTCCCGATTTCCGATATGTCGGCAATGATAGATTTGCCCGCCTGCCTTCTTGTCGGACTCATCGCATTGGTTCCGGCACTTTTGAGGGAAAAATTCAGCCGTTATCAGGGCTTTGCCCTTTTGCTCATTTATGCGGCTTATGTTGCGGTAACTTGTTTTATCTGAAATTAAAAGTTTTGTCTTGACATATCAACTTGTTTGATATATAATATCTTCGTTGCATAAATTTTGGGGAATTGTGTAACGGTAGCACGACAGACTCTGACTCTGTTTGTTGGGGTTCGAATCCCTATTCCCCAGCCAAATGCGATAAATCCGAACTCAGTCACCGCCGTAGGTGATGCGTTCGGATTTATTGTTTATTTAACCGATATGTAATTAAAAACAAAGAGTTTTATGATGAAATTCTGGTTGTTGCCGATAAAGTCGGCATAAATGTTCTAACCGAAAATTTTGATATTATGTGTAATCCCGACTGTTATTGGTTTGATAATGCGAAGGATGTTTTGGAATTGGTTGAGCTTGTAAATCATCCGAGATTTAAGGTTTGTTGGGATGTCGGTCACGGAAACTTGCAGAAATTACCTCAACACGAAGCCCTTGAAATGCTCGGCGAAAATGTTTACGCTCTACATATTCAGGATAATGTCGGCGTTACCGATGACCATATGCTTCCGTTTTTCGGCTTGCTTAATTTTGATTCAATTATGCACGGTCTTAAAAATATAGGTTATAAGGGTTATTTTACCTTTGAAGCCGACGGAACACTTCTTGCAACCTGGCGCAGAAATAAGTTTGACGAGGATACAAGATGCTTTGACAGCTTTCCCGTTGAAATCAGGAAAAAATTGGAAAGCGTTTTATACGATATAGGAAAATACATCTTGACAAAATATGACTGTTTTGAGGAGTAAATAATGGACATAAGTAAAATTGATGTTAATTTCAGTTTGGGCTCGGCTGCCGAAACGGATGACCTTAACTATTATAATTTCACCGAAAAACCGTTCAAATTATGGGGACTTTTTGAGGAAAACGGTGTTTTTCGCCGTGTTCCTTACGAAATTGCAAACAGTGTTTCCAAAGAATTTGAGTTTTTAAGCTGTAATGCGGCAGGCGGAAGGGTTACATTTGAAACCGATTCCGATAAGGTTGCAATTATTGCAAAAATGAGTAAGGTTACAAAGATGTCGCATTGCACATTTTTAGGCAGTTGCGGATTTGATTTGTATGTTGATAACGAGTATTACAAAGCGTTTGTTCCGCCATACGAAATAGCCAACGGATATATGAGTTCAATTTCTTTTCCCGATAAACGGCCGAGAAAAATCATTATAAATTTTCCTTTGTACAGTGAAGTAAGGGATTTGAATATAGGGCTTAACAAGGAAGCTTTCGTTAAGGAATATAACCCTTATAAAAACATAAGTCCCATTGTATATTACGGGTCTTCTATAACGCAGGGTGCCTGTGCTTGCAAACCGGGTAATGCTTATCAGTTCCCGATTTCCAAAAAGCACGGTGTTGATTTTATAAATCTCGGATTTTCGGGTAATGCCAAGGGCGAAACGGTTATTGCGGAATATATATCCAAACTTGATATGAGTATTTTTGTGCTTGATTATGACCATAATGCCGACACTCCCGAGGATTTAAGAAACACACATCAGAATTTCTATAATATAATAAGAAAAGCCAATAAAGACCTGCCGATTATTATAATCAGCCGTCCCGATTATCATTTCCAAGATACCGATAAGCAAAGAAAAGAAATAATTTATAAAACATATACCGAAGCCAAAAGCAACGGCGATAATGTTTATTTTATTGACGGCGAGAGCTTTTATGAGGGTTATGACCGAGGGCTTTGCACCGTTGACAGCACCCACCCGAACGATTTGGGAATGTATCTTATGGCGCAAAAGATTGATAAGGTAATTTCGGAAATACTAAAATAAAATATTTCTAAAATGCGGAGGAAGTATTATGAATTCGTTTGGAAAATTGGGAATAATGATCGATTGTTCCCGAAACGGCGTTATGCGTCCCGAAACGGTAAAAAAATTTATTGAGCTTATAGCAAAAATGGGCTATAACTGCATCCTTCTTTATATGGAGGATGTTTACGAGGTTGAAAATCAGCCGTATTTCGGGCATCAAAGAGGCAGATATACAAAAGAAGATTTGAAAAGCATTGACGATTTCGGATATGAAAGGGGAATTGAGGTTATTCCCTGTATTCAAACGCTTTCCCACCTTGAAGCACCTTTAAAATGGCCTTGCTATTCCAATATGAAGGACTATAACAACACCCTTTTAGCAGGCGACGACAGGGTGTATCAGCTTATAGACAGTATGTTTGCAACGGTAAACGAATGTTTCAGAAGTAAATGCGTAAATGTTGGTATGGACGAAGCCTCGTTTTTGGGTATGGGAAGATATAAGGATAAGCACGGAATTGAAAATCCGACGGATATTTTGCTTAAACACCTTTATAAAGTCTCCGATTTAGCCGAAAAATACGGTTTTGAGCTTTCTGTTTGGAGTGATATGTTCTTTAAGCTTTTGGGTAACGGGGATTACTATAATACCGAAACCGATGTTGACTGTCTTTCGGGCAAAATCCCTCATAATGTCCGTCTTATTTACTGGGATTATTATTCAAAGGATAAAAAGCATTTTGACGAGCGAATACAAAAGCATAAAAGAATAGCCGAAGATATTTATTTTGCCGGCGGAATATGGACCTGGACGGGCTTTGCTCCGCATATAAGTTTTTCGGTTGAGAGCGCAAGAGAGTCGATAATAAGCTGTGCCGAAAACGGCGTTAAGGATATTTACTTTACTTTGTGGGGCGATAACGGCAACGAATGTTCAAGATTTTCCGTTCTTCCCGCAATTTATGCCGCCGGTCAGTTCGCAAACGGCAACTTTGATATGCCGAAAATCAAAGAGGGTTTTGCTAAACTTATCGGTGTGGATTTTGATGATTTTTGCCTTGCAGAACTGCCTGATACTCCGAATATTCGCCAAACCGCTTCTGATGACAGCTCCGACGCCAATTGGATAAATGCCGAAAAATATCTTCTATACAATGATTGCTTTATGGGTAAATTTGATTGTATCGTAACCGACGGATTGGGCGAAAAATACGCCGAAGCGGCAAAAAAACTTGAAAAAGTTTCCGAAAATAATGATTATGCCGATGTTTTTGAAACTCTTAATAAGCTTTGCCGTGTTCTTGAACTTAAAGCCGAAATAGGAATACGCACAAGGAAGGCATATAAGGATAACGACAAGGCATCTTTAAGCGAAATTATAAAAGATTATAATGAGATACTTATAAGAATTGAAGAATTTTATGTTTCTTTCAGAAAACAGTGGTATAATGAAAATAAACCGCAGGGCTTTGAGGTTCAGGATGCAAGAATAGGCGGACTTATTAAGCGGGTTTCTAATTGTAAAGACCGCTTGAATGATTATGTTGACGGCAAAATCAACCGCATCATAGAACTTGAAGAGCCGATGCTTGAATATAGACCTAACGGAGCTGAAAGTTGGCGTAAATCAATACTGTTTAACAGTTGGAGCGAAACCGTAACTTCGGGAAATATATAAAAAGGGGAAAAGTATGAAAAAGAACGAATTGTTTTCCATTGCCGAGAATTTTGTTGTTGAAGGTAAAATTTTATCCATTGAGCCAACGGGACACGGACATATCAATAATACATATTTGGTTGTAACCGATTTTCCGAAAAGGTATATTTTACAAAGGGTAAGCGATGCCTTTGATATAAATTTGCTTATGAAAAATATTGATGCCGTAACATCGTTTATGGCACTTAAGGCGGAAAATCCCGAAAGGCAAATGCGTCTTATTCATACCAAAAAGGATAAAAACTATTTTGTTCACGAAACGGGAAATTACAGGATTAAAAACAAAAAAAAAAATAGTATATGTCAAGATGCTCCCCAAACAACACGCAAATTTTTTGAAAGCGCCGTTGCTTTCGAAAAAAAAAAAAAACTTCTTGAAGATTTTCCTGCAAAGACGCTTTCCGAGCCGATAAAGAATTTCCATAACACGATAGACCGTTATAGAATTTTCAAAGAAACCCTCCAAAAAGACCCGAAAAACCGCGCAAAAAGCGTTAAAAAAGAGATAGAATTTGCCCTTAACCATGAAGAAACGGCAGGAACTCTTCAAAGAATGAGGGAAGCAGGGGAGATACCCGTCAGGGTTACTCATAACGATACGAAACTTAATAATGTTTTGTTTGATAAATATACAAGAAAAGCCCTTTGTGCCATAGACCTTGATACCGTTATGCCGGGACTTTCGGTTTTTGATTTCGGAGATGCCATTCGTTTCGGTGCCGCAACGGCTGCCGAGGACGAAAAGGACCTTTCCAAAATGACGGTTGACCTTGATATGTTCAGAGCGTTTACAAGGGGATATATAAGCTCCTGCAATTTGGATAAAAGCGAAATAGACAATCTTGTTCTCGGCTCGGTTATTATGACGCTTGAATGCGGTGTCAGATTTTTGACCGACTATTTAGACGGAGATAATTATTTCCATACGACCTATGAGGGTCAAAATCTTGACAGATGCCGAACACAGTTTAAGCTTGTAAGCGAAATGGAAAAGAATATTGAAACTATGAATAAAATCGTTTCTGAGGAATATGAAAATGCTAATAAAAAACGCAAAAATTGACGGTAAAATAAAAAATATCGTTATAAACGGCGGAATTATTACCGATATAACCGAAGATGACATAAGCGGTGATTTTATTGATGCAAAGGGTTATTCGGTAATTCCCGGACTTATTGATATTCATACCCACGGATTGATGGGTTTTGACGCTTTGGATGCCGATTTTGAAAATTTATGTAAAAACTATGCAAAATTCGGCACAACATCCTTTTTGCCTACTACCATGACAAAGAGTATTGCCGAAATTAAAAAAGCCACCGAAGCTAAAACCGACTTTTTCGGTGCCGAGGTTTTGGGCTTTCATCTTGAAGGACCATATATTTCGCCGAAATATAAAGGCGCTCAAAACGAAAAATACATCAAAACCCCGAATGTTAAAGAGTTTAACGGCTTTAAGAATGTAAAAATGATAACGGTTGCTCCGGAAATTGAAAACTGCCTTGATTTTATTAAGGAAATTTCAAATAAAACTGTTGTTTCGGTAGGGCATACCGATTGCAATTATGAAACCTGCATAAAAGCCATTGAAAACGGGGCAGAGTGCTTAACCCATACCTTTAACGCCATGCCGGGACTTCACCATAGAAATCCGGGCCCTATCGGCGCAGGTGTTGAAAAGAATATTTATGCTCAAATTATCTGTGACGGGCTTCATATAAGCAAACCCATGATAATTGCCGCCTATAAAATGTTCGGTGCCGACAGAATGTGTCTTATCAGTGATAGCATAAGACCTGCCAAATTATCAGACGGCGAATATGAGTCGGGAGGACTGTCCGTAATAGTTAAGGATAACTCCATTCGCCTTAAAGACGGAACTCTCGCCGGCAGTTATAACTGTCTTATGGACTGCGTTAAAAAGGCCATAGAGTTTGGTATTCCAAAGGTTGACGCAATAAAAATGGCAACCGAAACCCCTGCAAATCTTCTTAAAATAAACAAGGGAAGAATTGCAAAGAACTATGCCGCCGACCTGCTGATAGTTGACGAACAGCTTAATATTAAAAATGTAATAATTAAGGGTGAAATTTTCTCATAACACCCATTATTGCTATTCTGAAATCCCCCGATTTGATGTAAAATTCAGGTCGGGGGATAACGCTTTTTTATTTGAAAATTATGTTTCATCAGCAAATATTAAACTAAAATAAAATAAATATTAAACTAAAATAAATTTATGGTTGTTTTTTGGAAAAAAAGGGT
>JAKSQJ010000043.1 GCA_024404195.1 Clostridia bacterium | reverse complement strand
AATGTCGTTTTACGATTACGGAACAACAGATGAATATATGATTCTTCGTATGACACATCTTAATATGATTGCTCTTGACGAAAATATGGATTTACAGCCGTTTTATCATAGAGAAAGATATTTTATCGGCAACGGTGTTAAAAATAAAGGTATGATAAAATTTGACGAAACAAAGCCCGATTTTGTCCGCCTTTATACGCCCGAATGTATTAACGAAGTGATAAAAGAATGTAAAAAACTCGGATTTTTTGTAATATATAACCATCCTTGCTGGTCGCTTGAAAACTATCCCGTTTACAGCCGATATAAAGGTATGGATGCAATAGAGATGCTTAACGGCAGTTCCAATGTTGAGGGTTATATTGAACATATCCATCAGGTTTATGACGACCTTTTGATGCAGGGCAAAAAAATAGGCGCCGTTGCGGGGGACGATAACCATTCTAAAATTGATGAGTTTGTTTGTTGGACTATGATAAGAGCGAAGGATTTATCCTATAAATCGGTGGCAGACGCTCTTAAAAACGGTGACTATTATGCAACAAACGGTCCCGAAATTAAGGAGTTTTACGATGAGGACGGCATTTTGCATATAAGAACGACCAATGCGAAGAATATTGTTTTTACAACTAATTGCCGATGCCGAAAGAATGTTTACGGTAAGGACGGCGAAACCGTTAATGAGGCAACCTTTGAGCCAAATGAATATGTAAAATATGTTCGTGTAACGGTTTACGGTGTTGACGGAACAGTCGCTTATTCAAATCCCTATTATATAGACGAATAATAAAAGACCGCAGGTAACTAAACCTGCGGTCTTGTTGTATTTTTTTGAGCTTTACAGTCCCAAAAGAGCGGTTCCCGATGAAAGAAGAGCATCTCTTTTTTGGTTGCATTTTTCGTCTGTTTCGCCGACAGCGCCGATATAGAGCTTGATTTTCGGCTCCGTTCCCGAGGGACGAACGATAACCGAGCTTCCGTCAGCAAGATAGAATCCCAAAACATTAGAGGATGGAAGATTTATCTTTTCGGCGGTGTTTGTTTCGGTGTTAAGTGCCTTTAATTCCTTAAAGTCCTTAAATACAGTCACTTTAATTCCGTTTATTTCCTTTGGCGGATTATTTCTCAAATTATCCATCATTGAGGCGATTTTTGCCATACCGCTTTGACCCTCGCAGGTAAAGCTGTTCTGAACGCAGTAGAAATAACCGAACTCTTTATATATTTCCTCTAAAACATCGCAAAGGGTTTTGTTTTGTTGCTTATAGTAAGCCGCCATTTCGCAAATAAGCATAGAGGCAACAACGGCGTCCTTATCCCTTGCGTGAGTTCCGACTAAATATCCGTAACTTTCCTCAAAGCCCAAAACATAACGGTTTTCTTCGCCTTTGTCGGCAAGAAGGGTTATTTGTTCGCCGATAAACTTAAATCCGGTTAAAACCTCAATTATTTCGCAACCGAATTTTTTTGCCATACTCTTTACAAGCTCTGTTGTAACAATAGTTTTAACGGCAACGGGATTATTTGGGAGAGTGCCTAAATCTTTTCTTCTTGTCAAAATATAGTTAAGCATAACGGCGCCGACATCGTTACCCGTCATCAGCTTATACTCGTCGCCGCATTTAACCGCAATACCGACACGGTCGCAGTCGGGGTCGGTAGCAAGTAAAAGGTCGGCAGGTTTTTTACTTGCAACCTTGAATGCTTCGCCGAACGCCTCGCTTATTTCGGGGTTTGGATATGGAGCGGTCGGGAAGTTGCCGTCGGGCAATTCCTGACTTTTAACAACGGTAACATTTTTTATTCCGATTTTGCTTAAAATATCTCTTACGGGTTTGTTTCCGCTTCCGTGAAGCGGAGTATAAATAACATTAAGCGCCGAAAGGTCAATATCCTTGCTTATTCTTTGATTTTCAACATTTTGGAGAAAAGCATTATAAACATCGTCGCTTATATATTCAATGATGCCCGACTTTAAGCCGTCCTCAAATTTTATTGACTTAATTCCCTCAAAGGTATCAAAACTTTGCATAATTTTGAGAACATAATCGGCGGCATCGGGACCTAACTGACAACCCGTATTGTCATACGCCTTATAACCGTTATACTTTGCAGGGTTATGACTTGCGGTAACAACAACACCGGCATAGCATTTAAGCTCGCGAACGGCAAAAGAAAGCATCGGGGTCGGCATAAGCTCCTTATAAATATAAACCTTAATACCGTTGGC
The DNA here is from genome assembly GCA_024404195.1 of Clostridia bacterium. Classification (GTDB taxonomy): domain Bacteria; phylum Bacillota; class Clostridia; order Oscillospirales; family Acutalibacteraceae; genus UBA737. The sequence continues at coordinate 5,443 of JAKSQJ010000043.1, read as the reverse complement.
GGCAAAAACCTCGGCGGCGGTTCTTGCAAATAAATCAGATTTAATTCGGCTGTCATAAGCGATGGCGATACTGCCGTTATCCGTCACCGAATTGACATAAGCCGCAAGACCTTGGGATGCTTTGCCGACGGTATAAACATTCATACGGTTAGTTCCCGCGCCGATAATTCCGCGAAGTCCGCCCGTTCCGAATTCAAGGTCTTTATAGAACGCTTCCTTAACGGCTTCGGTGTCATTTTCCATTGATTTTAACTCAATAGCAAGGTCAGGGTCGCTCGTTGCCTTGGTTTTCCATAGATTAAAAAGCTCTGTAACATTGTTCATTATATATAACCTCGCAATAATTTATATATCTATATTGTATATAACTTTGGCTTAAATGTCAATTAAAAACGAGCGGTTTTGTAAAAAATACCGATTTTTGTAAATCTCCCTTGACTTTTTCCAAAAAATATATTATCATTATTGAAGCAATTTATGTATTTTTAACTATAACGAGGCGCAAATGGGGAATAAATTTATTGAAGAAGGCAAAAATTTGTCGGATAACGAAATAATTTCCCGAATATGCGAAAATGATTATTCCTGCGTTCAGGTTTTAATTGACAGGTATATGCCCGTTGTTGTTTCTTCTGCAAAAGCGTATTCTGTTTCTCCCCTTGAAAATGAAGAGTTGATTTCGGAGGGTGTTTTGGCGATTTTCAAAGCCGCCAAAAGCTTTGACCCCGAGAAAGCAAAGTTTTCAACCTTTGTTACATTATGTATCAAAAGGGCGATGTCGGATGAGATAAAATCGGCTCTGCGGTCAAAGAGAATTCCGCAAAGTATGATTTCTTCTATTGACGGTATGGAAATTGAAAGCGGCGATTCTCCCGAAGATATTGTCATAAGCAGGGAAAACCTCAACGAGTTTAAGGATATTATAAGAAAAGAACTTTCCGATACGGAGCTTAAAGTTTTGTCCCTTTTTTTAGAGGGTAAAACCTATGCCGATATTTCCGAAGAATTAAATATTTCGCTTAAATCGGTTGATAATGCGTTAAGCCGTGTGCGGAATAAACTCAGATAATCGTAACATTTGTTACTTTTATTATAATTGGCCTTACATAGCTTGAATCAGCAGTCGTTGTTTCAAAAGATGCAGTTGGGGGCTGAAATTCTACTTTCAAAAAGAAAGAGGTAAAAAACATGTTTGAAGACAAGACCTTAGTTTGCAAAGAGTGTGGACAGGAGTTTATCTTCACTGCCAGAGAGCAGGAATTCTATGAGGAAAAGGGCTTTGCAAATGAACCCCAGCGCTGTAAACCTTGCCGTGATAAGCGTAAACAGGCAGCAAGAGCGCCGAGAGAGATGCACGAAGCAACATGTGATGCTTGCGGCGGCGTAGCTCAGGTTCCTTTTGTTCCGCGTGATGATCGTCCGGTATATTGCAGCGAATGTTTCGCAAAGATGAAAAACGAAGCTGCTGCTGAAGAAAATGCTGAATAATCATTAAATTAAAACCGCCTTTGGCGGTTTTTCTTTTTTATTTTCATTACATTATTATTTTATTAACATTTTCGTAATAATATTGTTGTAAAATCTATTTGTTGATAAAATTTTTATTTGTTGTATCATTGGTTGAAGGTGAGGAAAGAAAATGGATAATGCAAAAATTCTTATAGTTGACGATGACCGCAATATTTGCGAGTTGTTGCGTCTTTATCTTGAAAAGGACGGATTTTCAACCATAGTTGCCAATAACGGCGCTCAAGCTATTGAATTTGTTAAGAAATACTCACCCGATTTGATATTGCTTGATATAATGATGCCCGAGCTTGACGGTTGGCAGGTTTGCCGAATGCTCAGAAAAGAATATGACACCCCGATAATTATGCTTACCGCAAAGGGCGAGGTTTTTGATAAGATTTTAGGTCTGGAGCTCGGCGCCGATGACTATATCAGCAAACCCTTTGATACTAAAGAGGTTATTGCAAGAATAAAGGCGGTATTAAGGCGGACTGCAACTTCAAATGATGACCGAAAGGAAGTCCGTTTTGATAAGCTTGTTATCAACCTTACAAATTATGAGTTGATTGTTGACGGCAAACAGATAGACACTCCGCCGAAGGAACTTGAACTTATATATCATCTTGCCAATAATCCGAACAGGGTTTATACGAGAGACCAGCTTCTTGACGAGGTTTGGGGCTTTGATTATTACGGCGATTCAAGAACGGTTGATGTTCATGTCAAACGGCTTCGTGAAAAGCTTGAAAATGTTTCTTCAAACTGGGCGCTCAGAACGGTTTGGGGCGTCGGTTATAAATTTGAGGTAAAGTAAATTTATGAGAAGACGGCTTTTCACCAAGTATTTTTTGGCAACGGGCATAGTAATTGTTGTCAGTCTTACGATTATGATGATGATTATGACGCTCGTTTACAGTAAATACCTGTCCGATTCAAAATACGATACCCTTAAAACCTCCTGCGATTCGGTAACATCGTTTTATGACAGAGAGCCGAAGGGGATGGATGATTTTGAGTCGCAAAAAAGATTTTACTTTGTTCTTAACAACCTTTCAAATGTTTCGGGAAACGATATTTTCGTAACCGATAATGACGGCAGGGTAGTTATTTGCAACTGTGATGAATGGTTTAAGAATGAGGGACACTGTGAGCATACGGGAACGGTTATTGACTCAAAAATTCTTGAAAATGCTTCCGAAAAGAATAAGGGAGAAATAACGACCCTCGGAATTTATACCGACCAGCACTATGTTGCAACCAAAAACATTAAAAACCAAAGCGGACATATTATAGGTGTAGTTGTTGCAACCTCTCCGATATCGGATATGACGGCGCTTTTTGAAAGCATCGGAAAGATATATATATTCAGTGCCATAATTCCGCTTGTTATTATTTTCGTTGCGCTTTATGTTATAACAAACCGCCTGACAAAACCCCTTAAACTTATGTCAATAGCGGCAAAATCCATGGCAAACGGTGACTTTTCAAGGCGAATACCCGTTACAACCGATGACGAAATCGGCGAGCTTGCGATGTCGTTTAATGAAATGACAAACTCGCTTTCCCGTCTTGAAAGTATGAGAAAAACCTTTATTGCCGATGTTTCGCATGAGCTTAAAACTCCGATGACAACAATAGGCGGCTTTATTGACGGCATTATAGACGGCACGATAGAGCAGGAAAAGGAAAAACACTACTTAAACCTTGTTTCGGAAGAAATAAAACGGCTTTCAAGAATGGTTGAAGCGATGCTTAATCTTGCCCGACTTGAATCCGATGAATTTTCATTAAAACCCGAAAAATTTGATTTCGGCAAAACGGTTATTAACATTGTTTTAAGTCAGGAAAAACGCATAGAAGAAGGCAATATAAATATTGAGGGACTTGATACATTTGAAGATGTTTCGGTCTTTGCAGACAGGGACTTAATATTTAGAGTTATATATAACCTTGTTGACAATGCGATTAAGTTTACCGATAAAAGCGGCACGATTTCATTTAAGCTTACAACCGATAAGGAAAAGCTGATGTTTGCCGTTTCAAATACGGGTAAGGGCATAAAAAAAGAGGACCTGCCCTATGTATTTGAAAGGTTTTATAAGTCGGATAAATCCCGTTCCGCCAATAAAAACAGCACGGGACTCGGTCTTAATATGGCGAAAACCATTATTAAGAAGCATGGCGGTCAAATTAGTGTTAAAAGTAAGGAAAACGAGCTTACGACATTCAGTATCGTTTTACCGCTTTGAAATAAATAGGAGAATGAATTATGGAAAACTTTGAAAACGAAAACAATAATTTACCGGTAGAAGAAAATAATCAGACGGCTTTTGAGGAAAAAACCGAGCCGATAGCCGACACCCCCGTTTCAGAGGAGACGGCAAACGAGCCGGTAAGTGAAGAACCTACCGAAAGTAATTTTTCGGCTCAAACGGATAATAATTCGGGCGTTATCGGTTACGAATTGCCTCAAAAAATCAATTTTAATAATAAAGAAAACGACCGTAAACCTGCTTCAAAGGGAATAAAAATTTTTGCGGTTATTATTGCTCTTGTTATCTTGCTTACCGGCTTTTGTGCCGCAGGTTATTACTTCGGCAGTGTTTCGTCGGGCAATTCAAGAAGCAATTTTGTCAAAACCGATATGAAGGTATATCCAAAACCGAAGGATACCGACGAAAAATCGGCTGAAGAGATTTACGATAAGCTCAATAAGTCAATAGTCGGAATTATTGCCTATTCAAAAGACGGAAGCTCCTCTCAGGCAACCGGAGTTGTATATACAAAGGACGGTTATATTATTACAAATGACCACCTTTACGCCAATATTCCGTCGGCTAAATTTATGATTTACGACTATGAGGGTAAAACCTACGATGCGGAATATGTTGCAGGTGATACAATAAGCGATTTGGCGCTCTTAAAGGTTAAAAACGGCAAGGAATTTACCGTTCCTCAGTTTGGCGACTCAACAAAAATTTCCTTCGGCGAAAATGTTGTTGCAATAGGTCGCCCCGGTGACGCAAGAGCAAAAAGCAGTATAGCAATAGGCATAGTGTCAAATGTTAAACGCCGTATTCAGATAACCTCAAATTATACCTCAACCATGATTCAAACCGACTGCGATATTTTTGAGGGAAGCTCGGGCGGTGCCCTTGTTAATATGTATGGTCAGGTTATCGGCATAACCTCCTCAAAGTCAAATGACGGCAGCGATTCCATGAGCTTTGCCATTCCGACTAAAACCGTTCAAAGAATACTTCCGCAGCTTTCCAAAAAAGGCAGGGTTGAGGATAGAGCCAAGCTCGGTATAACATATAGGGAAATAACAACCATTGAAGCCAAAATGAACAATATGACAAACACGGGTCTTTATATCGCTTCGGTAGGTGACGACAGTGACCTGTCGGGACTTGTTGGCGAGGGCGACATCATTACACATGTTAACGGCAAGAAGATAGAGTATGCTGATATTATGCTTGATGTTATTGAGGATAGCTATGCTTCGGATAAGATAACCCTTACCATAGTTGATAAAAACAGCGGCGATGCAAAGGAATATAAGGTTAAGCTTAAAGCCAATATAGGCGAGTCAAGTTATTCCTCGCAAAAATCCCAAACGAACGAGATACCCGGCAGTGATAAATCAAAAGACGGCGAGGGCGGAACATTCAATTTCCCCAAGGGTGAATAAACCGAAAAAACCGTTAATATTGCTCCTTTGCTTTAATAAAGGAGCAATATTTTTTATAAACAGAGATATTTTTATTGACATAAGGGGTAGTTTTGGGGTATAATGCATAATTGATAGGTTATGTGTGGATTTTTGCCCGCAAATTAGATATCAGGTTGCCCGAACCGATATTCTTAATTAACCGAGATGTAAATCTGAGGGAGGTAAAGAAAATGAAAAGAACATATCAGCCAAAGAAGC
>JAKSQJ010000042.1 GCA_024404195.1 Clostridia bacterium | reverse complement strand
TACATTCTTGAAAAAGGCAAAACCTCAATTTCGCCCGTAATTTTCGGATTATCGGTAGTAATTTCAAGAACGGATTTTTCACATTCAAAGGAATACTGTTCGGGAATAATCAAAACCGTATTTTTGCCGTTTTCGGCATTTTTAATAATATCTTCATAGATAAATTTTGTGTTGTTTGATGGCGACAAGCCCGAAACAAACCTAACCATATTTATCCCCCTGTTAAGCTTATAAACTTAAATATACAAAAAGCCGCCATAGGAAAAACCACAGCGGCAAAATTAAAAAGTATTATGACAGTTTTTTAATCTGCCTTATATCGTTGCCCAAAAAACCTTTGGCAGTATAATTACCGATAATTCTTGAAGAAACTCTCGGAGTATATTTTGTTTCTATTTCCTTAATCGTAAGGTTAGTGCTGATAATTGTCGGCTTTCCCGAAAGAATACGGGAGTTGATAATATTATAAATAACCGACAATACATAACTTGAAGCAAACTCACTGCCGAGGTCATCAATTATAAGAAGGTCGCAGTCAAGAGCGGCATCGTAGTTATCCTTTGAATTTTTATTAAAATGCTCACTTTCAATATCCGAAAACAAATTAAAGGCAGGTTTATAAATAACATTAAAGCCGTTTTTGATAAGTTCATTGAAAATCGCAAGGGACAAATGCGTTTTGCCGACACCCGTATTACCCATAAAGAGCAAGCTTTCGCTTGTTTTCGGGTTAAAATCGGAAGCATATTTCTTTGTAAATTCAAGTATTCCCGACATTCTTTTTTTAGGTGTTGTTCCCTTTGTTTCCTTATCGGAATAATAACTTAAATCAAAATTCAAAAAGGTTGAATTTTCTATCGGGGCAAAATTTCCGGCATCTTTGAGCATAATTTTTGAAGCAAGCTGACGGACACATTCGCAAATCTTACCGCCGACATATCCCGTATCCTTGCAAACATCGCAGTCAAAGGTTACAGGCAAAACTCCGTTTGCAATAAGGAGTGCATTTTTTTCTTCACGCAACTTTTCGGCTTCTTTTTTTATTGTTTCTAACTTTTTTTGGTCGCCCGAAAAGGTGCAAACGGTTATTTGAGGGCCTAAAACAGCCAAACGGTCGGCTATTTTGCGGTATTCGTCATTTTCTTCATAAAGCATCTGCTTTTTTTCGTCATAGGCCGACTGCTTTGCGGTTAAACTGTTTTTCTTTTCCGAAAAAGCCAACGAATATGCCTTTTGAGAATCCACTCAAATCCCCTCCTTAATCGTCACTGTTAAGCATTTTTTCAAACAAATCAATATCGTAACCCGCATAATTGTTTGTTTCCTGCTTTTTATTGTTTTTATCTAAATATGCCTTTATATCCTCTGTATCGGAAAGTCCCTCTTTATGCCAATTTTCAAGAATTTTTGCGCAGTATGAGAAGATAAACTTTGACTTTGTATCAACGCAAACATTATAGGCAAGCACTAAAACCTCGTCTTGAAGCTTCCATTCGTCAAACCATAAAAGACAAGTGTTAAGTTCTTTCTCGCTCGGTTTTCTATGCTCAATGCCGAAACATTTTTCACAGCGCTTCCAGGCAAGAGAAGAATTTATTTGTTTAACGACTATCCTTTCGGCATCGGTTATCGTTTCAACACCTTCGTTTACCCAGCTTACTGCGGTTTTCTCAATGAAACGGATATTTAGTTTTGACTCGTTAAATGCATACTGCAAAAGGTAAAGAATAACCGAAACATCAAGACCCAAATCGTCATATATGTAAAGAAGCGTTGTTGATTCATTGGATTTAAGCGCCCTTGCAAACTTCATTTGCGCTTCCCGAAGAATAAGGGCGAAATTCTTATCCTCGCTTCCTCGCTTTGCAACATCAATTCGGTTCGGTTTTTCGTTTTTTTCGGTTACCTTTTTAGTTACCTTTTCGGTTGCTTCCTCTTTTGAAATAATGCCGTTTTTACACCAAACATTTAGGGAAATTTCAACCTCACGTTCGGTCAAACCTAACGCATCGGCACACTTTTTTATGTCAACACCCTCGGCAAAATGCCTGAAAAAGTAAAGCAAAACCTTGATTTCCGAAGCGGTTGCAAGTTTTAGATTTTCGTCAACAACAGAAGAAGGAAAAGAAAATGACGAACAAAAAACCGACGGATTTATTGAATATTTCATTTTCTTCTCCCCTTTTTTATCATTTTGTTTTGGTATCTTTAATAAGTTTGCCGACGACTAAATATCTTTCGTGTTCGGCAGATGTGCAGGTGCTTAAAACAACAAGATTATCTTCGGTATCAACATCAAAGCCGTCAACAATGTTTTTAACAAACGACTTCGGTTTTTTGCAGGTGTCAATAAAGCTTTGTCTTTCCTCGTCGGTGCCGAAATAGTTAAAAGCGGTCGGTATAAGGCGGTCATCATAAACAAACGCCGAAACGATTTCATACTCCTTAATATGCTTCGGAGTATAGACAAAGAATTTGCGGTAGGTCTTAAAATAGTTGGCATTTCTGAACTTTTTAAGTGTGCCGAACTGGGTGCCGTTAAGCATATTATGACCGTAAACTATCGTGGCAAAATCGCTGAAATCTTCCATATTCGTCTGCTGAATATAAAGCGCTCCCGCCTTTTTTGATTTTCTGTCAATATCGTGGTTAATATAAAAATCTTCCTCGGTATTGCTTCCGCTTTGGAATATCGGATAATCAATAACGGTCTTGTTTGTCGGAACGGTAAGCCAGGCGATAATCTCACTGTTACGGGCTTTAAGCGCCTTAAAATCAATGGGATTATCGGGCAAATTCTTTTCGCTTTTATCGGAAACGGCAGTTTTATATTGCTTTTGCAAATCATTTTTTTGCGGAACGAATTTAAGAATAAGCAAAACGCCCGAAACAATAAAAATAATGATAAACAAAATAAGCAATATTAAAATAAACTTTTGTTTTTTGTTTTTTTCTTTACTGTGTCCCATAATTACATCACTGATACTTCTTTATTGCCTTGATTTCGGTCTTTCCGCCCATATAGGGTCTTAATGCCTCGGGAATTTTTACCGAATAGTATTCGCCGTCAAAGCAAAGATTATTTTCAAGCAAGGCAATAAGCATACGCGGAGGAGCAACAACGGTATTATTAAGGGTATGAGCCAAATACTTGTTGCCGTCCTTATCCTTAATGCGAATACCGAGCCGTCTTGACTGAGCATCGCCCAAGTTAGAGCAAGAGCAAACCTCAAAATACTTCTTCTGTTTTGGACTCCATGCCTCAACATCGTAGGACTTGACCTTTAAGTCGGCAAGGTCGCCCGAGCAACATTCAAGAGTTCTTACGGGGATATCCAAGCTTCTGAAAAGTTCAACGGAATAGCTCCACATCTTGTTAAACCATTCCATACTATCCTCGGGTTTGCAAACAACTATCATTTCTTCCTTTTCAAACTGGTGGATACGGTAGATACCTCTTTCCTCAATACCGTGAGCGCCCTTTTCTTTACGGAAGCAGGGCGAATAGCTTGTAAGGGTAAGCGGTAAATCTTCTTCGGGGGTAATGGTGTTTATAAACTTACCTATCATAGAGTGCTCAGAAGTGCCGATAAGATAAAGGTCCTCGCCCTCAATCTTATACATCATGGCGTCCATTTCCTCAAAGCTCATAACACCGGTTACAACATTTGAGCGAATCATAAAGGGCGGAATATAATAGGTAAAGCCCTTATCTATCATAAAATCACGGGCATAGGCGGTAACGGCGGAATGCATACGGGCAATATCGCCGCAAAGATAATAAAATCCCTCGCCGGCAACCCTGCCTGCCGCATCCTTATCAATACCGTTAAAGAGCGCCATTATATCAGTATGGTAAGGGATTTCAAAATCGGGATTTGTCTGCTCGCCATACTGCATAACCTCAACATTTTCGCTGTCGTCCTTACCTACGGGAACGCTTTTATCAACAATGTTGGGAATTTTCATTTGAATTTCTCTTACTTTTGATTCAAGCTCGGTTTCCTTTTCTTCAAGGGCTTTAAGTTCTTCCGCCTGCTTTGAAACGAGTTGTTTCATTTCCTCGGCTTCTTCCTTTTTGCCCTGACCCATAAGCATACCGATTTGCTTACTTATCTTATTACGGTTGGCACGAAGGTCATTTGCCTTTGTGTTGACTTCACATTTTTCCTTGTAAAGCGCAATAACTTCGTCAACAAGAGGAAGCTTTTCATCCTTAAATTTTTTCTTGATGTTTTCCTTAACAACATCGGGGTTTTCGCAAATAAATCTGATATCAAGCATTTTAAGAGCTCCTTAAAAAATAATTACATATATTATAGCATATTTATACTCGTTTTGTAAAGAATAAAAAGGGTGATAAATATGAAAAAGAAAAATAAAAAAATCAACAGCGAAATAAGAATTGAAAGTATCCACGGCGACCCCGTTGATACCTTTGATATGTTAAACAAATTCGGCACCTACGAAATCCAACCGACCGCCGACACCGAAAACTTTTTCCCTACAATAGCGCAGGGCAACATCAGACGGCAGACAACGGACAACGGACAGCGGACAACGGATGACAGACAAAAATCAATACCCTAAATTTTCGTCAACCAGAATGACGGTAATTCTTCCCTTTGTTCTTTGCTTTGCCGAAACAAGATAGTTACAGCAAATTCTCGTATCAAGCATACAACCGTCGGCAAAATCGGGGTTTTCTGACTTTTCAAGAGAAATGCAATGACCGAGTTTTCGGCAAGGGTTATCAATTTTAAGGCGCTCGCAGTTTTTGGGCGCCGCAATTTTTTTAACCCTCAAAATTCCCTCACGGACATCCTTAACGATTTTATTTTTGCCTACAATCATAATAACCTTTTTAGGACCGAAAGCGATGGCGCTTACCCTGTTTGACATTCCGTCAACATTGATAATCTCGCCGTTTTCGGTTAAGGCATTAGCCGAGCAAAAATAGAAATCGCAACCGACAATATTCTTAAAAACATCCTGCTTTTCGCTCTCGTTAAGTCCTTCTTTGAAGCGGTCAAGATGATAATACTTTTTATCTCTTATAATCTTATCAACACCGCACTCATTAACACTTACCGAGCCGCCGTTTGAAATAACGGCACCCTCAAAAAGCAAATTCTCAACAATATTTTTTACATTTTCCTTATTTTCGGCATAAATAACCGAAATATTGTTGTTATTCAGGTTTTTGATTACCTTTTCATAATCCTTTAACATATTATCGCTTCCTTAAATATATTAGCAAAACCGAAATATCGGAGGGGCTTACGCCCGAAATTCTTTCTGCCTGACCGATATTTGCAGGTCTTACTTTATTTAGTTTTTCCTTTGCTTCAAGGCGAAGTCCGTAAACATCGTCATAGTTAATGTCGTTTGGAATAAGCTTACTTTCAAGACGCAGGGTTTCGTTGATTTGCGCCTGCTGTCTTTTAATATAACCCTCATACTTAATTTCTATCTGCACCTTTTCGCAAACATCGGCGGAAAGCTGCGGCCGGTTTTTATCAAACTTTTCAAGGCATTTATAATCAAGCTGCGGCCTTTTAATTAAGCTTTCAAGCGAAACACCCGTATCGGTAGGTGTTGTTTCAAGAGAAATAAGCAGGTCGTTAAGCTCCTTTGACGGCGGAATAAAGGTTGACTTTATTCGCTCAATTTCCATTTCCTTTTGTTCTCTTTTTATCAAAAATTCATTATAAGTTTCTTTGTCTATAAGTCCTAAATCGTAACCGATAGGCATTAAACGGTCATCGGCATTATCCTGACGAAGAAGCAAACGGTATTCGCTTCTTGAGGTCATCATTCTATATGGGTCGGAGCAACCCTTTGTTACAAGGTCATCAATGAGTGTTCCGATATACGATGAAGCACGGGATAACACAAGCGGTTCTTCGTTTTTAACCTTTTTTGCCGCATTTATTCCTGCAATCAGTCCCTGCGCCGCCGCTTCTTCATATCCCGAAGAGCCGTTAAACTGACCTGCGCCGAAAAGTCCTTCAAAGTCCTTAAATTCAAGCGATGCTTTTAAGGCGATAGGGTCAACGCAGTCATACTCAATAGCATAAGCATTACGCATTATCTTAACATTTTCAAGGCCCTTAATGGTATGATAAAACTTTATCTGAACTTCTTCGGGAAGCGATGACGACATACCTTGAAGATACATTTCTTCGGTATTTTCGCCGCATGGCTCAATAAACAACTGATGCCGCTTTTTATCTGCAAAACGAACAATTTTATCCTCAATACTCGGACAGTATCTCGGACCGACGCCCTCAATGACCCCTGCATAAAGGGGCGAACGGTGGATATTATCAAGAATTACCTTTTTTGTTTCGTCATTAGTATATGCAATATGGCAAACAACCTTATTTTCGGGTTGTTTTTTGGTCTTAAAGCTAAACGGCACCGTATCACTGTCCCCCTCTTGAAGTTCAAGAGAAGAAAAGTCAATGCTGTCCTTTAACACCCTCGCAGGAGTTCCCGTTTTGAAACGGCGAAGCGGAATACCGAGCTCTTTAATGGAGTTTGAAAGCTCTTTTGCGGGGAAGCAACCGTCGGGACCTGCCTCATAGTTTACCTCGCCTACATATATTCTTCCGCCCAAAAATGTTCCCGTTGCAAAAATTGCGGTTTTCGTTTCATAAACGGCGCCTAAATTCGTAACAAGCTTCCAACCGTTTTCGCATTTTTCTATTTTAACGATTTCCGCCTGCTTAACATCAAGGTTTTCCTGCAATTCAACGGCGTGTTTCATATATTCGCTGTATCTTCTGCGGTCAATTTGCGCCCGAAGAGAATAAACGGCAGGACCTTTGCCCCTATTAAGCATACGGCTTTGAAGTGTGTTAGCATCGGCGGCTTTACCCATTTCACCGCCCACACCGTCACTCTCACGCACTACATGACCCTTTGCCGTTCCGCCAATTGAGGGGTTGCAGGGCATATTGCCGACCCAGTCAAGAGTTATTGTAAACATAATGGTTTTAACGCCGAGCCGAGCCCCTGCAAGAGCCGCTTCTATACCTGCGTGGCCTCCGCCGATTACCGCTATATCATAACTATCCGCAAAATATTCGGGAATACTCAAAAAAATACCTTCTTTAATACTTTAATTCTTTATTTTCCGACACAAAATCTCTTAAACACTTCGTCTGTAACCTCATTTGTTACCCGTTTGCCCGTAAGTTCAAGAAGCGCCGCCAAACAGTCATCTATACAAACACCGACGGCATCAAGCGTAACACCGATATTCATCGCATTTTCGGCTTCGCAAATACTTAAATATGCCCTGTTTGCGCAGTTTCGCTGTCTCTCGCTTATCAAAACGGCATCATTTTCGGAAATGCTACCACTTTTTACCGTATCGGTTATCATTTTTGAAAGTTCTTTAATGCCGCTGTTCTCCTTAGCCGAAAACATAACGGTTTTTTTATCCTTAAACACCGATAAATCGGCAGCACAGGTCAAGTCATTCTTATTAAGAACGATAATTGCGTTTACGGGCAACTCGTCAATAAGGGATAAATCGTCATTGTCAAACGGTCTTGAAATATCAAAAACCGCAATGACAAGCGAGGAGTTTTTAAGCCGCTTGATTGACCTGTCAACACCGGCTTTTTCAACAATATCTTCGGTTTTATGAATACCTGCCGTATCGGATAAAATAAGGGTAATTCCGTCAAGCAAAACCGTGCTTTCAACAATATCCCTTGTAGTTCCTGCAACATCGGTAACAATAGACCTGTCGGTTTTGCAAAGAATATTCATAAGCGAAGATTTGCCGACATTCGGCTTGCCGACAATGGAACAGTCAATTCCCTCTCTTATTACCTTTCCCGTATCATAGGTATCAAGCAAGCGCTTTAAGGTTGCTTTAATTTCCGATAAGGTGTTTTTGAAGGTTTCGGGGTTAAGATTTTCTATTTCCTCGTCGGGATAATCGGAATAAACCGAAAATGATGCCGCAAGCTCCAAAAGCTTATCAATTATTTTTCCGATTTCTTTACTTATTCTTCCGTTTTTCGCATTTCTTGAAATTTTAAGGGCGGTTTCGTTCTTCGCCGAAATAATCTCCATAATGCTTTCGGCACTTGCAAGGTCAAGCTTTCCGTTTAAAAACGCCCTCTTTGTAAATTCACCGTTTTCTGCCAAAGCCGCACCGCAGTTTAATACAACCCTAAGCGCCTCTAATGCAACAAGCCGACCGCCATGGACCGAGATTTCAACGGTATTTTCCCCCGTAAAGCTTTTGGGCGCCAAAAAAACAAGCGCCACCGCATCGTCAATAACGGTATTTTCAAAAAAGACCTGACCGTATAAAGCCGTATAACCTTTCAGCGTTGAAAGGGTTTTACCCGAAAAGGACTTAAAGCATTTATCGGCAACATCTATTGCCGTATCGCCTGAAATTCTTATAACGGCAATTCCGCCCTCGCCGGGCGCAGTAGAAATAGCCGCAACGGTTTTTTCGGACATAAAAATTCCCCTTTCGCACAATAATTCATAATATTGTATCACATTATCGGACGCATTACAAGAAGTATATATGTAAAAAATTCAAAATGAAATATAATATAAATATCATTATATCCAATACTTGACATATTTTGTATTTGGTTTTATTATTAAGTAGTAAAAAATTTAGGAGGTTTTTACCTATGAATTCAGTCCGATACAGTTATGAACAGCTAAAAACATTTTGCTGTGATGCTTTTTTGAAGTTCGGTTTTTCGTCTGCCGAAGC
>JAKSQJ010000041.1 GCA_024404195.1 Clostridia bacterium | reverse complement strand
GGGCTTAAAAAACATTTTCGGCACAACCGTAAAGGTTGCCGAAATGCAGTCCGAAGCAGGTGCTTCCGGTACAGTACACGGCTCTTTAGCCGCCGGTGCTCTTACCACAACGTACACCGCTTCTCAGGGACTTTTACTTATGATTCCGAATATGTACAAGATTGCCGGTGAGCTTTTGCCCTGCGTGTTCCATGTATCCGCTCGTTGCGTAGCTTCCCATGCTCTTAACATTTTCGGTGACCATTCAGACGTATATGCTTGCCGTCAGACCGGTTTTGCTATGCTCGCTGAAACAAATCCGCAGGAGGTTATGGACCTTGGTGCAGTTGCTCACTTGGCTTCCATTAAAGGACGTGTTCCTTTCATTAACTTCTTTGACGGTTTCCGTACCTCTCATGAAATTCAGAAAATTCAGTTATGTGATTATGTGGTCTTAAAAGAGATGTGCGATATGGATGCTGTTGAGGCATTCCGTAAACGTGCTTTGAATCCTGAACGTCCCGTTATGCGTGGTTCTCACGAAAACGGTGATATATTCTTCCAGCACAGAGAGGCTTGTAACAAGTATTATGATGCAATGCCTGCTATTGTCGAGGAATATATGGACAAGGTTAATGCCAAACTCGGCACAGATTATAAGCTCTTTAACTACTATGGCGCTCCCGATGCCGAAAACATCATAATCGCTATGGGCTCTATCTGCGATGTTGCAGAGGAGGTTATTGATTATCTTACCGCCAAGGGCGAAAAGGTAGGTCTTGTAAAGGTACGTCTTTACCGTCCTTTCTCTGCTGAAAAGTTGGTTGAAGCTATTCCTGATACCGTTAAGAAGATTGCTGTTCTTGACCGTACCAAGGAGCCGGGTGCTTTAGGTGAGCCTCTCTATTTGGACGTTGTAGGCGCTCTTGCCAAAACCGGCAGACATATTGATGTTGTAACCGGCGGCAGATACGGTCTCGGTTCAAAGGATACTCCTCCTTCAAGTGTATTTGCTATTTACAATGAGCTTAAGAAGGATGCTCCGAAGTCACAGTTCACTATCGGTATTGTCGATGATGTTACCAATCTTTCACTTGACGAGGAAGAAGCTCCGAATACCGCAGCCGAAGGCACTAAGGAATGTAAGTTCTGGGGTCTTGGCGGTGACGGAACCGTTGGTGCCAATAAAGACTCCATTAAGATTATCGGTGACCATACCGATAAGTATGTTCAGGCATACTTCCAGTATGACTCTAAAAAGACCGGTGGTATTACAATTTCTCACCTTCGTTTCGGTGATAAGCCGATTAAGAGCCCATACTACATAAATAAGGCCGACTTCGTTGCCTGCCATAACCCCTCTTATGTAATTAAGGGTTACAAGATGGTTAACGATGTTAAGCCGGGCGGTGTATTCCTTATCAACTGCCAGTGGACTCCCGAAGAACTTGACGAGCATATGCCCGCCGAAGCAAAGAGATATATCGCTAAGAATAACATTCAGCTTTATACCGTTAATGCTATTGATTTGGCTGCTAAAATCGGTCTCGGTAAGAGAACTAATACCGTATTGCAGTCCGCATTCTTCGCTCTTTCCGAAGTTCTTCCCCGTGAAGACGCTATCGGCTATATGAAGGAAAAAGCCCAGAAGTTTATGAAGAAGGGCAAAGAAATCGTTGAAATGAACGAAAATGCCATTGATGCCGGTGCAACAGCTTATGTTAAGATTGATGTTCCGAGCAGCTGGGCAAATGCCGAGGATAAGTGCGATTGCGCTAAGACAGAAGGTCCTGCTAAGCTTGCTAAGATGGTAGATTCAGTTATGAAGCCGGTTGGTCTTATGAACGGCGATGCTCTTCCTGTTTCCGCATTTAACGATTATGCAGACGGAACATTTGAGCAGGGCGCTTCCGCTTATGAAAAGCGCGGCGTTGCCGTTATGGTTCCCGAATGGAATAATGATACCTGTATCGGTTGTAACAAGTGCGCATTTGTTTGTCCTCATGCTACAATCCGTCCTTTCGCTCTTTCGGCTGACGAAAAGGCAAAGGCACCCGATACCTTAAAGGTTGCTACTAAAGAAAAACTCGTTACAAACAAGGGTTATGCTTATACAATGACCATTTCTCCGCTTGACTGTATGGGTTGCGGTGTTTGTATCGGTGTTTGTCCTACAAATTCTCTTAAGATGGCTCCGCAAGAGGGTCAACTCATTGAGCAGAAGTCATTTGACTACTGTGTTGCAAATGTAACCGAGAAGGCAGATGTTGCAGGAACTGCAAATATCATCGCTTCTCAGTTCAAGAAGCCGCTTCTTGAATTCTCCGGCTCTTGCGCAGGTTGTGCTGAAACCTCTTATGCCCGTCTTATCACTCAGTTGTTCGGCGATAGAATGTATATTTCCAATGCAACCGGTTGTTCTTCAATTTGGGGCGGTCCTGCCGCTACATCTCCTTATACCACTAATGCCGAAGGTCACGGTCCTGCTTGGGCTAACTCCCTCTTTGAGGATAACGCCGAGCACGGTTACGGTATGTATTTAGGTCAAAATGCTATCCGTGAGCGTCTTATTGACGATGTTAAGGGTATAGTTGCTTCCGATAAGGCAGCACCGGAAGTTAAGGCAGCAGGTGAAGAATACCTTGCAACCCTTAACGACGGTGACAAGAATGCCGCCGCTTCCGCCGCTTTGGTTGCCGCTATTAAGAAGGCAGGTCCGATGTGCGAGAAGTGCAACGATGTTCTTAATAACAGCGAATACCTCTCCAAGAAGTCCATTTGGATCTTCGGTGGTGACGGTTGGGCTTATGATATCGGCTTCGGCGGTCTTGACCATGTTTTGGCAAGCGGTCAGAATGTAAACATTATGGTATTTGATACTGAGGTTTACTCTAATACCGGCGGTCAGGCATCTAAGGCATCAAATATCGGTCAGGTTGCTCAGTTTGCAGCTGCCGGTAAAGCTATTGCCAAGAAGTCGTTGGCTGAAATCGCTATGTCTTACGGTTATATCTATGTTGCTCAAATCGCTATGGGTGCCGACCAGAATCAGACCCTTAAGGCAATTAAGGAAGCTGAAGCTTATGACGGTCCGTCACTTATTATCGGTTACGCTCCTTGCGAGATGCACTCTATCAAGGGCGGTATGGTTAACTGCCAGAGCGAAATGAAGAAGGCCGTTGACTGCGGTTATTGGGACTTGTTCCGTTATAATCCTGCATTAAAGGCAGAAGGCAAGTCACCCTTCTCACTTGACAGTAAACCCGCAACAACCGATTATAAAGAGTTTATCCTCGGCGAAGCTCGTTATTCATCTCTTACCCGTTCGTTCCCCGAGCGTGCAGAAGAGTTGTTTGATAAGGCAGCTGAAACTGCAAAGGCCCGTCGTGCTCATCTTGAAAAATTGGTTGAACTTTACGGTAAGTAATAGTAATAACTGATATTAAACAACCCACCGAAAAGGTGGGTTGTTTTTTCGTTTTCGGTTTATCCGAAACGGTATATAATAATCATAATCATAATCATTATCATAATCATATTCATTATCATTATCATTATCGGTATAATTCGTATTTTTGTTTTTACGCTTGTATTCGGTCGTATTATTTTTTGTGGTGATTTATCTCTGTTATATACAAAGAACGGGCGAACTATGTTCGCCCGTTTCTTTTATCAATTTGTCAATTTTCAATAATAATTATTTATGATATGTTGAGCCCTCGTTTATCATAAAACCACGGTAGATTTGCTCAAGCAAAAGTATTCTGAAAAGTTGATGCGGAAATGTCATTTTTGAAAGGGAAAAGCGCAAATCGGATTTTGCCTTAATTTCGTTTGAAAGTCCGTAAGAGCTTCCGATAATAAAGCATAAATTTTTGCCGACATTTGAAAGTCCTTTAATTTTTTCGGCAAAATCTTCGCTTGAAAGCTCTTTGCCCTCAACGCAAAGCGAGGTAATAAAGTATCCATTTGGAATTTGCTTTTCAATCAAAACCGTTTCCTTGCTTAAAGCATTTTCAATTTCCGCACCTGACGGATTATCGGAAAGCGAAACGGGGGATAACTCAATAATACTTAAATCGCAAAATCTTGAAAGCCGTTTAACATATTCTTCGGCGGCAGATTTAAGATAGTTTTCCTTTAATTTTCCAAGACAAATAATCTTAACCTTAATCAAAACGGCATCACCTCGTTGCCGTTTGGCTTTGCGGCATAAAGTATGTAATCGCTGTTTTCTTTTGCGCCGGCGGCTGATAGGGCGGAATTTGAGGCGTTTTCGGCTAACATAGGTGTATTGTTATTCTGGCTTAAATGACCTAAAATAAACCTTGTCGTTCCCGATTCCAAAAGTGTTGGCAAAAACTCGGCACAAGCGGTATTGGAAAGGTGTCCCAAATCCGAAAGTATCCTCATTTTAAGTTGAGGGGGATACGGTCCGTTTTTAAGCATCGTAATATCGTGATTAGATTCAATTATAACCGTTTTGCAACATTTTAGGTGTTCTTTTGCTTCCTTTGTCAAAAAACCCGTATCAGTGCAAATTCCGGCAAAATTTGAGCCGTCAAATGAAACAGTATAGCCGCTTGAACCGATACAGTCATGACTTGTCGGAAATCTGTTTATTAAAATATCGCCGATAACTATTTCGGAACTGTCGGCAAGAATAACATCGTTTTTCGGGGTGATAATTTTATTGTCAGTCAGAAAATCAGCCGTTTTCTTTGAGGCAATAACCGGAACATTGATATTTTTAAGAAAGGTTTTAAGCCCTGCAATATGGTCGGAATGTTCATGAGTAATGGCAATCGCTTTAATGTTTTCAACGCTTTCGCCTATATTGTCAAGAGCAAGTAAAAACGACTTGAATGAAGCGCCGATATCAACGACGATACTGTTTTTATTATCCGTAATAACGGTTGAGTTTGCCTTTGAGCCGCTGAAAAGCGGACAAATTCCCGTCATAAATTTTCCTCCAAAGTCATAAAAATATAGTGTGGCAATAATACCACACTAAAATAATAATTTAAGCATTTTTCAATACTTTTAAGTCATCAAAATCGTCAGTGCGTTTTATATCGGCACCAAGCGTTGTTAATTTTTCGGTAAGACACTCATAGCCACGGTCAATATGGTCAATTTCCTCAACTGTAGTAGTGCCGTCTGCGATAAGGCCCGCAATAATCATAGCGGCACCGGCACGAAGGTCAACCGCCTTAACAGGAGCGCCTTTAAGACCGTTTACACCGGTAATAACGGCTGATTTACCGTCAACCTGAATATCGGCACCCATAAAGGTCAGTTGCTCAACATAGCGGAAGCGACTGTCCCAAACGCCTTCGGTTACAATGCTTGTTCCTTCGGCAACCGAAAGCAAAACGGCAATTTGAGGTTGCATATCTGTCGGGAAACCGGGGTGAGGCATTGTTTTAACATTGCATTTTTTAGGTTTAGAGTCCATATAAACTCTGACGGACTCATCAAATTCTTCAACCTTTGCGCCGATTTCCGTAAGCTTTGCGATAATGGATTCAAGATGCTTTGGAGTAACATTCTCAATAGTTACATCACCGCCGGTAGCGGCGGCGGCAACCATATAGGTTCCGGCTTCAATCTGGTCGGGAATAATACTGTAATTTGAGCCGTGAAGCTCATCAACACCTCGGATTTTAATAACTCCCGTTCCGGCGCCCATAATATTTGCACCCATGGAGTTAAGGAAGTTTGCAAGGTCAACTATATGCGGTTCTCTTGCGGCATTTTCAATAATTGTAAGTCCCTTTGCCTTGGTGGCGGCAAGCATAATGTTTATGGTAGCGCCAACCGAAACAACATCAAGATAAATGGAAGCGCCGTCAAGGGATATTGCTCTTGCGTCAACCATACCGTTATCAATGATAACCTTTGCGCCGAGCGCCTCAAAGCCCTTAATATGCTGGTCAATGGGGCGGACACCGAAATCGCAACCGCCGGGGGGAGCGACACGGGCACGGTTGTTCCTGCCGAGCAAAGCACCCAAAAAATAACTTGATGCCCTCATTCCTTTTGCAATATCCTTAGATACAACATAGGATTTAGCAGGTCTCGGGTCAATTTGGACAGAAGATTTATTGATAGTTTTAACCGTAGCACCAAGGGAGGTTAGAGCATGGAGAATGGAGGTGACATCCGATATTTGCGGCAAATTTTCAATTATGCAGGGTTCGTTTGAAAGCAAAACGGCAGGTAAAATGGCAACGGCAGCATTTTTTGCGCCGCCGATGCGAACTGAACCTTTAAGGGTTTTTCCGCCGTTAATTACATACTTTTGCAAAACAGCACTTCCTATCAAGTGATATAGTGAAGGGAAAATTCTAAAGTTTTAGTTTTCTGCTTCCTCGTCTTTAATCTCAAAACCGTTTTCAATAGGTAAAATATTTTTTGTTTCCGATTTATGATGACGAAGAAGATTTTTATTACTGAAAAACGAAATCAGGTAAATAAGTAT
The DNA here is from genome assembly GCA_024404195.1 of Clostridia bacterium. Classification (GTDB taxonomy): domain Bacteria; phylum Bacillota; class Clostridia; order Oscillospirales; family Acutalibacteraceae; genus UBA737. The sequence continues at coordinate 2,506 of JAKSQJ010000041.1, read as the reverse complement.
CATAACACCTGTAACAGCATATAAAATAAGGTCAGCAATAGAGTTATGAACGATACCGTCACTTGTTTTCGCATAGTAAATCAGGGAAGGCAAAGCAAATGTTTCGCTGAAAATAACGGATAAAAATCCGAAAAGTAACAAAAGCTTATGGGAAAATCTTGTAAGCATTCCATTGGCATACTTTGCAAAATAAAGCGAAAAAAGCGCAATAGAAGCGGTAGCGAGAATCAAGTATGCATTTTCCGAAATGAGCGACATTTTGGCAATTCTTACATAAATCACAATCAATTTATAAAGCCAAAAAACAAGAGGAATAACATAAAGAATTCCCGGAATATGAAAACCGATGAAGGTTTTTGAGCTATACATAAACCCGAAAACACAAACGGCAGCGGAAATAATAAGAGAGATTGAAGAGAAAGGACTTACGGAACGGTTTGCAATAAAATCAGCCAGGCCGCCGAGAAGAACAGTTAATGAAAAAATAAGCGAAGATAAGCAAAGGGAAATATTGACCTTCGGACTTCTGACGGGGCAACGGCGAATGAGAAACGACAAGGCAAACGAAATAATTACGGTGACAACGGTCACGAATATAAACATCTGTCTTAGCGGTCCGCTTGTAAACTGACCGTTATCTATGTTGATGTAATTTCTGAGCTCATATACCCTAAAACCTATGGAAGCAATAAGCAATAGATAAAAGGATAAAAAGATGTATTTACTTTTCAAAATATTGCCTCCCTTTATATTATAAACATATATATTAGTATTTTATTATTTTTTTGGCAAAAAGTCAATAAAAATTTGGAAAGAACTGCTATGAAAAAAGTTATTGTTTTTGTTATTTTACTGATTACCGTTTCGCTTTTCGGCCCGATTGTTATAATAGGTGCAAAAACCGATAAAAAAAGCGAAAAAACAACAAATTATTCTCCGGTAAAAAGTAATTGCTTGCCTGAATTTAAGGTTAAAATGCAAAACGGCGAAATAGAAAAAATTTCCGCAAAGGATTATGTTTTCGGCTGTCTTGCAGGGGAAATGCCGATAAATTTTGCCGACGAGGCGCTTAAAGCACAGGCGGTTGCCGCCTATACCTTTGCTTTAAGAAAAAAATCGCTTTCAAAAGCCGATTATGATTTAACCGCCGATTACCATATTGACCAATGCTTCTTAACAAGCGAAGAAATTAAGTCAAAATGGGGAGATAATTACGAAAAAAACAGAGAAAAACTTGCAAATATCATTGAAAGCGTTTCGGGTCAGTGGCTTTGCTATGACGGAAAACCTGCTCTTACGGTCTATCACGCAATTTCCTGCGGTAAAACCAACAGTTCAAAGGATGTTTGGGGAACCGATATACCGTATCTTAAATCGGTTGACAGCTCCTACGATAAAACAAACAACGGTTATTTATCAACGGTTGAATTAACAAGTGATGAGTTTATTAAAAAGTTTGAAAGCATTGAAAAAATCAAGGCACCGATTACCGTTAAAAACATAAAAACGGGGGAAAGCGGCAGGGTGGAAAGTGTTCAAATAAACGGCAAAACCGTTGAGGGCAATACAATTCAAAAGACCTTTGGGCTTCGCTCGTCAAGCTTTCAGTTAAATGTTACCGAGAAAGCCGTGATATTCACCGTTTTCGGTTACGGTCACGGTGTCGGTATGAGTCAGGTTGGAGCCGATTATTTAGCCAAGAATGGGAGCAGTTATAAAGAAATACTGCACCACTACTATAGCGGTGCAGTTCTGAAAACAAATTAAATTTTCTTAATTGCCTTTAAGCTCGTTTTTATATGAAAGTTTGAGCATAATAGGTGTTGACAAAGCGGCAACAACAACGCATAAAACGATGGCGGGAAGTATCTTTTCGTCAATGTATCCGGCAGCGATGCCCTTTTGAGCGACCATCAGCGCAACCTCGCCTCTTGCGACCATTCCGATACCGATTTTAATAGAATCGGAATACTTGAATCGGCATATTTTTGCCGCAAGAGAGCAACCTATGATTTTCGATAAAACGGCGCCTAATATCAAAGCCACCGCAAAGAATAATATGGTAAGGTTAAGTCCTTTAATGTCGGTTTTAAGTCCTATTCCCGCAAAGAAAATCGGACTGAATATAAGATACGACGGAACGGCGATTTTTTTCGCAACATACTGCTTCATATCGGTAAGATTGCAAAGGATTACACCGGCAAAATAGGCACCCGTAATATCCGCAACACCGAAGAAATATTCGGCGCAAAATGCCATTAAAAAGCAAAATGCCAACGCCCAAACCGAAAGGCGGCGTTTATGAGAATAATGCTCTGTAATGATTTTGAAGAACTTGTTTGCAAGAAAACCGACAACAAGGGTAAATACAAAGAAAAGTATAATCTTTATAATGACCTTAAGCGGATTCGTATTTCCGCTTTTATCACCGATACCGGTAAGGACACTCAAAACGACAATGCCGATAATATCGTCAATGATTGCGGCGGAAAGAAGTGTTGCGCCG
>JAKSQJ010000040.1 GCA_024404195.1 Clostridia bacterium | reverse complement strand
AAACCAACAAAAGAGACATTCCGCACAAAACATTGTTTAAAAGAAAAAAAAAAACGAACTTAAAGCTGTTGGAATAAAGTTTTCCGAGCGAAAAATTAAATGTGATAATAAGTGTATAAATATAAAAATTCATTACCGAGAAAATAATAAATCCTGCCAAGCAAACCCCCAAACCGATTGCAGGTTTTATACCTTCCGACACCTTCATCAATTCAATATAGTATCTACCCGCAAAAAACATTAAGGCATAAATAACGGTATTTATTATTCCGACCGAAAGCCCCTGCTTCCAGTTTTTCTTGATTGTTTCAAAATAATCGGAAAGCATAAAGGAATGTTTATCCCTTGAAAGATTTCTCGTAACATTGGCAAGACCGACATTTGCAAGACCTATCGGGATAATTAAAATGCTCATGAGAATATAAACCACATCAACGGAAATAAGCTTCCACATATTTCTGAAAAAGGTTTCAAAGAAAACAACAAAGGTCTTTTTCTTCGGGGCATCCTTAGGGATTCCCGGACCCTCTTTATTATAATTGAATAAACCGAAAAAACCTGCCATTTACTTCTTTATCTCTCCCTTCTTATAGGTCAATTTATCAGATAAGTTTACATCCTTATAACCCAAAGTATATGAAGCGTAACAAACTATCGGAACGATAAGTAAAGTTAAGAAAATATATACAAAATCAAGTGCGGCAACATTTGCAAGAGTTCTTGTTTCGCTCTGCATTATAGCGTTCAAAATGTTATAATATTGGAAATTCGGGAAAATATAAAGTCCTATTGATGTTGAAGGTCTGACGAATTTAAGAACAACTATTGCAACATATAGCAGAAAGTTCGGAATTGAAGCAATAGCACCGATTTTAAGCCCTCTTAATTTATCTTGCGACTTATGATTGAATTTTACAAGGTTAAAGTCCTTATTACCGACTTTATAAAGCCGATTATAAATAAAAACGATAAGGATGGAAACCGTGCAAATCGTATTGCAAACGAACTCAAACACTTCGCCTTTTTTTGTAACGATTGCCGCTTTATTAACGATATAACCCTGTTTTTCAAATTCAATCTTTTTCGTATCTTCTTTTTGTTCCAATTTATAGGTATATGAATCAACCTTTTTGCCGTTTTTATCAACAACAACCGCATTATATCCGCCGCTGAAAGCAACACTTGCTATCATGGAGAATGTAATTGAAAGAATTGCCGACATAACCCAAACGATTATTAAACTTAAAAACACCGAACCGGAATGTTTAATATTATCCTTCATTTTGCACCTTCTTTAACATAGTATTTCAATTATACATTATAAAGCAAAAAAATGCAAGGTTAAAAAACCCTGCATTTAAATTTAATAAACAAATATTTTAAGCAACAAACCCAAACAAGCTATACCGCCGATAACAAGCAAAGATATTATCCTTCGTTTTTTGGTTTTGTTTGAAACGATATTTCTTAAAGATTTATTCTTTTCAAGATTCGGCGAAAACCTCTCAATTTCTTTTGTTGCCATTTTAACGGTTTGTGCAGCCGAAAGAGAACTGTTTGGAGAAATATAAAAAACTATCTTTTCAAAACAGGAATTGCCCGTATCTTTAATTTCAATAATATTTCTTTTGACGCCTTTTACCATAATATACCGCCTTTTTTCGTTATAATTACAGTTTAGGCATTTTTAAGAAAATATATTCAAGAAAAATTATTTATCGTTCGGAATTTCGCCGTTTAAGAAACCGACTATTCTCTCGGGAGCCACCTTTGCGTCTCCCCAATCGGTATCCTTACCCTCATTATTTCGGTAATCATACATAGCGCAATACTTTGAAATATCATCACAGAGAGTTTTAATGTAATCGGCGGTTATTCTTGTTAAATTATCCGAAAACTCCTTATAATATTTAGGCATCTTCTTTTTATCTGCGCCCTTAATAAGCATTTCATAATGAGGCATACAAAACTGCGGTTGACCGTCAAAAAGGGCTCGGAAATCCTTATCCTTTTCATAAGTCCTGTAAATAGTATCTATCATATGCTCAAAGCCCCAGTTCATTTTATCGCAAATAAAACAACTGTCGGTGAATTTTCCTGCTTTTTGCGCTTTTTTATCCGCATTATTAAAAAGTTTTTTCTCAAAAACGGTTGAATTTATCTCCTTAATATGTGTTTCTAACATAAGGGACAATTGAAGCCGTCCCCTTCTTTGCATCATTTTATTTAGGTGATTTGGGCAAAAACCCGCCTTATTTGTAGCAATTCTGACATCGGGCTCCATCATGGCATCGCCTAAAATATAGTCAAGTATTCTCTCCTCAACCGTATTATACATTCGGCATATCGGGCAACCGTCCTTTTCCTCAAATGCCTCCGAGACAGGTATGGTGCAAATATCTTCACGCATAAAATTACTCCTTAAAACTTTCTGATACTTGATATTTTACCATAAAAAAAGTATAATTCAAGTGCGAAAGGGTGATAAAATGCAAAACGCTCAATATAAAAACGGAAATGTTTACATAAAAAATCCCGAAAATTTTGACCTTTCTATGACCCTTGACTGCGGTCAGGCATTCAGATGGAAAGAGATATCAAAGGGATATTGGTGCGGTGTTGCACTCTCAAAAGTTCTTTATATTGAACAAACAGAAAACGAAATAATTTTCCACAATACTTCAAAGCAAGATTTTGAAAATGTTTGGTCGGATTACTTTGATTTTAACCGCAATTATGCCGAAATTGCAGAAAAAATAAGCGACAATAAAGATTTAGCCGCCGCTTCAAAATTCGGTTACGGGATAAGAATACTTAATCAAGACCCATTTGAAACGCTTTGCTCGTTTATTATCTCGCAAAACAACAATATTCCGAGAATTAAAGGAATTATTGACAGGTTTACCCGAAAATACGGCAAGGAATTAGAGGACGGTCTTTATGATTTTCCTACTGCCGATATAATAGCCGAAAAAACCGAAGAAGACCTTGCAGATATACGAATGGGTTTTAGGGCAAAATACATAATTGATGCCGCAAAAAAGGTAAAAAACAAGGAAGTTGACCTTGACCGTTTATATGACCTTGATTACGAATCGGCAAAGGCGGAGCTTATGAAGATTAAGGGTGTAGGTCCGAAGGTTGCTGACTGCACACTGCTTTTTTCGCTTAAACATTTCTCTGCTTTCCCTACAGATGTTTGGATTAAAAAAGCCATGGCATATCTTTTCCCAGACGGTTTGCCCGAGAAATACAGTCCGTTCGGCGGAATTATTCAACAGTATATTTTCTACTATGCAAGAAGCGGAAATTTAGATATATAAAGCTAAAAGAGTAGTGCCGATGGCACTACTCTTTTTCTTCATCAACTTCGGATACTTCGTTTTCCGTATTTTTTTCGGTATTTATTTGTTTGTATTTTTTAACAATTCCCCAAAGCATATAAATAATAACGCATATAAGCACCGCTATTCCCAAGGCGGCAAGAACCGTATTAAAAACAGGAACCTTTGACGGAATAGATGCCTCTTTTATTTCAAAGGTATCAAGAATTTTCAAAGCATCGTTACCGAGATTTTTGCCGATACTGAAAAAACTGATATTAAATACCTTTCCGTCGCAAACGGTTATGAATTGAGTTGAAGTATATTCCCCGATTTCATCCTTTTTTGTTTCAAAAATCTTTATATACTTTTTCGCATCTCTTGAATAAATTTCATATTGAAGATTATTATCTCCTATTAAATCCTTGGCAAAATCATCAAGCATTTTATTACTCTTTGAAGATAAATCTTCAATTTTTTGCGAAACACTATCCTCATAAACGGCAACCCTTATTTGAGATGCATCGGTTTTATTTATGGCAAAAAACTGAATATTCTCTTTATTAAAATAAGTTTTTAAGTCCTGCTTTGTAAAGGAAGCTTCGGGAATATCGCTGTTTTTGACAAACAGTTCGTTAAGCCGCGCCAGCACATTATCGTAATCGCCGTCGGCATAGCAATATTCGTATGTTTTACCTACCGAAATATCAAAATCCCTGTCGCTGTCAAAGCCCGAAAAGGACAAAAACGAAATAACGGCAACAAGCAGAACAACTATTCTAAACCTTTTCAAAATATCACTTCCGTTTATTATAAAATACCGTTTTGCTTTTTGGCGGCGGTAAGAGTATTTTTCATAAGCATTGCTATTGTCATAGGTCCGACACCGCCGGGAACGGGGGTAATATAAGAAGCAAGTGGCTCAACCTCATCAAAAATAACATCTCCGCAAAGTTTTCCGCTATCCCTGTTCATACCGACATCAATAACAACGGCACCCTGCTTTACCATATCGGCAGTAACAAAATTTGATTTACCTACGGCAGAAACTAAAATATCCGCACTCTTTGTTACGGCTTTAAGGTCATTAGTTCTGCTGTGGCAGACGGTTACGGTGCCGTTTTGGTGCATAAGCAACATACCCATAGGTTTGCCGACAATATTTGACCTGCCTATAACAACGCAGGTTTTGCCGCTTATTTCAATATCATAATATTTTAGCATTTCCATTATGCCTGCCGGTGTGCAGGGAACAAAATCATAATCCCCTATCATAATTTTGCCGACATTAAAGGGATGAAACGCATCAACATCTTTTTCGGGAGAAATGGCATTGATAACGGTTTTTTCGTCAATACCCTTCGGAAGCGGAAGCTGACAAAGAATACCGTTTACCGTTTTTTCATTATTAAGTGTATCAATAAGCTCTAAAAGCTCTTCGGTTTTGGTATCGGCAGGAAGCAGGTATTCCTGCGAAATAATGCCGAGCGCCTCACACGCCTTTTTCTTGTTGGCAACATAAATTTTTGAGGCGGGGTCTTCACCTACTAAAATAACGGCAAGACCGACGGTAATTCCGTTTTCTTTAAGTTTTTCAACCTCATTTTTTATATTGTCCTTGACAAATTGCGAAACAACTTTTCCGTCAATTATCTTCCCCATTATCTGAATCCTCCGCTATTTCTTTTTGTTCTTCAAAAACATCGGTGTAGTCACCGTCATTCTTTGTTAATTTAATTTTCCGTTCAAAGTAAAACAACAAAACCGCACTCAAAAGGCATAAAAGCACAGACAAAAGACAAGACACTTTTATATTACCTATCATCAAACTATCGGTTCGCAAAAGTTCTATTATTGCCCGACCGAAACCATACCAAGTTCCATACATAAGCAAAGTTTCACCCGAAAAACGGCGAGTTTTACTCAACTTATTTATAATCAAAAAGCCAACCAAACACCAAATTGATTCATATAAGAAACAAGGATGAGCAAGTTTATCGGGGTCAAAACCCTTTGATATAAAATCGGAAACAACACTTTCGCTTGTCATTCCCCACCATTTACTCCCCGTAGGTCCGCCGAATGCCTCCTGATTAACAAAATTACCCCATCTTCCGACTGCCTGACCGATTAAAAAGCCAATAACGGTAAGGTCAAACATATCAAGAATTTTAACCTTTCTTATGTAGCACATCAATCCGCCGCAAACAAGAGCGCCGATAACCGCACCGTATATCGCAAGTCCCGAAAAGCCCGAAGACCCGAAGCCGAAGAAATCAGCAATTGAGCTTGTCTTTTCGTCGTCAAAAATCAAATAGTATGCCCTCGCGCAAAGTATGGCGACGGGTGTTGTAACAAGAACAACATCAATGGCTCTGTCAATATCAATATTAAACCGCTTTGCGTTTTTATAGGCAAAAATGAGTGCCAATAAAAAGCCGACGGCGATTATTATACCATACCAATAAATATCCCAACCGCTGCCTATCGGCAAGGTAAATGCGATTGGTTTAAGTTTCAGGTGTATTCCGAAAATCGTAACATTATAGATGTTCATTTTACTTCTCCAAAGGATTTATTACCGACAATACTGAAAGGTCATCGTCAAAAATATCAAGGCGCTTATAGACATCATCGCAGGTGATTTGCTTTAACACCTTAATTTCATCAAATAAATTATAATCATAAACGGCACTTTCGGCAAGTTGCATACAAAGTCCCTGAACAGAGTCAAACCGACGCACTAAATCACCGAACATACCGCATTTTATTGCGGAAAACATCTTTTTATCAATGCCGTTTTCACGAAGTTTTTTGATTTCGCTTTTGATTTTTTCGGCAACAAGCTTCGGATTACCCGATTCGCCCGAAAATATCGTGCAGGCATAGTCATAACCGTTAAAATATTCGGTTGAAAACTCATCGTTTATAAGTCCCTCATTCATAAGCTCGGCATAAAGCGGAGAACACTCGCCGCAAATGATTTCAAGAAGCATGGCAACACAAATTTTTGACTTTAACCGCCTGTAAGGACTCGTGATTTTTTGCTTAAATCCGAGCGAAAACATAGGAATTGAAACCGAAAGGTTTTGTTCAACATAATTTTTCATAACCGTTTCGGGCTCATCTTCAAAAATTCTTTCAATTTCAATTTTTTCCTTTGAAATAATACCCTTTTCGCACATTTGAAGCACTTTTTCGGTATCAACATTACCGACGACGCAAACAAACATATTTGAAGGGTTATAGAAGGTATTATAACAGTCATAAAGCAAATCGGCGTTTATTTTTGCAATAGATTCAACCGTTCCCGCAATATCAATTTTAACGGGGTGGTTATGATACATATTTTCAAGCATATTAAAGGTAACCCGCCAAGAAGGGCTATCGTCATACATCTTGATTTCCTGCCCGATTATCCCCTGCTCCTTTTTGACTGTTTCCTCGGTAAAATAAGGGTGAGCCACAAAGTCAAGCAAAACACTTAAATTCTCATAAACATTATCGGCACAGTTAAAAAGATAACAAGTGCGGTCAAATGAAGTAAAGGCATTAGCCGAAGCGCCGGTTTTTGCAAATTTCTGAAAAGCATCGCCGTCTTCACTTTCAAAAAGCTTATGCTCTAAATAATGAGCAATACCGTCGGGGACTTTTTTAGGCGTGCCGCCGTTTACCGCAAAGCAATTATCAATGGAGCCGTATTTCGTTCCGTAAATTGCAAAGGTTGACTTATAAAGGGGTTTTTCAAGAACATAAACCGTAACACCCGAAGAACAAACGGCTTTAACATAACTTTCGCCCAAGGACGATTCAAAGGTTTCTCTTTTCATCATTTTTCCTCCTTCGGTAAAAGTTTAAATACGGTATGAAGCTTTATTCCTTTTGCCACTTCAACAACCTGTTCTTTGGTAACCGCTTTGATTTTTTCGGCAAATTCTTCGGGAGAAAGAATATCGCCGTCACCTATCCTTGTTGAATACCAACCCTCAAGAGTCGTATTACTGTCGTTATAGGTGTTTAGTGAATCGGTAATGCCCAAAATTGAAGAATTAAACTCGCTTTCGGATATATCTCCGTTTTGAAGTTTTAAAAGTTCCTCCAAAATTGCCTTTTGCGCTTTATCGCAGTTTTCCTTTTGAACACCGCTTTCAACCGTTAAAAGCCCTTTAATTCTGACCGATCGGGCGGCGCAGTAATAACATAAACTCATTTTCTCTCTGACATTTGTAAAGAGTTTTGAATACGGACCGCCGCCGAAAATATCCGAACAAACAAGCATATCGGCAGTATTGTTATCATCGCCGTTTTTTGAGAAAGTAAAGCCCATACAAAGTTTGCCCTGACTTAATTCCTCGGTTTCAACAACGGTATTAACCTTATTTGCAGGAACGGAAAGATCGGTATTATTTAAATCAATAACACCGCTTCGGTCAATGCCGTCAAGCCGTTGACTTAAAGTATCAAAAAGACCGCTCGGCAGAGTATCGCCGATAACATTAACCCTTATATATGCGGTTTTTAGCATTTCCTCCCAGGCGGAATATAAACTTTTACCCGTAATTGCGGTAACATCTTCTATCGTTCCGCATTTTGAAATACCGTAAGGGGAATCCTTATACATTTCTTCAATAAGTCGGGTTTTTGAATAAATTCGTTTTTCGGCAAAATCACCCTTTATATGTTCAATGGCTTTTCGTTTTTCTCTTTCAAGGTCAAGCTCGCAAAATTCGCCGTTTTCCGCCTTCGGCTCAAAAATAAGCTCATTAAGAAGCGCAACCGCTTCGGCAGTAAGCTGTTCGCCGTCAAGGGTATATTTATCCCCTATAACCGCAACTCCCATTTTTAATAGCTGATAATCGCCGATTTTTTCGGCACTTGCCATAAGCTCGGCACCGTAAAGCTTTGAAAGCTTGAAATTAAGCTTACTGAAATCGGGATACCTTTTACTGCAGGTAGTCAGCATAAACGGCAAAAGCGCATAGGAAGCAACCTTTTTTCTATTTAACGGCAAATAAAAATTCACCGTTACAAGCGTTGTCTTAAATCGGGAATTTTTAATAAAAAGTCCCTCGGCTCCGTTTGAAAGCAGAGTTTTGTTGATAGCCATTTTGCACACTCCGTAAACAAAAATTTTACTTTTATAATTATATCACATTTTGCCTTACTTTAACAATAGATTTTTAATATTTTTTCTTTATTTGGTAAATTATTATTATTTACACATCAATTATAATATGATATAATGTTACCAATAGAACAAAAAGAGGTCAGATAATGAAATTCAAGATGTTTTTCAGGGGGATTTTTCAATTTCTTAAAGCCCACCCGAAATTTTATATATTTGCAAGTGTTATTATACTTGTTCCCGCAATTGCAATAACTTCGGTTGTTATTGTGCGTTCGGCAAAGAAAAAGCCGGTAAAAGTAACAATTAAAGATGTCGTTTCGGCTCCGATTGTTTCTTATGAGTTGACCGAAGAGCCCGAAAAAGAGGAAGAAAAGCCGGAAACGAATATTGAATATAACGGAAAAACCATCGTTGTTCCCAAAAAAGTTGTCGCTAAAATCAATTCAAAAGAAGACCCGGTCAATACCGTCAAACCAATAGAACAACCGAAGGTGCAGCCGAAATCTCAAAACGATATTAAAACCGACACTTTTGCTGAAATAGCATACGGCATTGATGTTTCAAGTCATAACGGAGACATTGATTGGAAAAAGGTTAAGGCAAGCGGTGTTGAATTTGTTATGATTCGCTGCGGTTACCGCGGATACGAAACGGGAAAAATCGTTGTTGACGCAAAATTTGAAAAAAATATATCAAATGCATATAAAAACGGCATAAGAGTCGGTAT